>NZ_JBLKDI010000035.1:0-16777 GCF_047530715.1 Enterobacter sp. 04-C-12-SI-ECC
GCGTACGGCCCACAGAATGATGTCACGCTGAAAATGCCGGCCTTTGAATGGGTTCATGTGCAGCTCCATCAGCAAAAGGGGATGATAAGTTTATCACCACCGACTATTTGCAACAGTGCCCCTGAAACTGCCTTACTGCTGACTGGGACAGGAGCGATTCCACACCCAATGCCTCGACCCGGTGCCGGCTGTCACTCAGCACAAGGTCAAGGGCCAGCAGAATCGTGCTTTTCCCGGACTCATTGTCCCCGACCAGAATGTTACGGTCATGAGTGAAGCGCAGGTCCAGTTCCGGAAACTTTTTAAAGTTTTGCAGCATAAGCCGCGTGATCAGAGGCATCTTTTATTCCTTTATATACCGCTGACTGAAAGAGTGTCCGGCTGCGCCAGACCGCCTGTTTTGTTTTACAGCGTTATCTTACCCAGTCTTCCAGCACAAGACCCGGTACCCGCTCAAATTCCCGCGTATTATTCGTCACCAGCACGGCACCGGCGGCGATGGCGTGCCCGGCAATGGCCGTGTCGTTCGGGCCGATCGGCGTCCCGGCCATTCGCAGCGCCACCTTAATCTCCGTGGTGGCGTCCACCGCAGCGCGATCCCAGGGCAGGATGGCATCGAGGCGGGCGCAGAACGCGTCGACCAGCTCGACGTGGCGCGGGGAGGCCTTCGGGCCGGTGGCCCCGAAGCGCATTTCAGAATAAGTGATGGCCGAGACAACGATGCGCTGGCCGCGCAGCACCGCCTGCTCCAGGCGCTTCAGGACGGCTTCCGGCTGCTCGCGCATGATGAACGAGCAGATACAGGTGTCGAGCATATAGGTCTTGTTCACAGGTTAAATCGTCCTTCGTCGCTGACAACGTCCTCGCGCTCCGCCATAAAGTCCGGGTCTGCCTTCTCGAACTGCGCGAACGAGCCCCAGGTCGGCCGGACGGGACGCAAAATAATGCTGTCCCCTTCCCGGACGATCTCCAGCTCGCTCACTCCCTCAAAATCCAGATCGCGGGGCAGACGAATGGCGCGGTTATTGCCGTTTTTAAAAATGGATACAGTTCTCATCATTTCCTCCTGGCCGACCGGCCTGTATGACTATGTTCAGTATATGCAGATGCAAAGCATATGTATAGTCATAGCATATGCAGATGGTAAGTATATGCGTATGCCACACCTATGCAGATGCCCGGCATATGGATATGTTGAACCTATGTTGTATTCTCTCTTTTCCCGGTCAGATCCGAAAAAAGCTAGTTCCGGATCTGCCTCAGGCGCACGGGCGCGCTGCGGCGCAGAAACACAAGATGTGCCACTCTGTCAGCTGCTGTTTCTTCTATATGTTGTGTTTACCCCCTTCCCCGTGACCCGTCGCGCAGGGGCAGATATTGCCGCTTTGCTTATTTCGTGTGCGTGGTACACTTCCGGAAACTGTTGAATACGCAAAAAATCGGATCACACCGAAACGGCCATCCGGTAATTTAACGACGTGGCTATATGGCTGCTTATTATCAGCCTGAAAATGATGACGGCAGGGGAAAATCCTCAAGCGTGACATTCAGGCGTGTGAGCAGGGAATGATTGCGCATGGTGATTATTTCCATGAGTATCTCTTCAAATGCTTCAGGAGGATCTTTGAATGCAGGTATCGAAATACATAACAGCTGACGCGTTAATTCAGGAACTCCATGATGAAGGACACGATGTCATCTATGAGCGAATTACTGAATATCCGGTTCTGAAAGGGGTCGCCCAGATCCCACCGGCAAAACATTTACTCACTCAGGAAGGATACGTCGTCGGGATCTTCGTTGAACCTATGGGAGGATGGCGCCGGCGTGAAAGCGATGACTGCGTCAGTGATGAACCTGGTATTGAAGACAACCCTTTTAAGGTGAAGCACGATGTTAATGCGTCCCGGAAAATAATCCGACGCCTGTAGGAAGACGCTTTCAGCAAGGCGGGATTTCTCAGTAAAGGAGGGATTATGTGTGATTTATGCAGGGCGGACGGGAATTACTTCCATACGCCGGAATGTGTGTATGGCCAGCTGGTCAGTGAGTACCCCGTGATGTGGCTGCGGGATTCGACCCGGATTGGCGCCTGCTACACCCTCCGTGAACTGCTGTCGCCGGAAGGGATGGTGCTGGCCATACAGAACGCACCTCCCGTGACGGGATGGCGGCTGCGTATGCGGTATAACGAGGCCACAGATGAAGAGATCGACCCGCAGCGCGGGGACTGTATCGAGCTGCCCTCCAGGACGGACGCCCTGCTGGCCTTTGAGTCGTTCCGTGGTAGCGCGGCGTCAGTATGAACGGCGGGATTTTTCATTTACAGAACCATACAGAAGGGTACTGGCATTATGGGAAGCATGAAAGACCAGATGATGGATATTGAATCTGAACGATTTGATAAATGGCTTGCGGAAAATTATCCGGATGTTGTCCCCGGCTCAGAAGAATGGGAACAGGCCGCTAACCTTTATTGCTGGGAACAGGAGTATCTCGCCGATCAGGCTCAGTGGGATCATGAACACGGGCTGTTTGTGGCTTCCCTAAACAATGTTCATCAGCGTTACCTACACGCCATGCAGGAGTTGAAGGGGCTGTATACCCTGCTCGATACAGAGCAGCCTGAACTGGTGTACAGGATGTCTTTCGTCCATGCCGTGACGGTCATGGAGGCGTACCTGATGTACTGCGCCAGGGCTCTGCTGGAAGAGGACTTGCCGCTTACACGGTTCAGGGATGAGTTTTATATGAAGTCCGATAAAATCAAAAATCCGGTAAAACATGCTGCCCGTGACATGGCTCTTTCTCTGTTCCGGCCTGCGGCGCAGAATTTTGTTTCCCGGATGACGTTTCATAACGTAAAAACCATTGAGCGCTATTTCGAGACTGTGCTTCATATACCGCCCGTCTGGCCAACTGAGCCGCTGGGTATCATCGCAGACTGGCGAAACGATCTGGTACACCGCAACGGTGTGGATGAGCATGATGTGCCACGAGTGATATCAGCGCCGCAGCTGCAGAGCGCCCTGCAGAAAGTGTCGGATCTGATAGAGGCTGCAGATCATTCCCTGCGTCTGGAAGTGGACTATTTTGGTAACTCGCGTACAGAAGAAAACCGGGAAATCATTGCGGCAGCACTGCGCATATCCCCGGGCAGAGAATCATCCTGATGACCGGACTCGTAACCCTGGGAGGGTATTCGGCCACAGGTACTCAGTTACCAGTTTCTATCGACTATCCGGCGGCGCTGGCCCTGCGTCAGATGGCACTGGTTCAGGACGAACTGCCGAAATACCTGCTGGCCCCGGAAGTGAGTGCCCTGCTCCACTATGTGCCCGACCTTCACCGCAAGATGCTTCTTGCTACCCTGTGGAACACCGGCGCCCGTATTAACGAAGCACTGGCCCTGACCCGGAGTGATTTTTCCCTGGCACCGCCCTACCCGTTCGTGCAGCTGGCCACACTCAAACAAAGGGCTGAAAAAGCCGCCAGAACGGCTGGCCGTGCGCCCGTCGGCAGTCAGACTCACCGGCTGGTACCGCTTTCTGATGCGAACTATGTCGGTCAACTGGAGATGATGGTGGCCACGCTGAAAATTCCTCTTGAACGACGTAATAAGCGAAGCGGCAGAACCGAGAAGGCACGCATCTGGGAGATCACCGACCGGACGGTTCGCACCTGGCTCAGCGAAGCAGTTGAAGCCGCAGCGGCCGACGGGGTGACGTTCTCCGTGCCGGTGACCCCGCACACGTTCCGTCATTCCTACGCGATGCACATGCTGTATGCCGGTATACCACTGAAGGTGCTGCAGAGTTTGATGGGGCATAAGAGCATCAGTTCGACTGAGGTGTATACGAAGGTGTTTGCGCTCGATGTCGCGGCACGGCACCGGGTGCAGTTCCAGATGCCGGGCGATGAGGCGGTAGCGTTGCTAAAAAATAGATGATTAAGATAGCAAGATAGTAATTTATTATCTTGCTATCTTAATGGGTTATTAAGTTATTAAGTTATTAAGTTATTAAGTTATTAAGTTATTATTTTAATCTAGATTTTTCAATGAGTTGAGATATTTCTTCTCGCGATAAATTTTCTAACGCCATCACTGCAGCTCTAACTACATCTGATCTATTGACTCTCCTGTTCCCTGATAACATCTCTTCCCTTATGACATTATCAATTGAGCTAAGATTCTCTTCAGCAAGAGAGATGCTGACTGGTTTTGCTTTACTAGTCGCAGGTTTATTACTTGGTTCGTCAAGATTTTTTGCAGTAAGGCCAGCTGAACCTCCGTTTATAAACGAAGCTTCATCCTTTGGCGGCGTATGTGCTCTATTTCTCACAGAATGATCTCCTTAACCAGAGCTTCAATTTCTTCTTGGGCTTTGATGTTCTGTGTTTCAAAAATAGTCATTGATTCGGCCCAGGCATCCCTGTGAGCTTTTCTGTCACATACGCGAGCATTAGACAGATTCATTTCCGGAAAGTCTTTGAGAACATCCGCCGCCTGATTAGCTTCATTAACGAACATGTTAGTTGGTGTCATATTCAACACTAAATACCCACGTACAGACTCGTTGAAATCTTTAGCAGCAGTAAAAACAGAGCATGTATGAGGTACAACATCCAAATCCATTTGGGACGGTCGTAAAGGGGAAATAAACACATCTGCAGCCATTAATCCACTTCGCATCTCTGCACTGTCACGGCCAGCACAATCGGCGATTACAAAGTCATAAGACTTTTCATGCTCTTTAAGCATGGCTTTGATGTTGCCGGACGCTCCAGTCACAGGCATATGAGGCAAGTTCTCTGGTCGATTGTTATACCAGGTTAGCACTGATTTTTGATCGTCGGCATCTACAATGAGAACTCGCTTTCCTAATGCCATAAGATATGCAGCGATGGAAACTGCGAGCGTACTTTTACCTACTCCACCTTTTTGACTACCAAGAACAATGATCATATTCCGCACACCTTGTTTGTTATCTTATTAAGATAATAGGATAACAAGCATTAATTTTCAATATGCGCCTGAGTTGATATTTTGTTATCATATTAACTTAATATGTTAACAATTACATTAAATTCAATGCATTAAAATACAATATTATTATCTTACGATCTTAACAAGATATTACGATAACAAAATATTATCTTGTTATCGTAATCGCACTTTTGAGTGAAGGAGTAAAGCAATGGACCTGGTGTGGAAAAAAAATCCAAGGGGAAGGCTTGAAAGGAAACTGAATCTGGCAGAGAGAGAGGCATTGCTGCATGTGTTCAGCAACGGTCGAAAACCCGCTCAGGCTGATTTACGTATAGCAAATTCTGTGCTTGAAGAAATGGACCGCCGTAAGTTGTGGTTAAAATGCGATTGCGTCGAACATGACCCGAACATTGAAGGTCCTTTTAACTGCGAGGTTAACGTTGCCAGGTTACGCCACGTCAAGACGACAAGACAGCATGATGAACAGTGCCCTTTGTTCAGGCTAAAGAAAAGTAAGGATGCTGATAACACTATCACAGAAGGAAAAACCAGCCCACTAAATCCGGTTGGCGGGAATGACTGGTTACCTGACAAGAAGAAAGACACCAAAATCACCGCTGTGGAAGGGCCGGTAGTGCTCCGTAAGCGTCGACGCAAAACTCTTAAACCCATTCCGGCTCTGGGCCGAAAATTGCTGACTCTCATTCAGGCAGCTGGCCTGAACCAACTTGAACTAGTACCTGAATACAAAAGTCCGGGGTTAGTCGGTTCGGTCAAAAGAATAAAAGAAGTTCTGGATGAACATACAATGGGCAACGGAACACAGCTTAATATGCTGTTCAGTTGCGCACCCTGGCTGTCCCTCGAACGGATTAACGACATGCTGACTCAGCTGGAAGTCTCACTGCAGACTGATAGCAGTGATAAGGAGGCATGCGTGTATATCATTGGTATTGCGACCGATGCCAATCGGGAAGAAGTAACCTTTAGCGTTCGGAGTAATACTTTTATCCATAGGCCTGAAGCCCGAGTCAGTATCAATGGAGAAAGCACCTACAACACTGGCAGTCGGGCCCCATACTGGGCAATTCTGGAATACCGCAGAGGTAGGGATGGCAAGGTTTACTGCCATGAGGGCTATGCGCATGCTGCGTATACGCTTGATAATCCTGTGCCTGTGGATAGCAACAAAGAACGCGACACACTGAAGGTAATAATAAACGCCAGCAGCTATGCTGGCCGTCAGGAAAATCATCCGGATGCTATCAGCCTCAGCAAGCCACTTTTCACGTCTAAAAGCACTAAAAATGGGGTGGAGGAGGTCATTCATCCTGACTTCATACTGAATGTGGTTCCGAGCAAAGAAAACATAGTTACCACTTTCATCATCGAAACAATGGGCTCTGAATCCGAGGAGTATGTCGAGCGTAAACTGCAAACACATAGCTGGATGGAGCAGGAAGGTGTGCTCTTAACTGATCCTCCGGGTTGGCCAGAACCTTTAGACAGGACATTTAACAGCTTCCTGCTCAAACACATCTTTAGTGCAGGGAAAATGCACAAATAGTTCAGGCAGCGGTTTTGAATTCAAATAGTGACAATGCACCCTCAGCCAGAAGTGGAAAGGACGCACTTAAGTGTGACAAACGACACTCAGGGCTGAGGGGAGATGTGACAAGCTGCACTGAACTAAATGTGACAAATTGCCCTCATTAAGTGTATTTAAAGCACAAAATTGGAACCATGTAGTTCCAGAAAACCAGTCAGGGCAAAGGAAGACAAACTGTTATGTGACAAATCACCCTGAGAGCTTTAACTCTAGTGTGACAAACCACCCTGCTAATTGTGACAAATCACCCTCAAAACTCACTCAGGTGTAATCGACATTATGTCGCTGAAAGAAAAGACTATATGAGTCGTCTGGCGTCCTTTCTTTTTCTCTATATAAGACAGGCGCATTGGCGTTCTGCTGTTAATCTCATCGACACTCGCCTGCAGGAACCTACGGCGAAAGTCCGGCATACGCTGATAACTTTGCGGAAGCTGATAGCGCTCCATGATCCAGTCTATTTTCAGGGATACCACGCCAGAGCCATCCGGCTTACGGTACTGGCATAGTGACTCGTACAGGCGCATGGCATAGGGATTGGTGATCTCTTTCGTTTCACTTAGTCGGAACTGTGTGAAACGGTTCTGAAGGCCAATAAAGAAAGGAATGAGGTACGGGTTAATATGAACGCTGTAGAGCCCTCTGGAGGGACTATGGGCACGTTTGATGAACCAGGGAAAGGACTCATAACCTTTTTCTTCCCCGGCATCCTCTTCAGGCCGATAAAAGACCACTTCTTTACCCGCGAATCCCTTGAGAGCCTGACGGATATCTTTGCTTGCCTCGGCGGAGGTCAACCCGAAGGTTTCCGCATACTTGGCGACCTGAATTTCACATATACCGTCATGCTCCTGCAGCGTACCGTCAGATTTTCTGATCTGGTCCACAAAGAGATAAAGCATACGCTTTTGATCGCGAGATAGACTGTATGCCGCCTCAGTCAGTTCGTTTGACTGGACAATTCGCGGGCTATTCTTACGTTTTTTATGGTTGATAACCGCAACTTCCGTCATGACAGGTCCGTGTAAAGTGTGACAGGAATTTAGATTGTCACACTAATTGAAAAAGAGTCAACAGGTTGGGATAACTTTGTGGAATACAACAAATCATGAGGGCAATTTGTCACAGGGTTAAGGGCAATCTGTCACACTTTAAGATGGAGATTGAGGGTGATTTGTCACACTGAAAGGGCAGATTGTCACACAGATCCTTCTCAAACCCGCATGAATAAAGGGCTGAGAGGTGTTCTAAAAAGGTAAACCTAACAACCCTTTAAAAAGATCTTATAAAAATATGCCCGTGGATAAGTGGATAAACAGAGTGGGGTATCCATTAAACACCGAGCGTAAGCAGAATTTGTCCGTGCAGTTCCCTGGTGCTTCCTCGCTCACTCGCGGGCTTCGCCCTGTCGTTCGGCTGCGGCGAGCACTACTGGCTCTCTCTGAAAGGCGAAATTTAACCGATCCTCGCTATGGGGATATCTTTCCAGCGGGTGGTGTACGCAGGGGAGAGCATATCGCGTTTCATCTGCCATGCAGGCGCAATACCTCGTCCTGCAAACCAGACCTGTCCCAGCCCGGAATGATTAATGCCATCGAGAACCTTCATCAGCTCAGCGCTGTGAGGACGTGGAGGACGTTCGTCGAACAGCTGCAGCTGCGAAACGCCGGAGCCGGTGAAGTCATTCAGCATCACACCGGCTTTGGCATACCGGTGCCCATCCTTCCAGATACGCTCCAGAGCCGTTGTGGCGGCCGCAATGATGTCCCGGGTGTCCTGAGTGGGGGTAAGCAGTTTCTCCGTGGCCACGTTGCCATAGTAAGGCTCTTTAACGGCGAACGGAGACGTTTTGATGAATACGGAAATATGCCGGCAGTACTGGCGCTCTTTACGCAGCTTTTCTGAGGCCCGCTCTGCGTACTGACAGACAGCCTGGCGGAGCGAATCGTACTCCGTGATTTTCTCTCCAAAGCTGCGGCTGCAGACGATCTGCTGTTTCGTCGGTGGTGCTTCCTCAAGCGACATGCAGCTTTCCCCGTTCAGTTCGCGTACTGTTCGCTCGAGAACGACGGAGAAATTTTTGCGGATGAAGGCCGGGTTCGTCAGGGCCAGGTCGAGCGCGGTCTTAATGCCCAGAACATTGAGCTTGCGTGCAATACGGTTTCCCACGCCCCAGATCTCTTCGACCGGCTGCAGTGAAAGCAGTTTCCGCGTTCGCTGAGGATTACCCTGAGTCAGGGCGAGCACACCACGAAACTGTTTCCACTCCTTTGAGGCCCATTGTGCTGATTTTGCAAGGGTTTTTGTTGGAGCAGTCCCCACTCCGATGGTCAGACGGGTACAGTCATATACGTGCTGGCGCAGCTGCCGGCCGAAGTCCTCCAGAGCCATGCAGTGCTCCACGCCGGTCAGGTCGAGGAACATCTCGTCAATCGAATACTGTTCCACCCTGGGCGCCAGCTCCTCCAGACAGCTCATCACGCGCGCCGACATCGAAGCGTAAAGCTCATAATTGCTTGAAAAACAGTATATTTTTTCCGGGTAAAGCTCGTTCTTTATCTGGAACCACGGGGTGCCCATTTTTATCCAGGGCTTCGCCTCGGCGCTGCGTGCGATCACATTTCCGTCGTTGTTGCTCAGGACGACGATCGGCTTTCCTTTCAAATCCGGGCGGAAAACGCGTTCGCAGCTGGCATAAAAGCTGTTCACATCGGCCAGGGCAAACATCAGTACATCTCCCTCGGGCGGTGGATGATGTGCGTGACGACGCCAAAGATATCCAGATCGTCCGGGTCGGGATAAATCGGCGACCAGGCGGCGTTCATGGGCTGCAGCGTCAGTCGTGGCGTCAGCAGCAGCCGTTTGACAGTAAACTCCCCCTGCACGCTGGCCACAACAATATCGCCATGCCGGGGCTTCTCGGCACAGTCCACAACCAGCAGATCGCCATTGTACAGGCTGCCGTCGGCCATGCTGTCTCCGCTGGCGCGAAGGTAGTAAGTCGCGCTCGGATGCCGTATGCAGTAATCATGGAGATCCAGATCGGATTCGACATAGTCAGCTGCAGGGCTGGGAAAACCGCAGCTGGCCAGGTCTGCAAACAACGGATGGGCCTGTGGCGAGAGTTCTTTCCCGGTGCTGAAAAGCTGCAGTTTCATCTTTCCTCCTGACGTCTAAATATACTGGTTATGCATACAGTATATTTAACAGCGTGAGGATAATCCAGATCGCCTGCGCCATGAACAGAGTGAGTAACCTAAGCTACTCAAAATGTTCAGTAATATCATTTTGATTATTTTGTATTTCTCATTATGAGAAATAAGGCTTTTATTTTTCCATTTTGCTCTTATAATATGTATCAAATTGAGTGTAATTGACGGAGCATAATGGTGAATATTTACTGCGATGATGGTTCAACTAATGTTAAGCTGGCATGGTTTGAAGGAAACGAGCTGCAGACCCGGGTTTCTGCTAACTCCTTCCGGCATGGCTGGAAAGTGGCGGAATTCAGTGCTGCAACGTTCAACTATGAGGTGGGCACGCTGAAATATACCTGGGACAGCGTCAGCCGGGATGCCATCCCGACAACAAACGTGGAATATCAGTACGGTGATCTCAACCTGCTGGCCGTGCATCATGCCCTGCTGAACAGCGGACTTGAGCCGCAGCCGGTGAGCCTGACCGTGACGCTGCCCCTGAGCGAGTATTATGACGGGGACTGCCAGCGGAACGAGGAGAACATCCGACGCAAACGGGAAAACCTGATGCGTAAACTGGTGCTGAATAAGGGCAGGGCTTTTACCGTAACGAACGTGACGGTGATGCCGGAATCACTGCCGGCGGCGTTCTCCCGTCTCGCGGAGCTGAAGCCCGGTCCCGCAGAGACCACCCTGATTATCGATCTCGGCGGAACCACGCTCGATGCCGGCGTGATTGTCGGACAGTTTGACGATATCAGTGCGGTACACGGCAATCCGTCTGTCGGCGTGTCGCAGGTCACCCGCGCAGCTGCAGGCGCGCTGCGGGCTGCAGACAGCGAAACCAGCGCGCTTATTGCTGACACGGTCATCCGCAACCGCAACGATCGTCAGTATCTGCAGCGTGTGATCAACGATGCCGGAAAAATCGACGATGTTCTGAACAAAATTACAGAGGCAATCACTTCCCTGGGCGCGCGCGTCACCAGTGAGCTGACGGCCTTCAGGAACGTTAACCGGGTATTCCTGGTCGGGGGAGGGGCATCCCTCATTGAAGAGGCTATCCGTCAGGCCTGGCCTCTGGCTCCTGACCGTATCGAGGTTATCGGCGATCCGCAGCTGGCACTGGCCAGAGAGATTGCCCTTTACAATAAAGAGGACTAAACGTGCCGGACGGCCAGTATTCTTTCTATCTGCACAGCGACGATCGCACCGACATCGCGGCGATGGCGACCATCAGCACCATCTCACAGCCCCTGCGCGGTGACTTCATCCGGACCGCCGCCACCGCCGGGGCGGTGATGTACCAGACGGATGCCCGTTTAACGGCGCTGATCCCGGTGTTCTTTGACGGGCATCTGAGCGCCATCCGGCTTTGTGCCGTGATGGCGCTGGTCTCCGGCACCTGGTCTTCACTCTCAGGACTTCCTGATGAGCCTGACGGTGGCGTGGCGGCTCTGGCCATGTCACCGGATACTGAATACCAGCGCCGGCGTTACACCCTGACGCTTCTGGATGACCGGAGCAGTGAGCGGGTTGAACGTGTGCTGACGGGGGTGTCATCCCGCCTGCGCGGAGAGCTGCTGAGAAACCTGATTATCACCGGTCTGGCCCTGCATACGACCGCGCCGGAGCTGCCGCGTCTGCTGGCCAGCATGCCGGTACCGCCCGGCACGGTCAGCGAGCTGCAGGTTCTGGTCCAGCAGATGGCCGGTACGGCTGGCGTGAGTCAGGCTGCAGTACCGGAGAAACCAGCAGAGCCTGCTGCACCGGTAACCGGTGATGCGACCAGGATAAAGAAAAATATGCGCCGGGCATTCGGAGACTAAAACATGTCAGTGATTAAACAAAAGGCAGAGCAGTGCATTCATAACTTTCTGCGTGCCCGGAACGTGCCTGAATCTCAGTGGCCGGATCTGGTCAAAAAGACCGGCAGGGGAATGATACTGGCAGGCGTGGCCGTTGTGGTTCCCGGCGTTCTTGTTGATAACATCTCCCTGCCGGTGACAATCGCGATGCAGGTCTGCTATGCCTCACTGATCGGCCTCGGGGTTCTCCTGGCGTTTGACGAGAAAAAACCAAAGGGGCGGGGATGAATATGAACATTAACCTGAAGGAAACAGTATGCAGCTTGAAGAACTGACAGGAGACGAACGTACGCTGGTCGTTGTGGCACTGCAGGCGTTGTTCCGCGAGAGATTAACCGCATCAAATGCCGTCTTTACGGTATGTAGCCTGTCCGGAAAAGAGCAGCCGCCTGAGGATATTTTTGGACTGCGTGAAGTAGAGGATGCGCTGAGACGTATTGGTGCTGCTCCTGCGCGTTAAATCCGGCCCCGTACACTTCAGAAAAAAACGGCAGGGTGACATCTCATCCCTGCCGTCAAAACTAAACGCTTAATTTTTCGGCGATTATAATGTATTGTTTTGTGATGTAAATCACATTTTAATTTTATGTGAAATTATCTCGCCCTGTTTAACGTTGTCCCGGAAGATAGGCCGCCGTGCCTTCACGCTAACCCGGCCGCTGCGGCCGCAAGGGAAGCTGACGCCTCCGTCCTCACCCGTTCGCACCCTTCACGGGCTGAATGCACCGTGCAGGGCTTGCGCTGCGGCTTCGGCGTCGCCCTGGCGTCCTCCGCTTTTCGCCGGGTTTTTGTGGCGGCACGGCGCAAGAGGGTGCCGGATGCTGAGGACACAACCATGTTCAGACTGACCTGTATTGAACTCGATAACGGCGAGTTTGCCGTCTATATCAATCACCATTACCTGTGGAGTGAAGATGCCAGCGGAGAGCGACTTTCTCTGGGGGAGGTTCTGGAGCAGCTCTCCCGGCTGCCGGGTGTGGAATTACTGACCCTGCTGGAACCCGTACCGGACGACGATGACTGGTGCTGGAACGACATCGCTGATCGCGTCCTGCCGTCGCGTCCTGCATGTCGTGATGATGTGACGGTGGCAGGGCTCATCGCCAGGCTGAAGCAGTACCCACCGGATGCACTGTGTATGGGGACGTTCTGGCTGGAAGATGATTTTCTGTCCCTCGATGGCAGTCTGTCGGAGGAGGAAATTGCAGAAGCCATGCGTATCTGCGACCACAGCCACGATGCAGGCATCGGTTTTAACTGGGACACGCTGCAGTTTGCCATCGACAGGGTGAAGGGGGGTTGACGTAAAAAAACAGGACGCCTTCCGGGAAAAGAGCGTCCTCAAATGTGTCAAATTCGTTGTAAGTGAAAACCCATCAGATGTTTTCGACACAGATGATTGCACAATCACTTCTCACTTTCACCTGCCATATATCCTACTCAAAAAAAAGACGTCTCCGGTCGGGGACGTCCTGAAATCAAAGGCACACATGTAAGATAACGGCGCGGATCCATTATCAGTGTGTATTCTGCCATACCCTGCCTGACTCATCAGCTACCAGAACCGGTAACAAAGGATGTCGGTTCCCTCCGCCTTATTGCCGCCAGCCGGCGGCGTGTTCAACGCCGTGCCTTCACGCTAACCCGGCCGCTGCGGCCGCAAGGGAAGCTCATCGCCGTTCTCCTCACCCGTTCGCACCCTTCACGGTGCATTCAGCCCGTGAAGGGCTTGCGCTGCGGCTTGCGGGAACGCCCCAGCGTCCTCCGCTCAGAGCCGGGTTTTTGTGGCGGCACGGCCCAAGAGGGTGCCGCATATCAGAGAGGAGTGTGTCTATGTCCCGTTATATTCTGGGTGACTGCGTGCAGGTGATGTCCCGTTTCCCGGCGCGAGCCGTCGATTTTATTCTTACCGATCCCCCGTATCTGGTTGGCTATAAGGACCGTACCGGCCGTACCCTGGCCGGGGACAACTCTGCCGAATGGCTCCAGCCCGCCTGTCATGAAATGTACCGCGTGCTGAAAAACGACAGCCTGATGGTGAGCTTCTATGCCTGGAACCGCGCGGATCTGTTTCTGAATGCGTGGAAAGCGGCCGGTTTCCGGGTGGTTGGCCATATCGTCTTTGCCAAGTCCTACGCCTCAAAATCGACGTTCGTGGGTTACACCCATGAGAGCGCCTACCTGCTGGCGAAGGGGAGGCCGCAAACCCCGGACCGTCCTATCCCGGACGTGATCCCCTGGAAATACACGGGCAACCGACACCACCCGACGGAGAAGCCGGTGCAGAGCCTGCGACCGCTGATTGAATCGCTCACGCGTCCGGGGGCCATAGTCCTTGACCCGTTCGCCGGCAGCGGCTCCACCTGCGTGGCCGCCGCCGAAGCCAGCCGCCGCTATATCGGGATCGAGATGCTTGAGGAGTACCACGCCGCCGGCGTCCGCCGTCTGGCACAGGTTGAACGGGCGAGAAGGATGCCGGCGGCCAATGACGGCGCGTTTTACCCTGACTGGCCGGAGGCAGCATGAATTACCCGGGCCTTGAACACCTGCGCGCGGATGTGGCCGCGCTCAGCAATGCCATGTGTGATGTGCGGATGCTGCTGAACCGCCTCGAATCGCAGCACCGGCACGACGCGGCAACGCTTACTGAACGTATGGCAGCGCAGACCCTGCGCCGGATCAACACCCTGCTTCTGGAAGCCTACCGCGAAGCCCTGGTGCTGGACGAGACCTTTCAGGACTGACTGACCCTGCCGGGCGGAGGCCCGGCCTGTAACCCCTTACAAGAGAGAAAAAACAATGTACGGAACCCGCGAAGAACTTTGTGTACAGCTTGAAAACATGTTCACGTTTGACGAACCCCTGGTCCTGCTGGTCTGGACGGAAGATGGGATTAGCGTGGCCTGCCGTGAAGCCCAGCCAGAACCGGACGGGGCTGAAATCCGGGAGGTGATGAAGGCGCTCGGCGAAATGAAAATGACGCAATACCGCCAGGAGGGGGTAAATAATCAGACTGTCAGCGAGCTTCTGACCCGCCAGCGCGAAGCGGCAAACCGTGAGGTTAGTGTACCGGCGGTACTTCTGTCCCGCATCCTGCGCAACTATGAATGCGAGCTGGAAAACCGGATCGGTATGGCCTGGGAAGCCGGGCGGCAGGAGCCGGAATCCGTCAGAAATGAGCTGAATAACGTTCGCGCCCTACAGGAGGTGCTGGCCGCCTGAGAGAACGCCGGGGTAACGCCCCGGCAACCGGTGGCCATCCACAGCGAATAAGGACGTCAGTGCCTTCCGCTTTTATCCGACGCCGCCCGCCTGGCCACGTCGGGACAATGAAACTCCCCAGAAGCTCCGTGCGGTGACGGCATGCGCCGTGACTTCACTGTAGCCCGGCCGCATCGACCACAAGGGTTCGCTGACGCCTCCGTCCTCACCCGTTCGCACCCTTCACGGTGCATTCAGCCCGTGAAGGCTTTGCGCTGCGGCTTGCGGCGTCGCCCCTGCGTCTTCCGCTTTTCGCCGGTCTGTCGTGTCGTCACGGCGATGCCGGAACCGAGAATATGTTAACCGTGGAGGATCTATGAACCAGACCGTGACCTGTGATGCTGTTCGTCTTGAGGGTGCGCAGCGCCTGACTTTCCTGCCTGATTTGTTTGGCGGCGATTTTATGACGTCCGAGGCGTCCGTGTACGCCTACGCCTGGCGCTACTGCCCCGAGTATCAGGGGGGATTCTGGCAGTTTTACCGGCTGCCGGACGGGGGCGGATTTATGGCGCCTGACGTGGAGAGCCTGACCCTGTGCAATCCGGATAACTGGTTTGAGCAGACTGTCAGCGGGGAAGTGGCGGGGATCATCCTCACGGCGCTGGTACTGAATCACCGGAGCTGGCACCACAGCAACCATGACCATGAGGAGCTGTGCCGCCACTTCTGTCGCCGTTATGAGCAGCTTATGGCATTTGCTGATACCCACCCTGAAAGCGCCACGATCTGGCGTGCCCTTGACTGACTGACCATGGGCGGCGATGCCGCCCGACTAAAGGAGAAAAACATGATTGGTACAGCAAAAGAGATCGCCATCGAAATGCTGCGTGATGACGATAATGACGGCGAGAAATTTGTATTCGCCAGCTGGAGCCGGAACGATATTCGCGGTCTCTGCATTGACTGGGATCTCAGTGATGAAGAGATCGACGTGGTGATGGAAAGACTGGAGGCAGAGCTGTATCCCTCCGGGTGTGTCCCTCTCATCTACAACATTGTTGAGGTGATGGTGGAAGAAAAACGGAAACACCGTAATGTCACCATTCCGGCTGCGGCGCTTGCGGTGGTGATGCAGCTTGCAGGGAAGGAAATGGAGCGTATCGCCGTATGCGCTGAGGATGGCGGCGGATCGGCAGAAGAAACCCTGAAAGAAGAAAATGACGTCATGTTGAGCCTGCGCGCTGCGCTCGAGGCCTGACTGAGAAGCCGGAGGCATTGCCTCCGGAAACTGAAAAAAGGAGAACACCATGCAACTGTCACCGGAAACCCGCAGCATCCTGCGCCAGTATAAAACGCTCATCAACGAGCGACGTCGCGAATCCGGACTCAGCCCCGTAACCACAGCGAAAGTGCTGGATGAGATCTGCGAATCGGCTACCCGCCAGTGTGCCGTCTATCTTTGCGGCCACTTCATTCTCCAGGGCGGTCAGGGGGATGGAAAGTAAATAATCCGGGCGGGGCATAGGCGCCGCCTGTTCGCGCGCGAAAACCCAGTCATCCCTTCGGGCTGACGGGGCGGCAAGGCCAGCGCCTGCGGCGCTGCCCCCTCCCGCCCCTGGTGTAAGTCAGGAGAAATGCAGAGGAATGGCATTGTGGGGGCAAATTGTCACGGATACGGTCCTGCGTGGCGTGGCGTGGAGGCTCTGAAACCCGATCAGCAAATTCTCTGAAAACACCAGAATCCCACTTCTGGCCCCCTTCGGCTCCCGGCCAGCGCTGCTGTCCGGTCGTCGAGCCCCACTCCGCCAGGGCGGCTGCTGGCGCACCCGCCGGGCTCCGCCGAACCCCTTCGGGTTTCGGGCTGACGCTAGGGTCTGATGGCTAAGGTCAAAGGCTGCGGCTTCTCCGGCCG
>NZ_JBLKDI010000036.1:0-16721 GCF_047530715.1 Enterobacter sp. 04-C-12-SI-ECC
AGGCGCGGAACTCATCAAGGCGCGGGAATAAAATCCCATTCAGACGCCGGATAGATTCAAGCAAGCCAACTTGTCGTCAAAATCGGTGTTGCAAAAACGGGAGTGACCATAGATTCCGTTTTCTGAGACGACCCCAACTTGGGGCCGAAATCGATCGTCCTGAGCTTTTCGAGTTTATTGGCGTAGTCATGGAGCGTGTCATCGAGCGCTTCAGCGAAGTCGCTCGCGACCTCGGCCTGAGCTAGTTCGTCGTTTTCGATCGGTTCGCTCCGATCGAGCCGAGCGGTAGAGACATAGTCCAGGTAGTTTTCGCGAGCGCTGTGCAACGCTGCTGTCTCCAGCAAGAGCATAGTTTCTCGTATGTGGTCCTTGTTCCAGTCCATAATCACCTCCTAATTTTCGATGTTCTTAAAGTTCAGCCTGCAGATGTGTGGGCCAGGAAGGCCAGCCTTTCCGGCTAAGCGACACCGCTATTCGTCGCTGATGACGTCTTCGCCCTGGTATGGAACCCTGATCAGCCGAGGATCTCGAATGATGCTCGTGACGAGCCAGACATATTCCTGCTCGGCGGTATCGAAGCCGAGGATGCTGAAGGATTGGCCGAAAGGGCATGGCGGGAAGTCTGGAAAGCCCTCGCGCAGAACGTAACGCTCGGGATCGCTGTGAAACTCGCTCTTGTAGACTTTCCGTAGTCCGTGCTTGCTCGGCGCGTCCTGGTCACCTGCCGGTGCTGTTTCCCGATGCGCCACAAGGCGCTCGGACAAGTCGCGGGGGCAGATTTCGTGGAACACGTCGAAGGCGTCGATCAACAGGCCTTTATGCTCTGTCGCCGGATCGGTGATCGCGTAGATGTTGGAGGCATCTTCGCCGTCGTCCCCGCTCTCGAGGCGCAACGCCGCATCGACGCGAATGCTGCATGCATCGAGGGTTGACCCTAGTTCGAGATCGACGAGATTGCCGTCCTTGACGCGGTATTCGCGGTCATAGCCTTTGGCGATGAATGACTGGACTGCTTCTAGAACGTCGGTCACCTGGGAGGTCATGGAAGCACCTTCATCTTGAACTGGATTGGACACGCTCGCGCACAAAGCGCGCTGTGACTCGGCGGACGGAGAAGCTCGCGAAGTGCGTTACTCATAGCCACTTGGCCTTCTTGAAGCGCATGAATAGGAGAAGGCAGAACACCGCTATCACTCCGAGCACGACGAAGTAGCCATATGGCGTGTCCAGTTCCGGCATGTGCTTGAAGTTCATGCCATATATTCCGGCGATCGCCGTCGGGACCGCCAAGATCGCCGCCCAGGCCGCGAGCTGGCGAGTGACCACACCGATCCTTTGCGCTTCCAGAAGGCTGCTGGCCTCGAAGACCGTGGACAGGACAAGCAGGAGGCCGTCGACCATGGACTGCACGCGGTGGACATGGTCCGCGACGTCGTGGAAATATGGTGTCATTTCGGCGCTGATGCAGGGAAAGTGGCCGCGAACGAGCTTTCGCACCAGCTCGGCCATAGCCCCGAGCGTGCGCTGGAACCGCGTGAGTTCGGACCTTAGTTCGAAGATTCGCGCCACCTCTTCTGGCCCGAGGAAATCGTGCAGCGACCGTCGCTCCATCGCCAGGACGTCGTCCTCGATCATTTCGAAGATGGGCAGATACTGGTCGACCACTCGGTGCAAGATCGCGTGCAGCACATAGTCGACACCCTTGCCGAACTGCGTCGGCGATGCCTCGAGTTGCTCCCGAAGTTTGCCCAGCGCTCCGGCATTGCCGTGCCGCACGGTGATAAGGTGATTGTGACCGGTGAAGATCGCCATCTTGCCGTAGCTGATCCGGTCGCCGACCAGCTCGGCGGTCTGGGCGACGACGTACAACTCATCGTTGTAGACCTCGAGCTTGGGCGGGCACAGCGGGTGCATGGCGTTGTCGATCGCCAAAGGATGGAGGTTATACGTCGTCTGGATCGCGCTGAGTTCGTCTGCGGTGGGCTCGCTAAGCGCGATCCAGCAGAAGCCCGAGCGATTCTCGTTTAGTTCGACGTGCTCATCGAGCCTGATTTCACGGACTCGCTTACCTTCGTTGTAATAATATGCGGCGATAATGGTCATGCAGGCCTCGCAGGAATTCGCAGGCCACGCTGTACAGCCGGTCGCGCCAGCCCGCGTTCGAGCCATGCCTGCACGTTCGAATAGCTGCTTAGGCCGAGGATGTCGCCCGCTGCGTAGAATTCGACCAGCGCATTCACCCAGCCAAACGTCGCAATGTCCGCGATCGAGTAATCATCGACAATCCATTCGCGGCCCTCCAGCCGGTGATCCAGGACCCCGAGAAGACGCCTGGATTCATCAACAAAGCGCTGCCGAGGTCGCTTGTCCTCATAGTCCTTGCCGGCAAATCGCAGGAAAAAGCCTAGCTGTCCGAAGGTCGGCCCAACGCCCGACACCTGAAAGAACACCCAGGCCAGAGTCTCGTACCGCTGGGCGGGTGTTGTTGAGATGAGCTGCCCCGTCTTGTCGGCCAGATAGATGAGGATCGCACCGGTTTCCCATATGCCAATGGGCTGGCCGTCAGGGCCAGCCGGATCGATGATCGCGGGTATGCGGCCGTTGGGATTCAACGACACGAACGCTGGATCCTTCGACTCGTTGTTCGAGATGTCGACGAAGTGGGGCTCATACGGCAGGCCAGTCTCCTCCAGCATCATCGAGACCTTGACGCCGTTGGGCGTGGGGGCCGCGTATAGTTGCAAGCGATCCGGATAAGATGCTGGCCAGCGCTGCGTGATGGGAAAGGAGGAGAGGTCTGTCATATCTGGATCCTGGCACTGCGACGGCGGCTGAATGGAATGATCTGCTTCAAGGCCGGGTTCGACGACCGCGTCGATTGACGCGGTCGTCGGAGGTTGCGAACCGGATCGGCGCGGCACTAACGGCAGCGAAGCCTATTCCGCTGCAGCCCCGGCCGCAGGGCTCACATCGCCGGCCTCATGCCGCTTTGGAAGAACCCAGTCGGGACGGACGAAGTGGCAGGTGTAGCCGCCCGGCCGCTTCTCCAGATAATCCTGGTGATCGGGCTCGGCCTCCCAGAACTCGCCGACCGGCTGGACCTCGGTCACCACTTTGCCATCCCACAGCCCCGAGGCATCCACATCGGCGATCGTATCCTCGGCGACGCGCTTCTGCTCCTCGTCGACATAATAGATGCCCGACCGGTAGGAGAGCCCACGATCATTGCCCTGGCGGTTCAGCGTCGTCGGATCGTGGATCTGGAAGAAGAATTCCAGGATGTGCCGGTAGCTCGTCACTGTCGGGTCGAAGACAATCTCGATCCCCTCGGCATGCGTGCCGTGATTACGATACGTGGCGTTCGGAATATCGCCGCCCGTGTAACCCACACGGGTCGAGATGATGCCGGGCCGCTTGCGGATCAGATCCTGCATGCCCCAGAAACATCCTCCTGCGAGAACAGCGCGCTGATGCATGTTAAGCCTCCTCTACTTGATCGAGATATTCACCGTATCCCTCGGACTCCATCTCGTCGCGCGGGATGAAGCGAAGGGACGCAGAGTTGATGCAGTAGCGCAGACCGCCGCGGTCGGAAGGACCGTCCGGGAAAACGTGGCCCAGATGGCTGTCGGCGTGTACCGACCTGACCTCCGTCCGGACCATGCCGTGTGCACTGTCCCGCACCTCGTTCACGTTTGCCGGAACGATCGGCTTGGTGAAGCTGGGCCAGCCAGTACCCGAATCGAACTTGTCCGTTGAAGCGAACAGCGGCTCTCCCGACACTATGTCGACGTAGATGCCAGGCTCCTTGTTGTCGTTGTGCTCACCCGTGAAGGGCCTTTCGGTCCCCGAATCCTGGGTAATCCGGCGTTGCTCGGGGGTCAGGCGGTCAACTGCTGCCTGTGACTTCTCAAACTTCATGATAGTCTCCAATAATTAATCTAAATAGATGCGCGGAATAGTAGATCACTGAAAGGGAACTCAGCCCGGATTGTGCGATCTGATCAATCGCCAAACCAACCAAAACCACCAACCGGACTGAGCGATGCCGATCATAGCACCAATACCCCGTGGCGAACGACGCCTGATGCAGAAAGCTATTCATAAAACGCGCGATAAAAATCATGCCCGCAGACTCACGGCCATGCTGATGCTTCATCGGGGTGAACGGGTCAGCGATGTTGCCAGAACTCTCTGTTGTGCTCGTTCATCCGTTGGTCGCTGGATTAACTGGTTTACGCACTCAGGTATTGAAGGCCTGAAATCCTTACCCGCAGGGCGCTCCCGACGCTGGCCTTTTGAACATATCTGCACCCTGTTACGTGAGCTGATAAAGCATTCTCCCGGCGATTTTGGTTATCAACGTTCACGCTGGAGCACCGAATTACTGGCATTAAAAATCAATGAGATAACCGGTTGCCAGTTACATGCAGGAACCGTTCGCCGCTGGTTGCCATCTGCGGGGCTTGTATGGCGCAGGGCCGCGCCAACTCTGCGTATCCGTGACCCACATAAAGATGAAAAGATGGCGGTAATCCACAAAGCGCTGGATGAATGCAGCGCAGAGCATCCGGTATTTTATGAAGATGAAGTGGATATCCACCTTAATCCTAAAATCGGTGCGGACTGGCAGTTGCGCGGACAGCAGAAACGGGTAGTGACGCCGGGGCAGAACGAAAAATACTATCTGGCCGGCGCACTGCACAGTGGCACGGGTAAAGTCAGCTACGTGGGCGGCAACAGCAAAAGTTCAGCGCTGTTTATCGCTCTGCTGAAGCACCTGAAAGCCACTTACCGGCGGGCGAAAACAATCACGCTGATCGTTGATAACTACATTATCCATAAAAGCCGCGAAACACAGCGCTGGTTGAAAGCAAATCCCAAGTTCAGGGTAATTTACCAGCCGGTTTACTCGCCGTGGGTGAATCATGTGGAACGGCTATGGCAGGCACTTCATGACACGATAACCCGTAATCATCAGTGCCGCTCAATGTGGCAGTTACTGAAAAAGGTCCGCCATTTTATGGAAACCGCCAGCCCATTCCCCGGAGGAAAACATGGTCAGGCAAAAGTGTAGCGGTATTAGGCGCAGCTATTTAGAGAGCTCGACACACTGTCATTTATCTTTGCAGTCATTGCGCCGACTATCGCAGTGCGCCCCAGATTTATCCAATACGCTGCGCGTATAGTTTCCATAGCGCCGAAGCTCTTCACGTCGTGATTCAGTTCCACTCATACCGGGCTGCCAGCTGCGCGATGTTCCGTATCTCGACCGTTGCCGTGGAGCCGGATACTGTCGCGATCACGACTTCGCGCTCCAAGACAAATCCGTCGATCGGCCGAGTGACGAGGCCTTGCACGGTCGGCGATCGTTCCGGAAGAATGCATATGGCGTGGCCGTCAGCGACGACCCGTTGCACCCAGTCCTCGCGATCTGATCGAAAGCGAGGTCGCATGAGCAAGTCCCGTCGCGCGAAGTGATCGAGGATCCGATCGCGAAACTCGCATTTCAGGCGATCGACGAAAGGAAACTCGAGCAGGTCTTCGCCGCGCACGATCTCGTTGGCAGCCAAGGGATGGTTTGCAGAACAGCCGAGCACGAAGCGCTCCCGAAATAGAGGATGCACATCCAGCTTGCGTTCCGGTCTTGTTTCACGCGGCATGATGCACGCGTGGTATTTTCCTGAAAGCACCTCCGATGTGTCCTCGTTCGACTGGAGCGAGTGCAGCTTGATTTCGATGGATGGCATCTCCGCCAATGCGCTCTCGAAGAATGCCGTAAATTCCTTTGGTCCGACGGTGGGCGCGACGGCGACATCCAGCACGCGGTGCCCCCCCATCGCCCAGTGCTCCGAGTGATTGCGAACGCTCTTCATCGCGACCACCATGCGCCGGAATTCTGCCTCGACGTCATGGCCAAGGCCAGTCAGGCGGCTGTTCTTCCCGTCGCGATAGATCAGCGGCCCGCCAAGCTCATCTTCCAAGCGGCGGATCGCGCGGGTCAGACTTGGCTGTGACACACCGCTCAAGCGAGCGGCCGCTGTGAAATTCAGCGTCTCGGCCAAGTTGATGAAATAGCTGACTTGATTGAGTTCCATAGTCCTTTGGCCCACGCGCCTGACTGATACCTCTTCCGTGAGACCGCCTTTGGAAAGCAGGTCGCAGAAGTATGCTTGGCGCATATAATCATGGTATAGGGGCTTGTCTATATGCGCCAGACATATAAATGATAGCCTGAGATGACGATTACCGGTTGGCGGTGCGCTCCGCTCAGCTCCGTCGAAGGTTCTGAGAGCGCAACCGCCAAGCCGCGTGCTGGAGGTTTGATGGACATGGCAGGAAGATCATTTACGTTTGTCAGTGGGGCTGGCTCTCCGCTGTCCGGGCACCTCGAACCGCCGGAAGGGACGCCGCGGGGCTGGGCGATCTTCGCCCACTGCTTCACGTGCGGGAAAGACAGTCGCGCCGCTGTTCACATCTCGCGCGCGCTGTCGCGTGCGGGCATCGGGGTCTTGAGGTTCGATTTCGCCGGGACCGGGATCGGCGGTGGGACGGGAGAACCTGTGAACTTCGCGTCGGACGTCGAGGACCTTCGGGCCGCCGCAAATGCGATGGCGGCGGCGGGCATGTCACCGTCCCTCCTCGTCGGGCACAGCCTGGGTGGCACCGCTGCGATCGTAGCCGCCGCCGACATGCCTGATATTGCGGCGGTAGCGACGATTGGTGCGCCGGCCGACCTTCAGCATATCTTGCGCCTCTTCGGACCGAATGATCTGGACACCATCGCGAGCGAGGGCGAGGCCTCGGTGGAGATTGCCGGTAGGCCCTTCCTCATTCGCCGAGGGTTCCTTGAGGCGGTTGAGGGGATCGACGTCGAGAAGGCCATTGCCTCCCTGCGACGGCCGGTGCTGGTCATGCACTCTCCGCTGGATCAGGTGGTCGGCATCGACCACGCGTCGCGCATCTTCGTCGCGTCCAGGCACCCTAAAAGCTTCATCTCGCTCGACAACGCGGATCACCTTCTCACCGACGTCGCGGACGCGAACTACGCCGCGGCCATGGTGGCGGTTTGGGCGAGCCGCTTTCTCCCACCACTCAGCGCGGATCTTCCGCAGGTCGAGGTTGCGGAGGGCGTCGTCTCCACCGAAACTCTTGCAGGGACGTTCCAGCTCAAGGTCCGCAGCGGCGAGCACACTCTGTTCGCCGACGAGCCAGCATCGGTCGGTGGCCTCGGGACCGGACTATCTCCCTACGAACTCGTATCTGCCGGCCTCGCAGCCTGCACGGTGATGACGATGCGTCTCTATGCGAACCGCAAGGGCTTTCCGCTCGAACGGGCGAGCACGACCGTGCAGCACGAGAAGGTGCCGGACATGATGCCACCCGACCGGTTCACCCGCACCATTGTCCTCGATGGGCCGCTGAGTGATGATCAGCGCGCTCGGATCCTCGCGATCGCTGATCGGTGTCCCGTCGATCTGAGTCTCATCCGGGGTTCGGACGTGCAGACCGAGCTCTTGAGCGCCAGTCAGGCTGCGGATCCCGCGAGGCTGGCTTGACCGTGGCGCACACGGAGGAGGGCGAACGGACTGTGAGCCAATCGCCTACCGGCAATAGGGCGGCCGCGACAGAGCGAGCAATTCTCGCAGGCGGCTGCTTCTGGGGCATGGAGGATTTGCTGCGCCGAGCCAGGGGAGTCATTTCGACGCGTGTCGGTTACACAGGCGGAGAAATGCCTGATCCGACCTACGCGAGACATTACGGCCATGCGGAAGCAGTGGAAGTGACCTTCGACCCTTCCGTTCTCGCCTATCGCTCGCTCTTGGAACTCTTCTTCCAGATACATGACCCCACGACCTACGAGCAACAAGGCAGCGATGTCGGTCCGAGCTATCGATCGGCGATTTTCTACACCACCGAAGTGCAGAAGGAAGTCGCCCTCACAACCATCGCGGAAATCGAGGCATCAGGAAGCTGGCCAGGCCCGGTCGTGTCGGAGATCAACCCAGAAGAACCCTTTTGGGAGGCGGAGCCAGAGCACCAAGAATACCTGGTGCGCTATCCTGGGGGCTATAGCTGCCACTTCGTGCGCCCGACCTGGCGGTTGGACCGCTCAGACGAACGCCCAGCTGTAATACTTGACAGAAAGAGTTGATGATGACCGAAACCGTGACTAATCAGGCCGCCTGGCAGAAAGCGCCGGGGCAGCCACTGAGGATCGGTGTCACCGCTCTGCCGCATCTGGCGGCGAACGAGATATTGATCCGCAACGCGGCCATCGCGATCAACCCACTCGACTGGATTCTGCAGGACGTCGCGCTTTTGCCATGGCTCGACTATCCCGCGATTCTCGGCAGCGACGTCTCCGGTGAGGTCGCGGCGGTCGGTGGCGCGGTCGAGCGGTTCAAGGTCGGCGATCGAGTCATCGGACAGGCGGTCGGGACAACCGTAAATCAACCTGCGCAGGGTGCGTTCCAGCACCACACGATCGTGCTGGACCACATGGCGGCGCCGATCCCCAACAACATTGCCTTCGCTGATGCGGCAGTCCTCCCGCTTGGCCTTGGCACCGCCGCAAGCGGGCTCTACGGACGGACACAGTTGGCTCTCGCGCCACCGTTACACTCGCCGACCGCGCGTCCAGAGGTCGTTCTGGTCTGGGGTGGATCGTCGAGCGTTGGCTGCAACGCCATCCAGCTCGCGGTGGCGTCGGGCTACAGGTGCGTCGCCACCGCTTCGGCGCGCAACGTCGGCCTGTTGAAGGAGCTGGGTGCAAGCGAGGTTCTTGACCACTCGAGTCCAGCCATCGTGGAAGACGTGATTGAGGCAATGCGCGGGCGCAGTCTCGCTGGAACGCTTCACGCGACCGGTCACATGAAAGACTGTTTTGCCGTAGTTGCGAGATGCGAGGGCTCGCGCCGGGTGGCAGCGACGCTGGCCCCGCCCGACGAGCGTTCATTTGGAGTCGAGGCGACGCACATCTCCGGGACGAGCCTCAAGGATGACGAGGTTGGTCCAATGATCTACCGCGAATTCCTGCCGCAGGCTCTCGCGGCGCGCACGTTCGTCCCCGCCCCTCCGGCGAAGATCGTGGGCCAGGGCCTTGAAATGCTCCAGGCTGCCTTGGAAGCCCTGAAGGCGGGTGTATCCGCAGCGAAAATCGTCGTTACCCTGCCTTGAGTGACCAGCCAGGCGGTTTTTCGCGTTCGCAGTCTGAGGTGGCCCGCACTTTGCCGATTGGGAAGCTCTACCGGGAAAACGCGTTTGGGACGCGCGCTGCGCTCCTGCCGGAGCATGCGTTCCCGAAACCTGTTCCCGACTGCTTTTCCCCGAAACTACCTATCGGACATAGAGAAATGGGAATGCAGCGAGTGGTTTGAACGGCCGCTTCCGAAACCGCGTTCCGATCAATTGAGCGGCTAAAAGTGGGGCGATCACCGACATATTAGAATGAGACCGCCATGCCCGATCGGCCGGCTTGACGCGTAGCCAAAAGAATGCGGCTGATGGTAGGCTCGCTGACATTATGAAGCCCCGCCATCTGAGCAGCGTTGAGCTGCCGCAATTGCGAGTCTCCTACGCGTCGTCGTTCTTCTCGCGGTCCACACCTCGCTCATGCAATTCGGCATCGACGGGGCAGTTCGTGCAGCCCTCGTAGCAGCACAAGCGGCAGATGCGGTATGACTGCTCGAGGTTTTCCAAGCGATTTCGGAGAACGCGTTCAGCGATGTCCGATAAGGTTTTCAGTTCGTCTGGATTAAGGATCGATAGCCCTTCGGCAATCACTTGATCGCGCGAGGCCAGGACCTCGTCGCTCGCGACCTTGCCAGTTGGAGTAAGATAGAGGGATCGCGCGCGCCCGTCTGTCGAATGCTCCCTACGCTCGATCAATCCCTCGCTTACCAATCTATCCACCAGGCGAACAGTTCCAGCATGTGAAAGGCCCACCCCGATCGCAAGCATACGGATCGAGAGCCCGGGCTTGTGCGCGAGCAACGCCAGCGCTGAGGCGGCGGGTCCAGCTTCCGGCGCCCGCGATGAACTAGCGCGAACGATGTCGTCGCTGATCATGAGTGCGAACGCCCCGAAAATGTTTCGATCTCGAGGTCCATCCATTGCCACATCTATATGTGCGCGGAGCATAGACAGCAAGCCATACCGTGGTCCTCTTCCTCCGCGCGGCTTGTGGAAAATGTCCTGTTTTAGAAGGGTTTCGGAGGATTTCGACTGATCGAGCGCGCCGAAAAAAACGGGTCCGGCTCGTTAAGGCCGCGGAACCGTTGATACCTGGCGGCTATAGGGCAAGCCTTTTCGCTCGGAATCGCCGTAGGTCGCGCCCGAGAATCACTCCGCGTCAGCGCTGTCATCCAGGCCGCGCAGGTGCAGATCAGCGAGACCTAGCTTGCCCCCGGCGTCGCACTTCCATCGTGTCACCGCGCGCGATCACGATTGTATCAATCCCATTGAGGAACAGTCCGTGCTCCACGACGTCGGGGATTGCGGCGAAACGGGCGAAGACCGCGTCGCCATGCAGCTGAGCGCCTCCGGGCTCGATATCGCGACGGAGCATCCATGCCCCGCGGAGGTTCTGCAGGATTTGCACGCCCGCCGTCACGAGAGGACCACAGTCACGAGAGCACAAGCGCCCCTCTGTGGCGGACCGAAGCACGCAGCAGCACGAGGGACGCCGCTAGCAGAACTGCGTCCTTCAGTAGAAACTGCCCTGGTGCAGCCGAAATCGCAGGAAAGCCGCCGGCAGTCTGCTCCGCGACACCTGGAGTGGTGATGAAAAAGGTCAGCGTGATCAGATAGGTCGCTGCTGACATTAGTGCGCCTAGCGCAGAGAAGAGTGGACGAAATGCACCAAGGATCAGAACGAGACCGGTCGATAACTCGATAACGCCGATGAAATAGCTTTGCCCCTGCGTCCCGAACATGCCGAGCCAATTCATGATCGGGCTGTGTTCGATAAACGGGGCGATACCATAGGCCTCGTACGCTGTGAACTTCATCGCGCCGAACCACAGAAATACGATCACGAGAGCCCATCTAAGCAGGCCAAGATCCCTCCGACCGTGCTCGGGGACAAGAAATTCATAACGGTCGAAAATGCTCATCTAAAATTCCTCAACAGTGGTCCCGTGGGAACGTCACGAACGTCGTCTACGTGCTTCGGGCAGGCGTTGCAGTATATGCGCGACGCATATACCATATACTAATAAGCGAGATATGTCGAGCGGCTGGCTCGCGCTTCGCTGCCTCACGAAGCCATCCTCATCGGCGATGCCTTTACCCAGCAAACGCGCGACCTTTGCGGGATTTTGACTTGATGGGGCTGGCGCTCCGGGTGGGCCTATAGCCCGTTGGCAAACGTCCAGCCTGTACGGATGGACGCGGCCCTGGACGAGATAACCATGCCCACCGAAATCGTAGCAGCGATCGGCGAAGGCGCGCTCGCTTATCGAGAGAGCGGCATTCTCTCACTGGCAGATGGCAGAGTATTCTCCGCGTGCCGGCAGTATCGCTATCGCTTGAGCGAGGACAGTGTTGTCGTCGAGTTCGCAGACGGACCTCATATCGGGACGCAGTTCCTCAGCTTGAGTTTCTCGCGGACGGATACCGGGTTGGAAGCGAGTGGCGTCTATGCCTGCGGAGACGACACCTACCATGCAACCTACAGGATTCTGGGGCCGGCGGCCTTTGAAGTGGTCATCATGGTCCAAGGGCCTGCAAAGGCATACGAGCTAGTCAGCCGATATTCCCGGTCGGGATAAATGCTCATGTCAGGAGGGCAAGTCCTCTGTTGCCCTTATCATGGCCGTGAAAGGCAGCGCCGGAATAACTTACCACGCGCTGCAAATCCGAAGACGATTGTCGTCGTCATCAGAAGGTAGGCGACTATCCCACCAGGTGAAAGAGTCGGAACCGCTGCGAGGATCAACCCATCATTCCCGCCGGGTATGAGCGCGATGCCGATACCCATCAATGTGCCGCCGACGACAGATCGCAGAATGCCATTGGCTGTCGGCAGTTGGAGACGCAGATTGCCTTGGCGAAAGGAGGCGGTTAGGGCGCCTGCGATCGAAGAGATCACCGCAGTGAGCGCGACCTCGCCGGCCGGGGACATTCTGAGAGGAAGGGCGCGTTGAATCACGTCTGCGAAGGTCCAGGCCGGCGAGAGTGCATATAGAAGTCCGCCAGTGATACCGAGTCCAATCATCGAAGCGCCGAACGACCAACCCGGCTTTGTTCGCAGAACGCTCTTCGTGGAAACGAAAACGAGTGCCAGCACGAGCACAACTAGGAAGGCTAGGAGAGTAACGAGGCCTGTTGCGCTCGGTTTGGAGATTAAGCTTGGCCATGTTGAATCGTAGCCGAACCTGCCATGGTCGGCAGCCAAGATACCAATCGTTAATCCCAAGGGTAGAGCTAGAAGTCGCATCTCCCCATCCCCAAGCCGCGCCAGCGATCCGAGCAGGCATGTGTCATTAATGAGTGCGCCGAGGCCGAAGGCGATGGCGCCGATGAGCAGGAGGAAATTGATGCTGGTCGAGGGTGCGAGTGTTGCGCCCAGTGTTCCCGTCCAGACTATCGGGACCGCAACCAGGCCTGCCGCTGCCGACGCTGCGAGAAATCCGACGAACATTTTCGGCGGCTGTCTTCTGTGTAACTCATGAGCGGCCACCACTAAACAGGTTCCGCCTTGGTTCGCCGCATATCCGAACCCGAAGGCAAGTACGCATAGAAGAAGTTCGAGCGCAAACGATCCCATTATTTCAAGCCTGCCTGATCATATCGTCAGCCTTCTGATGCGACGTTCCAGCGTGGCGAGCGCCCCGGCTTAGCTTTACCACGGGAAGGCGCGATCCTGCTGTAGCCGCACAGATGGCAAAGGCTGACCGAGCCATCTTTGTCGAAGCCGTTTGCCACAAGGAGCCGCTCCGACAGCATGCCTAGAATGTCGAGGTCATTGGGCGACAGGGGCGAAATACATTCGGAGATCACCTGCTCCCGTGCCTTGAGCAAGGCGTCCGTTATCTTCTTCCCCGAATTGGTGAGGTGAATGAAGCGCGCCCGCCTGTCGGTGATTTGTCTTCGTCGTTCCACCAACTGTTCGCGCTCGAGCCTATCGATCAATCGCACCGTCCCGGCATGAGAAAGCCCGATCGAGGTAGCCAAAACGCTGATCGGCAGTCCGGGCTCCATGCTGAGTAACACCATCACGGCGGTCCCCGGGCCGCTTGGTGAAAACGAGGCCGAGACACTGGCGATGCTGTCTGCAACGGCCAACGCGAGTGCACCTAAATGGTACTTGGCGACCTCAGGCTCCATACCGCAAGAATATATGCTTCGCGCATAGACTTCAAGCGTGTGAAAATGTATGACCGCCGCATGCATCTATGACAGATTCGGACATGGTCATGCTCATTGAGGGGCTCAGCTCGGATTCCACATCTGAGATCAACGGACGTGCTCGTTCCCCAGGCGCTAGCGGGGGTGGGCTCGATGAAAGTGGACGTGCATGGGTGCCGCTCACCGGGCGCAGGCGGTTCGCCGATGAGACCGCCGGTATGATCGGACGGGTCTCATGCCCGACCTGACTCTTGATCTCCGATACCTGAAGTACGCCGTTCAGGTCGCCGAGGCCGGCAGCTTCCGCCGAGCGGCGGAGCGCCTATCGATATCGCAATCCACCGTCAGCCGACGTGTGCAGCTGTTTGAGCGCCAACTTGGCTTTTCTCTCTTCAAGCGTACGCGAGCGGGGGCAGGGCTGACTCCAGAAGGTGAGCGCTTCCTTCAACAAGCGGTGGTGGGAGCGCGCTACCTTCGTAACGCCGCAACGGAGATCCGCTCCGCGCGGAAACTCAAGACCGGGCTCGTGAGGTTTGGAATGCTTGAAGCGTTCCCGGCGTGCCCGATCATCAACATTCTCTCGGCATTCAGAAATAGACATCCGACGATCGAGGTAAAGCTTGAGGAAGGCACTTCAGAAGAAAACACTTTGGGGGTGAAGCGTGGATTACTGGACGCAGCAATCAGCCTGAGTGCGAGCAAGAGCCCTCAGTTCCAAGTTCGACGTCTCTGCGAACCAGATCTGTTCGTGGCATTGTCCCCGCTTCACGAGTTGGCAGCACGGCCACAGCTGTCGTGGGAGGACGTTTGTGACGAAGTCTTCCTCGTTCGCTCGGATGGCGCTGGGCGTGAGCTCGCTGGCATACTCCGGCGCATGGTGGGCGCCGGAGACGGAGCGGTTCAACTCTCGATCCAACAAGTCAGCCGAGAAACCCTGCTGACGATGGTCGAACAGGGCTTCGGCTTGACCATCACCAGCGTGATCTACCGGCCGGATATCGCGTTGATCCCGCTCCCATCGGCGCGGGCGCCGACGGCCGCTATAATTTCTTCCAGTGACAACGACAACCCGACTCTGCCGCTGCTGCTGAAGTGTTTCGACACCCCCTCTAGAGCGGGGACCACGGATTAATCGGCGCTCCCCGGCGTCAACGTTCGCCTGGCTTTGGCGAAGCCACGGTCTGTCGCGATGAACCGTTGTAACATCGGGACGATTAACCGAGCTGGGTCAACAGCGGACTGACCTTGCTCTCGGCCCAATAGGTGGGCGTAGTCAACAAGGTCCTGGTGGAGAGCTGCAGGTAGCTCGACCTGTACCTTAAGCGGCTTGTCGTCCGCGATGGGGCCTAGCTTAAGCTTCGACATCATCACCCTCCATATGGCTCCAGTACCAAGTCTCGCGTCACGAGAACGCGCACGGGAAATCCGGGCCGAATAGTGATCGTGGGCGCGACGTTGAGCTGACGCCTCACAATCTGCTGCCCTGCGTCGTTGATGGTGTCCTGCCCACCGTTCCGGATCGCCTGAACGAGCTGATCGTCGTTGTCGACCGCGAGTTCGGCGCCGACGCTCAGCAGTGTCGACAATCCCGCAGCCTTGGCCAGATCCCACCAATGGTAATCGACGCCATCCTGCAGCCCGGCGAACCCTTCAGCGTCAGCACCAGGCTGGCGCTCGAGAACGATCGAGCGCCCGTTCGGGAAGACGAGCCGAGTCCAGACGAGCAGGACTCGGCTCTGGCCGAACTGCACGTTGTTGTCGTACTGCCCGACCACACGAGTGCCTTGCGGCACAAGCAAGATACGGCCGGTTGGGTTGTCGTAGATGTTTTCGGTGACCTGCGCGGTGATCTGGCCGGGTAGATCGGATCGGATGCCGGTGATCAGCGCCGCGGATATCACTGCTCCCGCCTGAAGGACGTTCGGCGATACTGGCGCAGCGACGCGATCGGGCGCAACCGTCCTGCGATCGGCCGCGGCGTTCAGAAACGCGTTCTGCCGGTCCTGCGCCGAGGGCGTGGCGGGCGGCGGAGCGAGGCCAATGCTCGCCAAATCCGGCACCGGCGCGAGCGCTGGGGCAGCTCCCGCAGCAGCGGGTGTGCCCCGGCTTTCCGATCCGGAGAAGAGACGGCTGGTGCGCGCGGTCTCGATTTCCTGAAGGCGGCGCTGCTCTTCCGGGCTGATGCCGGGATTGGGCGTGGCCGTCCCGGGTGTGGGCACCGGCTGTCCGCGATCCTGGGTACTAAGGATCGGCCGGCCGAGGTCACCGGGAAGAGGGGGACCGAGCTGTGGCACGCCACTGTAATCTCGCGGCAGGCCGGCCAGTCCGTCAGCGGTCGAGCGGTTCTCGGTCGAATAGAGTTCGTCGTTCGGCCGACCGGCGTCGCGGGTCTGAAGCGCGTAGATCAGCGCACCTCCGAGCCCGACGCTGGCGACAAGACCGAGGCCGGCGAGAACCTTCCGCGACAACCGGGTGACGCGGGGCGGTTCGGCCCGCAGCCGCATCGGCGCAGGCCCGACCGGCTCGCCGGTCAGGGGCTGCGCATCGTCGTCCGGCACTTCCTCAATCCGGGGCGGGTTCTCGCTCACGAGGTCGGCCTCCCGTCTGTGCGGACGATCCTGACGCGCTTCTGCTCGCGGCCGGAGCCGAAGCGAAGTTCGGCAGCCGCGAACAGACGATCAACGATCATGTGGTGGCCGCGAACGCGATAGTTCACGAGCTCAGAGGTGTTGCCCTCGGGGCCGACGACGAAGAGTGGCGGCATCTCGCCCTGACCGATGCCGCGCGGAAACTCGATAAAGACCTGGCGTCCGTCGTCGAAGGCGCGCAGCGGCCGCCACGGCGCACGGTCGCCCTCGATCGCATAGCGGAAGTTGACGTTCGCGAGATCGACGCCGCTCGCCACCGGCTGGGCCGCCTGCGCCTCGGCGTTCTGACGGCGCAGCGCAATGAGCTGGTCTTGCGGATACTGCCATGAGACCGACGCCATATAGGTGCGCTCTGTCGAGCGCAGCTCCATGTGATAGGTGCGCATGTTGGTGTTGATGACGAGGTTTGTCATCAGGTCGGCGCGGGTGGGCTTTACTAGGATGTGGATCTGGCGCGTTGCCCCCGATCCGCTCTCGGTGTCGCCGATGATCCAGTGCACTGTGTCGCCGGCGGCCACCGGGCCTGCGCCGACAAGCTGCTCCCCGGGTTGGAGCGCGATGTCGGTGATCTGCCCGACGGCGGTATAGACTTGATAAAGGGCACTGTTGCAAAGTTAGCGATGAGGCAGCCTTTTGTCTTATTCAAAGGCCTTACATTTCAAAAACTCTGCTTACCAGGCGCATTTCGCCCAGGGGATCACCATAATAAAATGCTGAGGC
>NZ_JBLKDI010000037.1:0-12843 GCF_047530715.1 Enterobacter sp. 04-C-12-SI-ECC
TGTTAACACCAAGCTGTAATGTCCCCTTTGAACCATTCTAAAATGTCCCCAGACAATTCTCTGGGGGATTTTTCATGATCAAAGAGACTGTTACGATGAGTCATAAGGAACTCCACCGACTTCAGATTATTCAGGAGTCAATTAATCGACATATTACTCAGGAACAAGCTGCGGCACGCATTGGCATTTCTATTCGGCAGGTTAAACGTCTGGTGCAACGGTATAGAAATGAAGGGCCTTCTGGTCTGGTTTCCCACCGACGTGGAAAGCGTCCTAATAATTCCTTTTCTACTGAATTCAGAGCAACAGTAATTTCACTCCTCAAAGGCCGTTACGCTGATTTTGGACCTACGTTTGCGTGCGAAAAATTGCGCGAGATACACGGTTTATCTTTATCCGTTGAAACTCTCAGAAAGTGGATGATAGAAGAGGGGTTATGGCGTGAACGCCGTCGTAAAATTGCCCGTATATATCAACGCCGCATGCGACGACCATCTTACGGTGAACTGATCCAGATTGATGGCTCACCTCATGACTGGTTTGAAAATCGAGGCCCCAGATGTACACTGATCGTTTTCATTGATGATGCCACCAGTGCGTTGATGGCGTTGCGTTTTGTGCCTGCTGAAACAACCCGGGCTTACATGGAAACCCTCCGGGGTTACCTTAATGATCATGGCGTACCGCTCGCTCTCTACTCTGATAGACACAGTATATTCAGGGTAAATAACCCAGAGCGGGAAGGTGAGCTGACCCAGTTCACTCGTGCGATAAAGACACTGGGCATCGAGCCAATCCATGCCAACAGCCCGCAGGCAAAAGGGCGGGTAGAGCGCGCCAATCAGACACTACAGGACAGGCTGGTCAAAGAAATGCGGCTTCAGAATATCAGTGATATTGAAACAGCAAATGCATGGTTGCCGACCTTTATTGAAGCCTATAACAACCGGTTCGCTACGTCGCCTCGTACTACTGATAATGCTCATCTTGATGTGCACCATTCTGAAGAGGAACTGGGTTATATCTTCAGCCTACAGGCGAAGCGCGTTCTGTCTAAAAATCTCACTTTCCAGTACAAAAGCAGTGCGTTTCAGGTACGCAGTGAGGGCCGGGGATATCGACTTAGGCATTCGGTTGTTACTGTATGCGAGAACTTTGACGGTGAAATTAACGTTCTGTATGACGGGAAAGCGCTGGGCTGGGAAAAGTATGTTGATGGCCCGGAGCCTATACCACTGGATGATGAAAAGAGTGTCCATGAACGAGTGGATAATGCCCGTATTGATTTACGCTCAAAATACTATGTTAAACCTAAAGCTGACCATCCCTGGCTTACGCGCCGAACGCAAAGTCATCAGCAAGTTAAGCCCCCGAAGTTACCTAAAAAGAAGCCTGATCCCGATAAAAAAGATTGAAACCAAGATCGATTCGGTTGAGTGCATATCCATTCATAGGGTAGATTCTTAAGTCGCGTTTCTGGTGTTCATTTTCGGGTGGTTTGTTACTTGTTTTACCGGGGATATGCCAGAAACGCGCTGAGTCAGTCTGGGCGGTGCGCGTAATGCGGCGTTATGGTAAATAGCCTATGCTAATGTCCGCTAAGAGCGAGAAGCGGACGTTTGGTTGACGAACTATATATATAAAAAAACATAGCCCGTCAGAATTGTGTTTTAGGGTTTGCTGATAACTGCAACATATAAAATTGAACCATCATTTTCATGGCTTACCGGTCCACTGACCCGTACCAGGTCCTGAGCATCGAAGTGCTGCCCGTTCCAGACTTTCTGCGGGATGCGGACTTTGATGGTACCGGTTGGGTCGCGGAACGTATACCACTCGTCCTGCTGCTGGCTGACAACATTGCCTTCCAGTGTGATCCACGCCCCTTCGTGCATTGACGATACGATCTGAATCCGGCTTTGACTATTCTCCTGCTGAACTTTATGACCGGCATACATGTGCTCAGTGACGACAGGCTCTTTCTCTGCGGAGAAGCCACCTTGCGCTGCCAGAGCAGGAATGGCGATGAACGAAGTGAGTAACACTCCGGTGACGAACTGACTGAAATATTGTTTTTGCATAGCAGATTCCATTTATAATTTTACATCCCCCATGGGGGATATTGTCGATGATAAATGAGCGGCTATAAAAGCTCAATTCCTATCCCCGGCAGGGGGATAAAAATATGATGGGCTTCAGAAATATAAAACCCACCGGTTGGTGGGTTCAGGCGTGAGATTCATACAGGAGAAAATCAGCTCGTTACGCCGATCCAGCCGTGATAGCCCATGTAAATGCCGACAAGTGCAATCAGTACGCTTGAGAAGTATGGAGCCCGCCGCGCCAGCGTATCCAGGCCACTCCAGCGTTTGGTTGCCTGACGAACGCTGAAAGCCGCCGCTGCGCCCACTGAAACCAGCGTGATCGCTAAACCGATGCTGAAACACAGTACCAGCGCGGCACCGAGCGTAAATTCCTTCACCTGGATGCAGAGCAGCAAAACGGTAATGGCTGCCGGGCAAGGAATAAGGCCGCCGGTCAGGCCGAACAGGATTATTTGTCCGGTGGTTACGCTGCGATTCGCAAAACGTTTTTTGATGTCGTTCGCATGCGCTTTTTCGTGAGCATCCTGATATTCGCGAGAATTAACATCCAGACCTTCCAGCGAGGAATGATCGTGGTCGTGTTCATGTTCACGGAATTCCACATCATAATCATGCACATGGCCGCGATGGCCTAAAGACAGGCGAACATCAAAGCTGTGTGGCTCCGGGATCGCCAGGGCCGATTCCATAAACCCGTCTTTTTCGACGAAATCAAATACCTGTGAAAATGTCCCTGGACCACGGTTGGTCACCAGAGAAATGTCGCGAGCTTCCCATTTCTTGCCGCTGAGCGAGCGTAAACGCCAGTGAGGGGGTTGTCCTTCTTCGAAAATCGAGAGTTCAACGCTGCCATGGCCCGTATCGATGATGCGGGTTTCGTCATGATCGTGATGACCGTGGCTGTGTTCCTCTTCCTGCTCCATCTTCCACAGCTTTTCGCCGCGCCAGGTTCGCCAGAACATCCATGCCGCCGTACCGAGAATGATGACGGCGGAAATCAGCTGAAACCAGGGTTCGGCTGATTCAGCAGTGAATTTCTGACTGATATACATTCCGCCGAACGCAATGAGCCAGACAACAGACGTATGAGAAATTGTCGCGGCAAGCCCCAGTAATACCGCTTGCTTGACCGTTCCCCGGATGGCCACAATAAAGGCGGCCATCATCGTTTTGGAATGCCCTGGCTCCAGTCCGTGAAGCGCACCGAGCAAAATAGCGCTGGGGATGAACAGCCAGGCATTGGCCACGCCTTGCTGTAAAAGAGTGGAAAAATCAGTCATGTTTCGCTTGCCTTAAAGATATTTAGTTATCTCTTTAAATTCGCTAAGCGTCTTATCAGACTCCGTGTGGTCAGCATGAAGGGCATCCTCCAGGCAGTGATCCAGATGGTCATGAATTAAGGTACGCTTCGCATTCGTTATCGCCTTTTCCACAGCGTGCAGTTGCTGGGCGATATCCAGACATGCTTTCTCATCTTCGAGCATCTGGATGGTACTTTTCAGGTGCCCTGCGGCACGTTTAAGTCTTTTAATAATGTCAGGGTGTGATGCATGAACGGTCATGGTTTATCCTCTCCAGGTGGAAGGGATAAGATAATGTGTATCAACGCCATGGTCACACTTTTTATCGGCTTATCCTCTCCTGATACGTTGTCTTTTTTTGGGAAATTACTTCTCTTTCTTCGGCCAGGACGGATGTTCATCGTCAATGACGAAATCATGCTCATGGGTCGATTCGTTGTTTGTTTCCGGGTCTTTGTGGCTGTGAACCTGAGCGTACACTTCATGCTCAGGACGCCAGATAAGTACGGCGGTGACCAGCGACAATGTTGCCACAACAGTCAGGGCGATGAATGAAGCCTGTGTCCCCCATGCCGCACCAACCCATCCGGCCAGCGGATAAGTCACCAGCCAGCATGAATGTGACAGTGCAAACTGGGCGGCAAACAGCGCCGGTCTGTCTTCCGCTGTTGACGAACGGCGCAGCAGGCGACCACCCGGTGTCTGAGAAAGTGAATAGCCCACCCCCAGCAGTGCCCAGAGCACAACCAGCGTGATGTAATCCTTCAGGAAAATGCCTGACCCCAGGCCAATGACTAAAAGCGCCGTACCTGCAAGCATCGGCATACGGTCGCTCATGTTGTCGAGGAGTCTGGGGAGAACCAGGGCCGATACCATGGACCCCACGCCGAAGAAGGCCAGCGCAATAGCGGTAGACCGCTGTGAGAAACCAAAGTCCGCCTGAACCAGAACGACGGTGTTGACGATAACCATTGCACTCGCTGCCGCTACGGCCATGTTGAGTGCCAGCAGGCCGCGCAGTCTGGGCGTTTTCAGGAAGATGCGCATACCTCGTGTAGTTTTGTCATAGATGCTGCGTTTGACCGTTAACGCTTTCATCTTCGGCAGTGTCACGGAAACAACCAGAGCTGCTGAAGCAAGGAACCCGACTGCCGTACCGGCAAACAGGTTGTGGAAACTCATGACCGTCAGCAGTGCAGCCGCCAGCATAGGGCTGATGACGCTTTCAAGATCGTAGGCCAGACGTGACAGAGACAGCGCCCGGGTATATTCACGTTCGTCAGGAAGAATATCCGGGATAGTTGCCTGGAAAGTAGGCGTAAACGCCGCCGAGGCAGCCTGAAGAATGAAGATCAGGATGTAGATTTCCCATATCTGGGTGACAAAAGGCAGCGTGATAGCCACGAGAGCGCGAACCAGGTCCAGTGTTACCAGCATGGTGCGACGCGGGAATTTATCGGCAAAAGCCGCCGCCACGGGCGCAACAAGAATATAGGCGCTCATTTTGATAGCCAGCGCGGTACCCAGCACTGCCCCGGCTCTGTCACCTGCGAGATCGTAGGCCAGTAACCCTAACGCAACGGTCGCCAGACCGGTGCCAATAAGGGCGATAACCTGTGCCATAAACAGGTGGCGATAGGTACGATTAGAAAGAATGTTGAGCATCAGGAAATCTCTTGGTTTGAAATCACATCCCCCCCAGGGGGATATTCAAAGCATAGAGGGACCTGAAAAAAATGACAAGCTTTATCCGGGTGAGGAGGATACTGATTCGTCTGTTATCTTGGATGTTAAATAAAAAAGCTTCAGGTATCCCAGCGTTATACCTGAAGCAGCATAAAAAGTGTCGAAGGTGTTATCGCCGCTTCCCTGCGCAGCCCCTCCTGACGAGAAGGGAATTAACTCAGTTGTCCCAGACAGGTTTTCAGGCTCAACCGGGTGGCTTCAATATCACTATGGATAATGGTGCACCAGTCATCACGGTTAGCCCGAATGACCTCCAGCCAGTTATTCAGTGCCTGATTAAACGCCATGGTTTTCTCGCGCTGCGGCCAGCTCATCTGGTTAGTGCTGTAAATGTCCTGCCCTGGCTGCGGCATTAGTACGGTTTGCTGCGTCGACATCCGGGAAGTCACCGGCCAGGTATCAGAGTTGCCATCCCAGGAAGGCATCACCGGGAAACCCGCTCCGCGCAAGGCCATATCCCAGGTGGCATCAAACAGGTATGTTTTGCCCTGTAGCTCAAAAGCCACAGTGTCATGAAATCCCTGTGTTTGCGGCAAAATTGCCAGAATATCCGCAGGTACAGGCAAATCAGCCCAGTCAAACCGCACCAGCTTTCGCTTTGCCGTAATGCCACCATCGGTCAGCAGTCGTTCGGCAGCAGCGGCTTTATGACGGCAGTCGCCAAAGCCCTGCTGAAACAGACTCATGCTTTCGCCATTCCATGCACCGAGCTGATAGGGTATCCGCCTGACCAGCTCAAAAATGGCTCTTCGCAGTTCAGTTGAGCCAGGTTTAAGCCCGAGCGACTGCAAAACCCAGCCCGGCGTTATCGCCTCTTGTTGATTGCGGCGGGTGTTTATTTTTTGCCATGTTTCACTGACTTTTTCAGCCAGAGAGGCTGCCAGGGTTTCCCCCGGCAGTAATGTTGTCATCAGCAACGCTCCTGTGGTGGTGAGAAAATGTCTGCGCGTCAACATATCGGGCGTTACACCTCTACGTTGCGACGAAGCGCCGACATAACCAGTGATTCACAGACCACTTCTTCATCCTCTGCCCGCTTTACGCCGGGGAAGACCATCTGACTTACCGGGGACGAACGAAGCCGGTGATAACGGGCAATCGCGCCATTCATTCCTCCCATTTGCTTACGTCTGACCAGCCGCAGTCCGTGCTCCCAGGCGACTTCATCCATCGCGCTCGCCAGAACAGGGTCATGGTTGAAGATCAGGACGCCATCCTCTTTCAGCAGGCGTGCAGCGCTGCGAAGGAAAGCCGTGTAATCCTGTTCGAAATAGGCCGCTGCCTGGGAGTAGATAATATCGACCTCACCTGCCTGAACACCTCTGTTTTCCAGCGCTCCCAGCCCGGCTGCTGTCACGTAAGGATGCTCAGTCACGCCTTTTGGCAGCGATGCATGCCACGGTGTGAGATTAGTGAAGTGCAGGAATACGCTTTCCCCAAGTTGCTCCCTGAACTCCCCGGAAAGCCCGGAAATCGTCGCCTGATGGCCGGCACATTCCTCAGCGCGAAAACCCGCCCAGGCGGCACCAATTTCCAGGAAGGTGACTTTCCCGTTTTTGTGGTGAATGTTTTTCGCATAGTGGGCGATGTCGAACCCAATTTCTCGCGCCAGGCGAAATGAACCGCCGCTGGATGTCCAGGGGCCATCAAAGCCAAAGGCAAGGATCGCTTTGAGCATCGAGCCCGTTTCCTGATGCATCATTTTCAGGAACGGAATGACTTTACGCCGTGAAGGAACCGGGACATTCGGACGCATTTTTTTGGCCTGAAGGTCGCGATTAACGCCCATGCAGAGCGTCTGCCAGTGCAGGGGATCAACACGATAATTGAGTGCAGTGAAATTACGCGCAATCTCTCGACGCGCCTGGATAGAGTCTTTATACATAGCCTCTCCGCTAAATCTGAAGTTGATTAAAGCCGGGCAGCAAAAACTGCCGGTAACAGCGATCAGATCTGGCGGATGCTGGGAGGACGGTAAATGATGTCCGTGGCCTTAACCGGGCTACGAAGATCGGCAAGCGGCAACCATCTGTCTGTTACAGGAGAGAGGGAAATCTCTACAGAGGGCGGCTGCTCAGGGGTTTCATGGAAATGGTCTGTCTGATGATGGCCTGCGTGGCCAGACTGAGGGATATCCGAATCGTGAGAGTGATCCTGCATTGACATGGTGACTTCTGCGTCATGCAGATTCATCTCGTAGCCTGTCAGGCCGTTTGTACCGTGCGACGCAAACGTCACCATCGACGACATCATCATGCCAATGGCCATGATGACGATCATCAGAACATAACGGGGCGAACGTTTAAACATCGGGTACATCGCTGATTGCTTTCCTCAATAGACAATGACAACGGTATAAAAAGATTAGCATCCCCCCGGGGAGGATGTAAGGGCTGGAATGTAAAGTCTTGTATTGGCGATATGAATAAAAAGGCCCGCATAATGCATCAGCGACCGGGGCGACCAGAATATAAGCAAGCATCTTCATTGCCAGCGCCGTTCCCGACTCCCCCTGCCCTGTCGCCCGCCAGCAGGCCCAGTGCAACGGTAGCAAGACCGGTACCGATAAGAGCAATTATGAGCACCATAAAAAGATAGCGATATGTACGGTTAGAAAGACTGAAAATATGTAGCAATCTCTACCATATGTATTAATCTCTACACTATGAAACTACATATCCTTATTCTGACACTGCCCACTGAGCAGGCCACATTACGTATGCGTGTCTGGCGGGCATTAAAAAATACCGGTGCCGCCATGCTGCGCGACGGCGTTTATCTGTTGCCTGAAGCGCAACAGAGCCATGAGATTTTTAACGAGATGAGTCGTGAAATCAGCGGTGAGGGAGGAACGGCCTTTGTTTTTGACGCAGAGACTTCCGACGAAGAGAAAATTCGCCCGTTATTCGATCGCTCTCAGCAGTACCTGATCCTGATGGAGAGCCTTCAGGTTTGTAAAAACGACCTTAATGAGGAAACCGCGGTCAGCCAACTGAAGATGGTAAGAAAACTTCGTCGCGAGCTGGATCGGATTGTGGCGATTGATTTCTTTCCTGGTGAAGCGCAGGCGCAGGCCATTTTTGCCTTGTCAGAACTGGAAGCTGGCATTAACAGGTTCATCTCTCCCGGAGAGCCTCATGCCGTCAGTGGCTTGCTGACACGGCTGAAGCCTGAGGATTTTCATAACAGGATCTGGGCTACGCGTCGCCGGCCATGGATTGACAGGCTTGCCAGCGCCTGGCTTATACGGCGTTTTATCGACCAGGATGCGCAGTTTCTCTGGCTTAAGGATGGCAACGATTGCCCGGAAGAGGCGGTGGGGTTTGATTTTGATGGCGCGACCTTCAGCCACATCGACAATCGTGTGACCTTTGAAGTGCTGATGGTCCGCTTCGGGCTGACGGGGGATGCCCTGAATGGTCTGGGGATGCTTGTGCATTACCTTGATGTTGGCGGGGTTCAGCCCCCCGAAGCCGCTGGCGTTGAAAGTGTACTGGCAGGATTGCGTGAAAGCATTACGGATGATGACACATTACTCACAGCGGCCTGTTCGCTGTTTGACGGTCTGTTAACGACGTTTGAAATGAGGTCCGGCCATGATGAACAAAACGGAGTTGCTGACGCTGGCAGAGGAAAACGTTAAGCCCAAGCCGGTCCCCCTGAAGGAGGCGTTCTGGTTCTGGATGAAGCTGGGTTTTATCAGCTTTGGCGGTCCTGCCGGACAGATTGCGATCATGCATCAGGAACTGGTCGAGAACCGGCGCTGGATTTCCGAGTCCCGTTTTCTCCACGCACTCAATTTCTGTATGGTGCTGCCCGGTCCGGAAGCTCAGCAACTTGCCACCTACATTGGCTGGCTGATGCACAGGACCTTGGGCGGAGTGATAGCGGGTTTGTTATTTATCCTTCCCTCACTTTTTATTCTTATCGCGTTGTCGTGGATCTATATCGCCTGGGGAGACGTTGCCATTATTGCCGGTATCTTTTACGGCATTAAACCCGCCGTGGCGGCAATCGTGCTGCAGGCGGCGCATCGCATCGGCTCCCGTGCGCTGAAACACGGTGCCCACTGGGCCATAGCTGCTGCGGCTTTTGTGGCCGTTTTCGCCCTGAACGTTCCTTTTCCCGTCATCGTTATTTCAGCAGCGATAACTGGCTTTATCGGCGGACGCATCGCGCCGGAAAAATTTCACAGCGGCAGCGGGCATAACAAACAGGAGAAAGCCGCCGTTGATGCTGCGGTTATTGACGATCATACGCCCGTACCGGCGCATGCCCTGTTCAGCTGGGCGAAACTGTTAAGGATTGTGGCAGCGGGTGCACTGCTCTGGCTTATTCCCATGACGGTGCTGACGCTGGGGCTGGGCTGGGCGCATCCGGTGACGCAGATGGGCTGGTTCTTTACCAAGGCTGCGCTCCTTACCTTCGGTGGGGCCTACGCCGTCCTGCCATACGTTTATCAGGGTGCTGTCGTCAATTTTGGCTGGCTGACTGCCGGGCAGATGATGGACGGGCTGGCGCTGGGAGAAACCACGCCCGGCCCGCTGATTATGGTGGTCACGTTTGTCGGATTTGTGGGCGGGTATACCCATGCCGTTTTTGGCGCGGATATGCTGTTTGTCGGCGGCGCCGTTGCCGCCTGCATGGTGACCTGGTTTACCTTTCTCCCGTCCTTCATTTTCGTGCTGGCAGGCGGGCCGTTTATCGAAACGACCCACAACAAGGCGGGTTTCACGGCACCTTTAACCGCCATCACAGCGGCCGTAGTGGGCGTCATTGTTAATCTGGGGCTGTTTTTTATCTGGCATACCGTATGGCCGGAAGGCGCAAAGGGAGGGATCGATATCCCTGCCGCCCTGATTGCCGTCGCCGCTGCGTTTGCGCTTTTCAGATTAAAATGGAAGGTTACGCACGTTATTGCCATGGCGGCTCTCGCCGGGCTGATACTCCGCCTGACCGGGCTGTCAGCTGTGTGAAAAGGGGCAGGTTATCCTGCCCCTGATTTATCAGATAACCCGTTTGATGTTCAGGTAGTCGCCGGTTGTATCAAGCTGGATCGTGATGGTCTCAGAACCACGATTTCGCCAGAACCAGCCATGTTTACCCTCGAACGCGGCCTGTAAAACGCCGTCTCCGGATGTGATCTGCCGGGCTTTACCATAGCCATGGTAGAAGCCTTTCGGGGCGTTGACCGGATCGCCGTGCGCATCCACGTTTACCGGTCCGGAACTTGTCCACTGATAGGTCACGCGGGCATCTTTGCGCATTTCCAGTTTAACTTCAGCAGCTTCGTTAGGCTTCAGGGTGATGAGCATCTGATGACGTTGCGAGCCAGCCGATGGTACTTCCGGCGCGCGCGTGGTCGCCGGAACGCTCAGCTCCGGGTAGGTGTTCTGCGTTATTGCCGGAGGATTATCCGGGATCGGTCGCTCATTAACTGGCGCAGCCAGCTGTCCTTGCTGAACAGCGCTGGCCTGATTATCGGCATCAGCTTCTTCGGCAAGCTGCGTTTTGATTTCTCCCATCTGCTTAAGCCCCAGTAAACGACCCACGCCAGTAGGATCAATGCCGTATTCCGAAGGCATGACGACGGTGATCAGCAGCGTCAGCGCCACGATGGCGGCGAGGATAGTGGACTGCATCAGTTTGATGGCAGAAGGTAATTCTGCGCGTGTTGGTAAATCAGTGTTGTACATTGTTTTGTCTCCCTCAGGCTAAAATGTAGCCACAAAGCTGGTAACTCATTAACAGAAATCCCGCGCTCATCATCACCACATTGGCGGTATAAGCGTGTCGGAAAAAGCTCGCCGTTTGCCGCCAGTAGCTCATAACGATCAGGATGGCGCTCAGCGCGAGCAGCTGGCCGATCTCAACGCCAATGTTGAAGGCAATCAGGTTGACAAACAGGCCATCGGGAGAGATTTCGAATTCCTGGATTTTGGTTGCCAGACCAAAACCGTGGAAGAATCCAAAGATGAGCGTCGCAAGCTTCGTGTTGGGCTGAACGCCAAACCAGCGCTGGAATGCCCCGAGGTTATCAAGCGCTTTATAGACCACGGACAGCCCGATAATGGCGTCAATAAGGTAAGCACTGACGCTGATATCAAAGAAGGTGCCGATGAGCAGCGTCGTTGAATGCCCGATAGCGAACAGGCTAACGTACAGCCCGATATCACGCATTTTGTAGAGAAAGAAAATCACCCCGAACAGAAACAGCAGATGATCGTAACCGGTCACCATGTGCTTCGCGCCAAGGTAGATAAACGGGATGATGTTCACCCCGGTGATTTCCTGGATGTACCCTTTGTCGCCTTCCGCCACGCCGTGCGCATACGCGCCCTGGCTGTAGAAAAGCAGTAACAACAGGAAAAACAGACAAGCCGAACGCGCCTGAGCTGAAAGCAGGCGAGCGCTCAACCGGCCCTGTGTATCAAGGCTGGTATACATAAAAATCCTTACATGTTGAATAATAACGAATTAGCAGAAGTTATTACGCAGACAGGATTCTCGGAGGGCGTTCGGGGGTGGACTGCGGCATTTGCAGTATTTGTTCTGAACTCAACGCATATATCACCCGCATGCCCGGATTCCATGCGTGCAGAGTAGGCAGAGCAAAGAGTTTATTCAGATCGTGGGAATGATCGGCATTGAGGTGATGCACGCTACCGTGGGAGTGAAACAACAATGGATCGTGCTCATTCAGTGGTTCATCGCTGTCGTGTTGATGGTCACTGATGGACGTTGTTTCCTGAACGCTGTATGCAGCCTGTGGCTTTGCCATAAACGAACTGCTCAGCACGGCAACAGCCATGATGATAAGCACGATTCTGGAAATGACTTCACGGCTGATAAACACAGTTAACGGCATCCTGATGATACAAAGTAACAACGTGCGTAATGTATCCGCTATGCTGGCTTGATTTCAATAGTTGTTTTGAGTTTGGTTTTGTCTGAAATGTTCAACAAATCCTGCCGTCCACTTCTGGCACAAAGCGGACAGTGATCACCGTTCTTACGACTACTTTCTGACTTACTTCGTGACTTGCCCTAAGCATGTTGTAGTGCGATACTTGTAATGACATTTGTAATTACAAGGGGTGTAAGACATGGGTAGCATTAACCTACGTATTGACGATGAACTTAAAGCGCGTTCTTACGCCGCGCTTGAAAAAATGGGCGTAACTCCTTCTGAAGCGCTTCGTCTCATGCTCGAGTATATCGCTGACAATGAACGCTTGCCGTTCAAACAGACACTCCTGAGTGATGAAGATGCTGAACTTGTGGAGATAGTGAAAGAACGACTTTGTAATCCTAAGCCAGTACGTGTGACGCTGGATGAACTCTGATGGCGTATTTTCTGGATTTTGACGAGCGGGCACTAAAGGAATGGCGAAAGCTGGGCTCGACGGTACGTGAACAGTTGAAAAAGAAGCTGGTTGAAGTACTTGAGTCACCCCGGATTGAAGCAAACAAGCTCCGTGGTATGCCTGATTGTTACAAGATTAAGCTCCGGTCTTCAGGCTATCGCCTTGTATACCAGGTTATAGACGAGAAAGTTGTCGTTTTCGTGATTTCTGTTGGGAAAAGAGAACGCTCGGAAGTATATAGCGAGGCGGTCAAACGCATTCTCTGAACCAAAGCATGACATCTCTGTTTCGCACCGAAGGTGACACTTCTGCTTTGCGTTGACA
>NZ_JBLKDI010000038.1:0-12208 GCF_047530715.1 Enterobacter sp. 04-C-12-SI-ECC
GCTGGCGCAGGTGGCGTATGGCGTCCTGAAATCAGGACGCCCGTTCGATGCCACGTTGCATCAGGAAAATGCTTGCATGGCATAACAGTATCTACAAAACTGCTTTTCCGTAGGCCTGATAAGCGAAGCGCCGTCAGGCCCACCCTTCATTGACATAACTTTAATGATAACCATTTTCATTTAAATATAGCCTGTGCTATACCTTATAGCACGGGCTAATTTTGCTTTGAATTTCACCACCTCAGGAGACTTCTGCGATGCACCCACTGCAAGGATTAAAGCGTCTGTTGCTCGGCGCGCTGCTCACGGCTACGGCCAGCACGGGCGCGCTGGCGGCTGAAAAGTTCCAGGTCATCACCACCTTTACCGTCATCGCGGATATGGCGAAAAACGTGGCGGGGGATGCCGCAGAAGTCACCTCCATCACCAAACCGGGCGCTGAAATCCACGAGTACCAGCCGACGCCGGGGGATATCAAGCGCGCGCAAAAGGCGCAGCTGATTCTGGCGAACGGCATGAACCTGGAGCTGTGGTTCCAGCGTTTTTATCAGCATCTGAACGGCGTGCCGGAGGTGATTGTCACCCAGGGCATCACCCCGATGGGCATCAGCGAGGGGCCGTACGACGGCAAGCCTAACCCGCACGCGTGGATGTCGCCGGACAACGCGCTGATTTACGTTGATAACATCCGCGACGCGCTGGTGAAGTACGACCCGGCCAACGCGCAGGTCTACCAACGCAACGCTGAGGCCTACAAGCAGAAGATCGTCGCGACCCTCGAACCGCTGCGCAAGCAGGTGGCGGCCATCCCGGAAGACAAACGCTGGATGGTGACCAGCGAGGGCGCCTTCTCCTATCTTGCGCGGGATCTGGGCATGAAGGAACTTTACCTGTGGCCGATCAACGCCGATCGGCAGGGGACGCCGCAGCAGGTGCGCAAGGTGATCGATCTGGTGAAGAAACATCGCATCCCGGCGGTATTCAGCGAAAGCACGGTCTCCGATAAGCCGGCGCGTCAGGTGGCGCGGGAAACCGGCGCCCACTACGGCGGTGTGCTGTATGTTGACTCCCTGAGTGCGGAAAACGGCCCCGTGCCGACCTATATCGACCTGCTGAACGTCACCACCCGCACGCTGGTGCAGGGCATTCGCGACGGCATGAAGGAGTGACCATGCAAAAGGGGATTGTCGTCACGGACGTGACCGTGACCTACCGCAACGGCCACACGGCGCTACGCAATGCGTCGTTCAGCGTGCCCGGCGGATCGATTGCCGCGCTGGTGGGGGTGAACGGCTCCGGCAAGTCCACGCTGTTTAAGGCGGTGATGGGCTTTGTGCGGGCGGCGAGCGGCACTATCACCCTCCATGGGCTGCCGCCTCACCGGGCGCTGCGCCAGAACCTGGTCGCCTACGTGCCGCAGTCGGAAGAGGTCGACTGGTCGTTTCCGGTGCTGGTCGAGGACGTGGTGATGATGGGCCGCTACGGGCATATGGGATTTCTGCGGCGGCCTAAAGCGCAGGATCGGCAGATCGTGACCGACGCCCTGAAGCGCGTGGATATGCTCGAGCTGCGCCACCGGCAGATTGGCGAGCTCTCCGGCGGGCAAAAGAAGCGCGTCTTCCTGGCGCGGGCGATTGCCCAGCAGGGCGAGGTGATCCTGCTCGACGAGCCGTTTACCGGCGTGGACGTTAAAACCGAAGCCAGAATCATCAGCCTGCTGCGCGAGTTGCGCGACGAGGGCAAAACCATGCTGGTCTCGACCCACAATTTAGGCTCGGTCACGGAGTTTTGCGATTACACGGTGATGGTCAAAGGCACCGTGCTGGCGAGCGGTCCGACGGAAACCACCTTCACCGCCGAAAACCTTGAGCGCGCCTTCAGCGGCGTGCTGCGCCACGTGGTACTCAGCGGCTCGGAAGATCGCATCATTACCGACGATGAGCGACCCTTCGTGACGCACCGGCAGGAGGCAAAATGAACGCGCTTCTCGAACCCTTCAGCTATGAGTACATGCTTAACGCGATTTGGGTCTCGTCGATGGTGGGTGGGCTGTGTGCGTTTCTCTCCTGCTACCTGATGCTCAAAGGCTGGTCGCTAATCGGCGATGCGCTCTCTCACTCCATCGTGCCGGGCGTGGCGGGGGCTTACATGCTCGGGCTGCCGTTCTCGCTGGGGGCGTTTTTATCGGGCGGGCTGGCGGCCGGCAGCATGCTGTTTCTCAACCAGCGCAGCCGCCTGAAGGAGGACGCCATTATCGGGCTGATCTTCTCCTCTTTTTTCGGGCTGGGGCTGTTTATGGTCTCGCTCAACCCAACCTCGGTGAATATTCAGACCATCGTGCTCGGCAATATTCTGGCTATCGCGCCGGAGGATATCGTCCAGCTGGCGATTATCGGCGTGGTGTCGATGGTTATCCTGCTGTTCAAATGGAAAGATCTGATGGTGACCTTTTTTGATGAGAACCACGCCCGCGCCATCGGCCTGCGCCCTGAGCGCCTGAAGATCCTGTTCTTCACGCTGCTGGCGGTCTCTACCGTGGCGGCGCTGCAAACCGTCGGCGCGTTTCTGGTGATTTGCCTGGTGGTTACGCCCGGCGCAACCGCGTGGCTGCTGACCGACCGCTTCCCGCGTCTGCTGATGATTGCCGTCGCCATTGGCAGCCTCACCAGCTTCCTCGGCGCGTGGGCCAGCTATTACCTGGACGGCGCCACCGGCGGCATTATTGTGGTCGCCCAGACGCTGCTGTTCCTGCTGGCGTTCGTTTTTGCGCCGAAGCACGGGCTGCTCGCCAGCCGTCGTCGCGCGAAGGAGGCACATCCATGATGGCGCTGCTCCTTGAACCCTTCCAGTTTGCGTTCATGAACAACGCGCTGCTGATTTCACTTCTGGTAGCCGTGCCCTGCGCGCTGCTGTCGGTTTTTCTGGTGCTGAAAGGCTGGGCGCTGATGGGCGACGCCATGAGCCACGCGGTGTTTCCCGGCGTGGTGCTGGCGTGGGTGATGGGCCTGCCGCTGGCGCTGGGCGCGTTCGTTGCCGGTCTGTTTTGCGCGGTCGCCACCGGCTACCTCAAGGACAATAGCCGCATCAAGCAGGATACGGTGATGGGGATCGTCTTTTCCGGGATGTTCGGCGCGGGGCTGATCCTCTATATCGCCGTCAAACCTGAGGTGCATCTCGACCACATTCTGTTCGGCGATATGCTGGGCATAAACGGGATGGACATTCTGCAAAGCGGTCTCGTCGCGGGGCTGATTGCGCTGGTGATTGGCCTGAAGTGGCGCGATTTCCTGCTGTTCTGCTTTGACTATCAGCAGGCGCAGGCGAGCGGCCTGCGCGCCCGCTGGCTGCACTATGGCTTACTGTGCATGGTGTCGCTGACCATCGTGGCGACGCTGAAGGCGGTGGGGATTATTCTGTCGATTTCGCTGCTGATTGCCCCCGGCGCGGTGGCGGTGCTGATCGCCCGACGCTTTCACATGGCGCTGATCGTGGCGGTGGCGGTATCTGCGCTGGTATCGGTCAGCGGCGTGTATGCGTCGTTTTATCTCGACAGCGCGCCCGCGCCGACCATCGTGGTGCTGTTCGCGGTGGTGTTTATCGTGACGTTTGTGGTGACCAGCGTGAAGGCGCGTCGGCAGGAGCGTGTGACAGCAGGGTGATGACCTGTTCGCCGTCGAGTAGCCAGTGAAGTGTGAAGGCTAAACCTTCGTCAAATCCCATCTGCGGACGAGTCAGCGCCAGCATTAGCGTCTCTTTATCGAGCATCGTGACGCGCGCGCTGTCAAACCCCATGTAAGACTGCACCTGCGGAAAGAGGGCCTTAAACAGGCTCTCTTTGGCGCTGAAAACCAGCGTCAGGGCGAGGGCGAACGGGTAACCCGAGCGGGAAAGCACGCGCTCTTCATGGGCATCTATAATGCCATCTTTGATTTCCCTTGCTTCATTTTCGGCGAGGATCGCTTCACTATCGATACCGATAAGCGCAGGGTAAGGCGCGACGACAGCCATCGCCTGCGTGCCGCTGTGGGTGATGCTGCCGGAAATTCCGTCCGGCCAGAGCGGTTCCCCGCTGGGGCCGATGGCGGGAACGGTGTGGTCAGGCAAGGCGTGCGCGGCGGCGATGCGTCCTGCCAGATGGTCAGCCTTGCGTTTACGTCCGGCGTCAGCGAGCTGGGCGTGATGGGGGAGCCAGAGGAGATCGGCGTCGGTGAAGGTGGCGGGGTCGAAGGTGATGCGGTGGAGGGTGAGGCCGGCGAGAGAAAATGTGCTGTGGGTGGTGTGCATGGTTTTTCCCTCTGAATTGTGCGGACTGATGCCCTCACCCCAACCCTCTCCCACAGGGAGAGGGGGAATTCACTGCCTGTATCAGAATCTTGTGTTTACGCTCATGTACCAGGTGCGACCCGGTTCATTATACGTATACGCACCCGCACCGTACATATACGCGCCGGTTGTCGCGTTCCCCGTGGTCTGGGCATTACCCGCGCGCCACTGGCGCTTGTCGAAGACGTTGTCCACGCCGCCGGTCAGGCTGACGTTTTTCGTCACGTCCCAGGTGGCGCTCAGGCCAACGATGCTGTACGGGCTGACCTCGTCTTTCTCAGACCCGGTCACCGGCTGGCCTTTATAGTTATACTTCTTCGGCTGCTGCTTGCCGTACCAGGTGAAGGTCGACTGCAATGACACATCCTGATGCACCTGCCAGCTCAGGGTTGAGTTCAGCGTGTACTCCGGGATGATCGACAGACGGTCGCCGGTCTCCTTGTTCTTGCTTTGCAGCATATAGGTGATGTTGTTGGTCCAGTTGATCGTGTCGCTGACCGGCACGTTCAGGGAGCCTTCCAGACCTTCCACCACCGCCTTCGGCACGTTTTCCCACTGGTAGATATCGGTGGTGACTTTACCGGTGGAGGTCTGGCCAATCGGCGCGTAGCCCGCTTCAATCTTGTTGCGGTAGTCGTTGCGGAACCAGGTCACGCCCGCCAGCCAGCCGTCGCGTTTCCACTCGAGGCCAATCTCTTTGTTGATGCTGGTTTCCGCTTTCAGATCGTCGTTACCCATCATGTAGCAGCCCACGCCGTCGGAACTGGCGTAGCAGCCCTGGCCTTTACTGTACAACAGGTAGTTCGGGTTAGTCTGGTACAGGCTTGGCGCTTTGTAGGCGCGCGCGATGCCCATCTTCAGGGTGAAGTCATCCCCCAGACCCTGCGACAGGTTCAGGGACGGGCTCCAGTTATTGCCCACGATGGTGTGGTGGTCGAAGCGCAGGGCAGGGGTCAGCATGGTGCTGTCGGTCAGCTCCATGTTGTTCTCAGCGAACAGGGAGAAGATCTCCGCTGACGTGTACGGGCTACGGTCTTCGCTCATGCCCGGGATGGTGCCACCCTGTTGGGTTTGCGAGAAGGAGGTCGAATCCTTCATCCGCTGCTGGTTCCACTCGGTGCCGAGCGTCAGGTTCTGGTTAACGAGGAAATCAATCGGCAGGTTGATTTCGCTGTGCAGCATCACGTCGGCCAGGTCGGTGTCGGTGAATTTATTGCTGTTGAACAGACCTTCCAGACCGCCCGCCAGCCCTTCGCCCAGACGGGAGTTGCGGGTGTGCTCGTACTGCGCCCAGTTGCTGGTGGTAATGCCGTTGTCCCAACCGCCGTTCCAGGTCACCGCGAAGTTCTGGCGATAGATTCGGTTGGTCTCTTTGCCGTAGTTCTTTTTCACCAGCCCGCTGGAGCTGTTGTCGTTGTTGGTGTTCTGGGTATCACCGGCGTAGAGGTTGTTCTGGCGGCTGTAGCCCGCCTCAAATTCCAGTGACTGCATTGGCGCAAAGTCCCAGCGCACCACGCCGTTGATGTCTTTATTCTCTACCCCTTCACGGCCCGCGGGCAGCGTGTCGGCGTAGGCACCGGTACGGTCAGACTGGTGACCTTGGTTGATGTCCCACGCGTCGGCCTGGGTTTTGTCCAGGTTACCGAACATGCGGAAGCTGAAGTCGCCGCCCAGCGGGCCGCTCAGGCTGAAGTTGGTGCGTTTGGTGGAACCTTCATCCTTGTGCTCAGGCGCATTCAGGTAGGTGTTCCAGGAGCCGTGCCACTGGTCGTCGAATTTTTTGGTGATGATGTTCACCACGCCGCCCGCCGCGCCGTTACCGTAGCGCGCGGCGGCCGGACCGCGAATCACTTCGATACGCTCGATCATCTCCGGCGGGACCCAGCCGGTATCGCCCCGGGTGTCACGTTCGCCGCGCCAGCCCAGACGGATAGAGTTACGGCTGGTCACCGGCTTGCCGTCGATCAGGATAAGGGTGTTTTCTGGCCCCATGCCGCGGATATCAATCTGACGGTTATTCCCGCGCTGGCCGCTGGTGGAGTTACCGGTCAGGTTAACGCCCGGCATGGTGCGGATGATTTCCGCCACGTCCCGCGCGGGCGGGTTTTTGCGGATCTCGTCGGCGGTGATGGTCGATACCCCCGGCGCCTGCAGATTTTGCTCGGCAGCGGTGATCACCATCGTGTCTTCGTGCTGCGCTGAGGCGGTGTTGTCGTCTGCGAGAGCGGGCAGCGCGACGCCGTAAATCCCTAAATTGACCAGCAAGGCCAGAGAGTGAATCTTCTTATTCATTGTACGTCCTGCTTTATGGTTGTTTTATGAGCGCTTCCCACAGCGCGGCCACTACGCTATTGCAAATGCAAATAGTTATCAATAATATTATCAATAAAATTTGCTCTGAAACAAAAAAGACTGTTAAACATGAGGTTATAAGGGTGACGGCGTTAACAACCGGAAGTGAAGCGTGGTGGCAGTCGAAAAACGGGCCTGAAGGGACGCCGGAAAAGGGAAACTATCGCGTCACGTTCTGGTGGCGTGACCCGGCAGGAACGCAAACAACGTCACGGATCAAACGCGTCTGGCTCTACGTCACCGGCGTGACCGATCACCATCAAAATGCCCGCCCGCAGTCCCTCGAACGCATTCCCGATACCGACGTCTGGCAGTGGCAGGGCGAGTTCAGCCCCGAGTGGCGCGGCAGTTACTGTTTTATCCCTTCCGTGAATGAAAACGATTTTGCCGATGCAGTATTTGAAGGCGAGCAGCCGGACCGCATGGCGCTGCGCGAAGGCTGGCGCAAGCTGCTGCCTCACGCAATTTCTGACCCGCTGAATGCGCAGAGCTGGCGCGGCGGGCGCGGGCACGCCGTCTCGGCGCTTGAGATGCCGGAGGCGCCCGTACAGCCCGGCTGGAACCATCCTGATACGCCCTTCAACGCGCCCATTTGCATTGAGTGGGAAAGCGCGCGCCTGAAAAATCGCCGTCGCGTCTGGATTTTCACCACCGGCGGGGACGACCGGGAACGCCCGCTGGCGGTGCTGCTCGACGGGCAGTTCTGGGCCGAAAGCATGCCCGTCTGGCCTGCGCTGGCGTCGCTCACCGCCGGGCGTAATCTGCCGCCTGCGGTCTACGTCTTAATCGATGTTATCGATATGGAGCACCGTAACCGCGAGCTGCCGTGCAATCCCGACTTCTGGCTGGCGGTGCAGGAAGAACTTCTCCCCCTTGTCCAACAACGCGCGCCGTTTAGCGACCGCGCCGACCGTACGGTGGTCGCAGGGCAAAGCTTTGGCGGTCTCTCTTCCCTTTATGCCGCACTGCACTGGCCGCAGCGTTTTGGCTGCGTGCTTAGCCAGTCCGGCTCCTACTGGTGGCCGCACCGCGGCGGGCAGCAGGACGGGCTGTTAATCGAACAACTTAAAACCGGCGAAATATCCCCTCGCGGGCTACGCATCCTTCTTGAAGCCGGGCGCAACGAGCCGCTTATCTTGCGCGCAAACCAGGCGATCCTCGCCGAACTACACACTCAGCAACCGGTTATCTGGCGTCAGGTTGACGGCGGACACGATGCGCTTTGCTGGCGCGGTGGGCTGACGCAGGGGCTGATGACCCTCTGGCAGCCGCTCATTAAATAACGGAGTCTGTATGGAATTCAGCAATCCTTTCGATAATCCGCAGGGACAGTTCGCCATTTTGCAAAATGACCAGGGGCAGTACAGCCTGTGGCCGCAGCAGTGCGAGTTGCCCGCGGGCTGGCGCGTGGTCTGCGAGCCGCACTCTCAGGAGGCGTGCCAGCAGTGGCTGGCGCAACGCTGGCAGACGCTTGAGCCGTCCTCTTTTGCGGGGGAGCGCGCATGAACCGTCTTCCTCTCGTCGCCGCCCAGCCGGGTATCTGGATGGCAGAGCAGCTTTCCTCGCTGCCAAACGCCTGGAGCGTGGCGCACTACACCGAGCTGAAAGGAAATATCGACGCGCCGCTGTTGGCTAAAGCCATCGCCGAGGGCATGATGCAGGCCGATACCCTGCGCACGCGTTTCGCTGAAGATAACGGCGAGGTCTGGCAGTGGGTCGATGAGACCCTGATCCTGCCGGAGCCGTCCATCGTTAGCGTTGATTCTCACGACGCCGCCGTGGCGCTGATGGAGGCCGATCTCAGTCAGGATCTGCGCGTGGACAGCGGTCAGCCGCTCGCTTTCCATCAGCTGATTCAGGTCGGTGACAACCGCTGGTACTGGTATCAGCGCTATCACCATCTGGTGGTGGATGGCTTCAGTTTCCCGGCAATTACCCGCCAGATCGCCGCGATTTACGCTGCCTGGAAGAAAGGGGAACCCACCCCAGCCTCACCATTTACTCCGTTCGCCGAGGTCGTTGACGAGTATCAGCTCTACCGAGACAGCGAGGCGTATCAGCGCGACGGTGCCTTCTGGGAGGAGCAGCGCAAACAGCTTCCTCCTCCGGTCTCGCTCTCCTCCGCGCCGCTGCCGGGACGCGCCGCCACTACCGACATCCTGCGCCTGAAAATTGCAATGGACGCTCGCGCCTTTAGCCAGCTGGCGCAGGCAGCCGGGCAGGCACAGCGCACCGATCTGGCGCTTGCGCTGGTGGCGCTGTGGCTCGGCCGCCTCACCGGACGGCTGGACTACGCCGCCGGGTTTATCTTTATGCGCCGCATGGGGTCCGCCGCGCTGACCGCAACCGGCCCGGTGCTTAACGTCCTGCCGCTGGCGGTGAATATTAATCCGCTTGAGAGCCTGCCGGAGCTGGCGCTGCGCCTGGCGAACCAGCTGAAAAAGATGCGCCGACATCAGCGCTACGACGCCGAGCAGATCGTGCGCGACAGCGGGCGGGCCGCAGGGGACGAACCCTTGTTTGGGCCGGTGCTGAACGTGAAGGTATTTGATTATCAGCTGGATATCGACGGCGTGGAGGCCATCACCCACACGCTGGCGACCGGCCCGGTGAACGATCTCGAGCTGGCGCTGTTCCCGGACGAGCAGGGCGGATTAAGCATTGAGATCCTCGCCAACAGGCAGCGTTACGACGACGCGACGCTGAAGCGCCACGTTTCGCGCCTGAACGCGATGCTGGCGCAGTTTGCCGCGAACCCGGACCTGCGCTGTGGCGACGTGGAAACCGTATCCGAGCAGGAATACGCCCGGCTGGCGCGCATCAACGATACCGGCCTGGCGCTGCCCTCCACCACGCTGGCGGATCTGGTGGCGGAGCAGGCGAGCAAAACGCCGGACGCTCCCGCGCTGGCGGATGCCCATATTGAGCTGAACTACCGCCAGATGCGCGAGCAGGTGGTCGCGCTGGCAAATCTGCTGCGCGCGCGCGGCGTGAAGCCGGGCGACAGCGTGGCGGTGGCGCTTCCGCGCTCGGTGTTCCTGACCCTGGCGCTGCACGGGATTGTTGAAGCCGGCGCCGCCTGGCTGCCGCTGGATACCGGCTACCCGGACGATCGTCTGCGGATGATGCTGGAGGACGCGAAACCGTCGCTCCTCATTACCACCGACGCGCAGCTTCCGCGCTTTAACGATCTGCCGATACCTTCATTTAGTTACAACATGCTATTGCCAACCACAGGCGCTGAACCTCTGCGTCTGGCGAAGCCGGAGCAGACCGCGTACATCATCTTTACCTCGGGTTCAACGGGACGCCCGAAAGGGGTAATGGTGGGGCATACCGCCATCGTTAACCGCCTGAAGTGGATGCAGGATCATTATCCACTGGCGGCGCATGACGTCGTGGCGCAGAAAACGCCGTGCAGCTTTGACGTGTCGGTGTGGGAGTTCTGGTGGCCGTTTATCGCCGGGGCAAAGCTGGTGATGGCCGAGCCGGACGCGCACCGCGATCCGCAGGCGATGCAGAGCTTCTTCGCAGAATATGGCGTAACCACCACCCACTTCGTGCCCTCGATGCTGGCGGCATTTGTTGCCTCGCTGACGCCGGAAAACGTCGACTGCTGCAGAACGCTGAAGCAGGTGTTCTGCAGCGGCGAAGCGCTGCCAACGGCGCTGTGTCGCGAGTGGGAGCAGCTCACTCATGTACCGCTGCACAACCTCTACGGCCCAACCGAAGCGGCGGTGGACGTGAGCTGGTATCCGGCGTACGGCCCGGAGCTGGCGGCAGTGGAGGGCAACAGCGTGCCGATCGGCTTCCCGGTGTGGAATACGGGGCTGCGCATTCTGGATGCGATGATGCGCCCGGTGCCGTTCGGCGTGGCGGGCGATCTGTATCTCACCGGCATTCAGCTGGCACAGGGGTATCTGGGACGTCCCGACCTCACCGCCAGCCGCTTTATTGCCGATCCGTTTGCCCCAGGCGAGCGGATGTATCGCACCGGAGACGTTGCCCGCTGGCTGGACAACGGCGCGGTGGAATATCTGGGCCGCAGCGATGACCAGCTGAAAATCCGCGGTCAGCGCATTGAGCTGGGCGAAATCGACCGGGCGATGCTGTCATTGCCTGACGTGGCTCAGGCCGTGGCGCATGCGTGCGTGTTTAATCAGGCTGCGGCAACGGGCGGCGATGCCCGCCAGCTGGTGGGGTACGTGGTCTCGGAATCCGGTTTACCGCTGGATCGCGACGCGCTGCTGGACTCGCTCAGGGCACAGCTGCCGCCGCATATGGTGCCGGTGGTGCTGTTGCAAATCAGCGCGCTGCCGCTAAGCGCCAACGGCAAGCTGGATCGCAAGGCGCTGCCGCTGCCGCTGCCGGAGCTGACCAGTAAAACCTCCGGTCGCGCACCCGAGACGCAAACCGAAGCCGCCGTGGCGCAGGCGTTTTCTGCGCTGCTGGGCTGCGAAGTGAACGATATCGACGCCGACTTCTTTGCCCTTGGCGGCCACTCGCTGCTGGCGATGCGCCTCGCGGCTCAGCTCAGTCGTGCGTTCAGCCGCAAGGTCACGCCGGGGCAGATTATGGTCGCCTCGACGGTCGGCAAGCTCAGCGCGCTGCTGGACTCGCAACTGAGCGACGAACAGGCGCAGCGTCTGGGGTATGAAACCCTTTTGCCGCTGCGTGAAAGCAACGACCCGACGCTGTTCTGCTTCCATCCGGCGTCCGGCTTTGCCTGGCAGTTCAGCGTCCTGGCGCGCTACCTCAGCCCGCGCTGGTCGATTACCGGCATTCAGTCGCCGCGGCCAAACGGCCCGATGCAGCAGTGCGCGGATCTCGATGGGGTGATCGAACATCACCTGAAAACGTTGCGTAAGCAGCAGCCGCACGGGCCTTATTACCTGTTCGGTTATTCCCTCGGCGGCACGCTGGCGCAGGGCATTGCGGCCCGCCTGCGCGAGCAGGGTGAAGCGGTGGCGTTCCTTGGCCTGCTGGATACCTGGCCGCCGGAAACCCAGAACTGGGCGGAGAAAGAGGCAAACGGCCTTGACCCGGAAGTGCTGGCGGAGATCGAGCGCGAGCGTCAGGCGTTTATCGCCGCTCAGCAGGGACAGGGCTCCAGCGAATTGTTTAACACCATTGAAGGCAACTACGCGGACGCGGTGCGGTTGCTCACCACCGCGCACAGTTCACGCTTTGACGGTAAAGCGACGCTGTTTGTTGCCGAACGCACGCGAACGATGGATCCGCATACGGCCTGGGCGCCGTGGGTGGGCGAGCTGGAGGTCTACAGCCAGGACTGCGCCCACGTGGATATCATTTCACCGCAGGCGTTTGAAAAGATTGGGCCGGTACTGAAGGAAATTTTAGGATAGTGCAAATGCCCGGTGGCGCTGTGCTTACCGGGCCTACGGGAGCTGAATGTAGATACTGTTATGCCATGCAAGCATTTTCCTGATGCAACGTGGCATCGAACGGGCGTCCTGATTTCAGGACGCCATACGCCACCTGCGCCAGCTTACGCATCATCGCTCCGATTATC
>NZ_JBLKDI010000039.1:0-9812 GCF_047530715.1 Enterobacter sp. 04-C-12-SI-ECC
CTTGTTGAGCAGATTAAAGATTTGGAATCCCAGTTGAAACGAAAGTTGGACGAAGATGAGGTTGGACAGCGCTTGCTGAGCATTCCCTGCGTCGGAACACTGACAGCGAGTACTATTTCAACTGAGATTGGCGACGGGAAGCAGTACGCCAGCAGCCGTGACTTTGCGGCGGCAACAGGGCTTGTACCTCGGCAGTACAGCACGGGAGGTAGGACGACATTGCTGGGAATTAGTAAGCGAGGTAATAAAAAGATCCGAACTTTGTTGGTTCAATGTGCCAGGGTATTCATACAAAAACTGGAACACCAGTCTGGCAAATTGGCCGATTGGGTCAGGGATTTACTGTGCCGGAAAAGCAACTTTGTCGTCACTTGTGCTCTGGCAAACAAGCTGGCCAGAATAGCCTGGGCCCTAACGGCACGACAGCAAACTTATGTAGCATAACGGCAGAAATACACCGGTTTAAAGAATTACTGATCTGGTTTTGCGAATACTGATATTGATGATACTAACGGCCCACCGGCCTGTTGAGGAACCTGTAAAACGGAAAGGCTCATTGAAGCCGTATATTTTCTGGAGGTTCATCAGGCGCGGAACTCATCAAGGCGCGGGAATAAAATCCCATTCAGACGCCGGATAGATTCAAGCAAGCCAACTTGTCGTCAAAATCGGTGTTGCAAAAACGGGAGTGACCATAGATTCCGTTTGCCAAGCGGCCCCCATATTGAATGGCTGACGGTACTGGATTTCGATGAGATAAAAATAGACCGTATTTTTATTGCCAATATTGATGACCCGGTGAAGCGAGCGCTACTTGTTTCTGTGGTGAAAGGGTTACGTGGTACTGGCAAACCACTGGTGTTTGAAGGGGTGGAAACGCCAGGACAGTTTGAATTCGTCCGTTCTCTTGGCCCCGGTTACCTAGTTCAGGGCTGGTATACCGGAAAACCCGAAACAATATCTGCGATGAATATTCAGGGTTAAAACGATACGGGGCCCGGCCCGTATCGGCAACCCGACCCGTCAGCGTATCGCTTTCTGTCTGAAGCCGGTTCAGGTCGGCTTCTATCTGCGCGATGCGGCGGGAGATTTATTCAGAACGACTGCCGAAGTTCATCCGGCGAATCTTATCCAGCTGCGCCTGCAGATGGTCTATTTCGCGCTCCCGGTCGGCCTGCTTTTCCAGCAGGGCGCGGTTCAGCGCTTCCTGTTCGGACAGGCGCTGTTTCAGCAGAAGGATGTCGTCAGGGGGAGGTGTTGTTCATAAGCCCGCATTTTACCAGGCTTATTCAACGACAACCAGGATAAAGAGGCCTACAACATGGTCAGGGACGTAAGCAGTCTTTTAGGCTGCCGCCAGTCGATGCCTTCCAGAAGCATTGCCAGCTGCGCCGGGGTCAGGAACACTTTGCCATCGCGGGCAGAGGGCCAGGCGAAGCGGCCGCGTTCCAGCCGTTTGGTCAGCAGGCACAGCCCGTCGCCGGTGGACCACAGCAGTTTGACCTTACTGCCGCTGCGGCCCCGGAAGATGAAGACATGGCCGGATATCGGGTCATCTTTCAGCATCGTCTGCACCTTTGCGGCGAGACCATTGAAGCCGTTGCGCATGTCGGTGATACCGGCAACCAGCCAGATTTTGGTGCCTGTTGGCAGGTGGTTATCACTTCCTTTATCTGTCCTGTGATGATCCTTATGACTTCGCCAGACTACTTCACCACACACATGGGTCTGCCAGATACCGGTTCGGGATGGATTTCCGCTTCTACGCTGAACACCGTCTTTAGAAGCTCTGGTTTCATCACTGCTTCCGGAGCACCTTGCGCCATCACGCGACCGCTTGCCAGTACCACCAGATGATCGCAATAGCGGCTGGCCTGATTCAGATCGTGGAGTACCGTCACTACGGTTTTCCCCTGCCTTTTGAGTTCAACCATCAGGCGCATCAGTTCAACCTGATGATTGATATCGAGGTAGGTCGTAGGCTCATCAAGAAGAATGAGTGGGGTATCCTGTGCCAGCACCATCGCCAGAAACGCACGCTGGCGCTGGCCGCCGGAAAGCTGGGTTAACCTGCGGTCAGCCAGATTGCGCGTCCGGGTCTGACTCATTGCCACGTTGACCCGCTCGTTGTCTTCCGCGGAGAGTCGCCCCCACAACGACAGCCACGGGCTGCGGCCGTAGGAAACCAGTTCCCGTACAGTGATCCCCTCGGGGGATAAATGGTGTTGCGGCAGTAAAGCCAGGCGGCGAGCCAGCTGGCGGGCGGAAAAACCGGCTATGGGTTTTTCATCAAGCAATATCTCGCCAGAGTCTGGTGTTAACAGGCGAGAAAAACAGTTCAACAGCGTCGATTTCCCGCAACCGTTAGGGCCGAGCAGGGCCGTGATTTTTCCGGCAGGCAGGGCGAGAGAAAGTCCATCCAGCACGGTTTGTGCGCCATAGCTGACGGTCAGATTTTCAGTACGTAATCTCATTTATCGCATTCTCACAAGCAGCCAGACAAACCACGGTGCGCCGATAATGGCGGTCAGCACGCCTGCCGGAAGCTCCAGCGGCGGATGAATGATTCGTGCCAGCAGATCGGCAATGACCAGCAACAACGCGCCCGTCAGGGCCGAAACGGGCATCAGCCAGCGGTGACGCCCGCCGGCGATCCTGCGCACCATGTGCGGCACGACGAGACCAATAAAACTTATCGGGCCACAGACGGCCACGCCGGTTGCTGTCATCGCGACAGCCAGCATCAGCCCCTGGAACCGGGTGCGCTGAACCGACACGCCGAGCGTGGCTGCTCGTGCATCGCCCAGCGCCAGCAGGTCGAGATCGCGACAAAAGCGCAGGCTCAGCGGCAAAAACAGAATGAGCAACGGCACGGCAATCTTCACAAAGTGCCAGTCGCGCCCCCATAAGCTACCCGTCAGCCACAGCAGGGCACTGTTTACATCCTGCGGGTGCAGGAGCATCAGGTAATCCGTCAGGCTCGCCCAGCAGGCGGAAAGCGCCACGCCGGTGAGCGCCAGCTTCATCGGCTGGTGGGTCTTTGCCAGCATCTTCAGCAAGATCAACCCCGCCATACCGCCCGCAAAGGCCAGCAGCGGCAGCACCATCACGGATAGTGATGGCATAAGAAGCAGTGCTCCCACAGAGGCAAGGCTGGCGGCATGGTTAATGCCGAGAATATCCGGTGATGCTAGCGGGTTACGCACAATCCCCTGTACCAGCACGCCCGCCACGGCGAGGGCTGCACCGACAAACAGTGCCAGCAGCAAGCGCGGCAGTCGGTACTCCATCAATACATAATAATGCTCGCGTCCGTCCTGCCAGTCGGTCAGCAGCGCGCGCCACGGCACGGGGATCACCCCCATATGGAGTGATAACAGCGCACAACCTGCCAGGGCAAGGGTGATGAAAATGACCAGCGCAATTTTCATCCTCGCCTCCTCACCAGCCAGACAAAGCAAGGACTGCCAATCAGCGCCAGCACTGCGCCTGCGGGCAGATCGCCGGGGAAGGCCAGCGCGCGTGCGAGTACATCTGCCATCAGCATCAGCGTGGCCCCCAGCAGCATGCTCACCGGCAGTACGTTGCGCTGATCGAAGCCTGCCCAGAAGCGCGCCAGATGTGGCACCAGCAGGCCGATAAACGCCACCGGACCTGCCACACTGACGCACGCGCCAACCAGAAGCAGCACTAACATATTGATGATCAAACGTAGTCTCGGCAGGTTCACTCCCAGCGTATGGGCGGTACTGTCGCTGACGTTGAGCAGGTTCAGTTGATTCGCCAGCAGCAACACGACAGGGACTGCAGTGACCACCACCGGCAAGAGCTGCCAGACATCCTGCCAGTGGGCGTGGGACACTCCGCCTGCCAGCCAGTAAAAGATGCCGTAAGCATGATCTTCGGCCAGCAGCAGGGTGATGCGGGTCAGGGCCATACAAAAGGCCGACAGCGCGATACCCGCGAGGATCAGTTTGTTTCTGTCCTGGGTATGACGAAACCCGCCTCCTGCGGTCATGACCAGCAGCCAGCTCACGCCGCCCCCGCATGCCGCGATGAACGACAGGGAATAGCCTGCAACCGGCGTCGGACTCAGCGCGCTGGTAAGCGCCATAGCCAGCGCCGCGCCGCTGTTAATGCCGAGCAGTGAAGGAGAGGCCATTGGGTTGTGGGTCAGGGTTTGCAGCAGCGTGCCCGCGAGCGCCAGGCTTGCGCCGATCAGAACGGCGACCAGGCTTCGCGGCAAACGAAGGTTTTGCACCAGCGCTTCTGGTAGCGTTGGCGTGTGTCCAGGCAGCAGGGCGCGGATTGCGTCTGCTCCGGAAACAGGAATGGCCGAGTAGCAAAACAGACTCAGCCAGAAAATAATAATAAGTACTGCAACGGGAAGCCCCCACAGCAGCACCGGGTGTTTTAGCGCGGTCATTTCACATCGGTAAGCGGCTGATGGTGGAAGATTTTTACCGTGTCAGCGGCAATACGCTCTGCGGCAAAAATACCGCGCATCCGCGCCCAGGCGTTACTGTCGACTGAAGCAACCTGCTGCTTCTGCGCGGCGGTTAATATCTGCCAGAGCGGATCTTGTTGCCAGCGTTTAACAATGCTCTCTTCGCGATAGTGGGCAACCAGCAGCCAGGCAGGATTGACCGCCAGCAGTTGCTCCAGGCCGATGGACGGCATGGACGCGCCCGCCATCGCAGCGGGAACGTTCAGCCCCAGAGAAGCCAGCACGCTGCCGGTCCAGGTCTCCTGGGTATGCAGGTTGAATAGCTGTTCGCGTGATGTGCCAAAGGCCACGCGTGTCCCTGTGGGAAGCTGGCTGGACCACTGCGCCATCTTCTCTTTATGTTGTTCCAGACGCGCCTGCATCTCTCGTTTTTTACCTACCACTTCGCCGATGATAGCCGCTGAGTGCAAATTTTCAGCGTAGGTTTCGTTGCGGGACTTAAGCAGCAGTACCGGCGCGATTTGCTGCAAGGCAGTGTAAATCCCCGCATGGCGACTGCTGTCGGCAATGATCAGGTCTGGTTTCAGGGCAGCAATGGCTTCCAGGCTCGGCTGCGCGCGCGTTCCGACGGACTGCCACGGTTTCAGGTGCGCACGCACTTCGGGCAGGATGCGTTTTGCATCGTTATCGTCGGCAATACCGATCGGGCTGACGTCCACGGCGGCCAGCGCATCGGCGAACGAGAGTTCCAGCACCACAATCCGTTGTGGCGTTTTATCGAGTGTAAACGTGCCGTGTTCGTCCTGAACCGTGGCGGCAAAGGCGTGGCCGATCACCAGCAGCAGGCCTGCAAAAAGAAAACGGATAAATGCCAACATAGTCACATTCCAGCTAAAAGCCCGGCAAGCCGGGCGTTAACACATCAGAACTTCAACGACCCCTGCATATACAGCGTGCGCGGCTGGCCTGCGTAGATGCCTTTGTTGTTGTCGTCATAAGAGCGGATGAAGTAGTCCTGGTCGAAGATGTTTTTCACACCGAACGCCAGGTTCAGATCTGCCATCTGCGGGCCAAAGTCATACGCCACGCGTGCGCCCCAGAGCATGAAGCCGGGAATGCGGCCGGTACTGCCGTCGGCGCTCTCTTTCACCGTATTGGCGTTATCCGCAAACTGGCTGGACTGGAAATCGCTGTTCAGATTGAACGTCCAGTTGCCCGGCTTGTAGTCCACGCCCAGCGTGCCTTTATGTTTCGGGGAGAATGGCACCTGATTGCCATAGGTGTCGCCTTTCTCGCGGATTTCCGCGTTCACATACGCATAGCTGGCGTAGACGGAAACGTTATCAAGCGTTGGCGTTAGCGTACCCAGGTCGTAACGTGCCTGCGTTTCCAGCCCGGTATGGCGCGTTTTGCCACGTGCAGTGACGGTGTCGTTGGTCTGGTTGGAGTCGTACTGATTGTTAAAGTTAATCAGGAACAGCCCCATTTCCGCCGTCAGCGCGCCGTCATCGTAGCGGGTACCGAGTTCCCAGGTTCGCGCTTTTTCCGGTTCCACATTGCCGCTTTGCACAGCCTTGCCAATCTGGCTGTACTGTACGGTGCCGAACGAGCCTTCAGTGTTTGCATAAAGATTCCAGCTATCAGTCAGGTGATAGAGCACGTTCAACGCCGGAAGCGGTGCGTTATAGCTCACCTCTTCGTGCGTGCCTTTGATGGCGTTGTTCTGGTATGACTCGATATGTTCGAAACGCATACCCGGCGTGATGGTCCAGTTGCCGATGTCGATTTTGTCATCCAGATACCAGGCGTGCGCCTCGGTGCCGGAACGCGTGTCGCGGTCGTAAGGGCTTGAGCCGGACGGCAACTGCCCGCTGCTGGTGGCGGTGTAGTAACGCATTTCATGCGTTGATTCATTCACATAGCGATAGCCCACGCCCACTTCGTGCGCGGAAGGGCCGATCATAAAGCTCTGGCTGTAGCGTGGCTCAATACCGCGCACCCAGTAGATACGCGGCGAGAGGGTGATGCGTTTGCCTTGCTCCAGGTAGCCGCTGCGCAGGGTTTGGGTGTAGAACCCCTGAATGTTGAATTTATGCTGGCTGTCCGGCTGGAACTGGTAGCCCAGGCTCGCCAGCTTGCGACGGCCCCAGAAGCGGTCATACGGGCGGGTGGATTGCCAGCGATCGGCGTCGTAATCCGCGCGGGACAGGCCGCCGGGCATGTCGGCTTCACCATCGTAATATTGCAGCAGGCTGTTGAAGGTGTGCACCTCATTCGGCGCATATTTGCTTTTCAGCATCAGGTCGTCGATGCGGGTGGCGCTGTGCTCGCGCCAGTCACTGCCGCGCGTGCCGGAGTAGAGCAGCGCGGTGCCAAAACCGTTGTCCGCTGTGCCGCCCACCATCAGGTTGTGCGTCTCTTTCGGGTTGTTTTGTGAAGAGGTTGGGCTGAGCTGACCTTCCACCCCCGCCTCGATACCAAAGTCCTGCGGAATGGCGCGGGTAACAAAGTTCACCACGCCGCCCACGCTCTGCGGTCCGTAACGCACCGCACCACCACCGCGCACCACGTCAATGGCATCCATGTTGCCGAGCGAAACGGGAGCCAGTGAAAGCTGCGGCTGACCGTAAGGGGCAAAGGGGACGGGGATGCCGTCCATCAGGACGGTCGAGCGGCTGGCGAGGCGTGGGTTCAGGCCCCGGATGCCAAAGTTCATCGCCAGGTCGTGGCTGCCGGTGCCGTTGTTTTCCGGCGCGCTGACGCCAGGGATGCGGTTAAGCACCTCACGCATGGTGGTTGCGCCGGTTTTGGCGAAATCCTCACGGCGGATCACGTCACGCGCGCCAGCATGTTCAAATACGTCGTTTTCACGCGCATCGCCCAGCCAGTCGCCGACCACGGTCAGGGCATCTTCTTTTGGCGCGGGCGCGGTCTCCAGCGTCCAGCTGTTATTTCTCAGCGGTTTTACCTGCAGTCCGCTGCCGTCCAGCAGTTGTTGCAGGCCGCTCTCGACGTCGTAATCTCCGTGCAGGCCGTTGCTCTGCTTGCCGCGCGTCAGGCTGGCGTCAACCGAGAGGGTAATTCCGCTGTGTGCGGCATACTGATTGAGCGCTTTGTCGAGCGATCCCGGTGCGATATCAACCTGTGCAGCAAAAGCGGAAAACGAGAGACCGGCCAGCGGCAGCAGGCTCAGGCGAATGGCGTTAACCAAAGGTGTTGTTTTACGAAAAACGCGTAACGGCGTCATACCTTCTCCATCATCATTTTTGTTGTGTTCAGCTATGAGTCGAACGAGAAGGGTAAAAAGGACAATCGAAATGAGAATTATTTTTCTTACAGCGGTGAAATGTTTATCCAGTACCGCGTAATAGACTGAATTTTAACGGGAAGCGTTTGAGCGATAACGTTCAGGATCGCATCGGTATTTTTCAGCGGGAACGTCCCGCTCAGGCGCAGCCCGGCAACGGCGGGATCGCAGCGCAGCACGCCGTTGCGGTAACGGCTTAGCGTGGCTATCACCTCACCCAGCGGTTTATCGCTGAAGCTCAGGATGCCCTTCGTCCAGCTTGTACTCTCGTCATCCAGCGGTTTCACTGCGCCAAACTCAGAGGCGCTGAACTGCAGGCTTTCACCAGCGTTCACGATGCGTTTTTGCGCGGGGGCACTGGCGAGAAGCACTTCCACGGCGTGCTGCTGCACGTCAAGCTGCGTGAAATTATCCTGCTGGCGGACGGTAAATTCTGTCCCTAAAGCGGTGAGTTGGCCCTGACGGGTCAGGACGCGGAAGGGGCGTTGCTGCGCATCTTTCGCGGTAGTAATGGCGATTTCACCGTACCAGAGCCGGACGGTGCGCTGATGCGCATCAAAACGCACATCCGCCGCGCTTTGGGTATTCAGCGTGAGCAGGGAGTCATCTTCCAGTTGCTGACGGCTGACTGCGCCTTTGGCGGTGCGGTAATCTGCCCGCAGACCTTCGCCGGTTTCCGACTGCCAGAGTTGCCAGCCTCCGCCAGCGCCGAGCAACAGCAGTAATCCTTTCATCACGTGACGGCGGGTGAGGCGGGTATCGTGCAGCGCCCGGCTGGCAACGTCGCCAGGCACACCGCCAAGCTGGTTGCGCAGGTTTTCAACCTGCTGCCAGGCCCACTGGTTATCCTGATCCTGTTCATACCACTGTTGCCAGCGCGCTTCCTGTTGTGGGCTGACGCGCTCGCCGCTTAGCACGGCATACCAGTGGGAAGCTGAACGCAGCGCCTGACGGCGGGAATCGGTTAACGAAGGATTCATAACCCATGCTCCAGACGAAACAGCAGGCAGTGCTCGACGGCTTTCGCCACGTATTTTTTCACGGAGCTGACGGAAACACCGAGTTTGTGCGCAATCTCGCTGTATGTCAGGCCATCCAGTTGCGAAAGCAGAAACGCTTCACGTGTTTTTCCGTTTAGCCCGTCCAGCATGCTGTCGACGAGTTGTAGGGTCTCGAGCTGGCTTTCGCGTTCCTCAGGTGAAGGCGCTACCCCCTCCGGCATAAGCGCCAGCATCTCCAGATACGCTTTTTCCAGCGCGTTTCGGCGAAACAGGTCCACCATCACGCGTTTGGCGATAGTGCACAGGAAAGAGCGAGGATCGCGGATCGTCGAGAGCGTTTCGCTGCTCATTACCCGCAAAAAAGTGTCCTGGGCAATGTCATCTGCATCAAAGGCAGACTGGAGTTTGCGCGTCAGCCAACTTTTCAACCAGCCGTGATGGGTGCCATAAAGCGACTCGAACGTTAAGGAAGCTGTGGAAGTGGCACGGTCAGACATGCGGAGTGCATCAAAAGTTAATTATCACGTAGCCATATTAATATGAGAATGGTTATCATTACAATTGGAAATAAAATTGTTTCCAATAAACATTTTTAACATGTTGTTTTTCTAAGTGTTATAAGGTAGGTATAAAATGGGATGGATCCTCTGCTTCTGGCATCTGTCGGTCAGAATGACATCATGATGTGGTCTGCTATTATTGACATCCTCCCCGCCCTTTAGGGCGGGGAGGATGTCAACTATGAGTGTTGCCTGAAATGTCGCCAGCCCCCGGTACAGCAGAAGTATCTCGGGCTTTCTGCGTTTGCTCCTGGTGGGTATGGCCCCCGCAAGCGGGGGTTATTGCTAACTGGGTAATGACTCAAAATTATTGATAGTGTTTTATGTTCAGATAATGCCCGATGACTTTGTCATGCAGCTCCACCGATTTTGTGAGCGACAGCGACTTCCGTCCCAGCCGTGCCAGGTGCTGCCTCAGATTCAGGTTATGCCGCTCAATTCGCTGCGTATATCGCTTGCTGATTACGTGCAGCTTTCCCTTCAGGCGGGATTCATAC
>NZ_JBLKDI010000003.1:0-475659 GCF_047530715.1 Enterobacter sp. 04-C-12-SI-ECC
AAAAAAAAGCCCGCATTTTCATGCGAGCTCTTCTTCAAATATGGCGGTGAGGGGGGGATTCGAACCCCCGATACGTTGCCGTATACACACTTTCCAGGCGTGCTCCTTCAGCCACTCGGACACCTCACCATATTGTTTTGCTGCCTGACCGCTTGGGGGGCAACGGGGCGCTACTATAGGGAGTTGCGCGAAAGCGGTCAAGCAGATTTTCTGCATTCGTGCTTGTTCGGTTAAGCCTTAATCAGCTTATGTCGTACAGCGCAGGATTAACGCTGCGAATCGAGCACTTCGCTGTTTTTCACCACCTCCTGCGCTTTGCCGTAGCTTTCGATCAGCAACTGGTAGGCCGGGAAGATGTGGGTGTATACCTCAGCCCATTCAGCCGCATCTTCACGGTTCCAGGTTCGCTGGATCTCAGAGGCCACAGCGGCGGTATCCATCGGCACCACGCCTGCCTGGACCACGCGGGCCAGGGTGATCTCCTGCGCCATTTTGCTGTAGGTGCCGGAGGCATCAATCACCGCAAACACTTTATATCCGTCCGCCACCGCGCTGATGGACGGGAAGGCCATGCAGACGCTGGTGATCGTGCCTGCAATAATTAACGTCTTGCGACCGGTAGCTTTTACCGCCGCCACGAATTCCGGGTTATCCCAGGCGTTGATCTCACCTTTGCGGGCCACATACTGCGCATGCGGCGCGTTGGCGTGGATCTCCGGGATAAGCGGGCCGTTCGGTCCCTGTGGAACGGAGGCGGTGGTGATCACCGGGATCTTCGCCAGCGTGGCGATCTTTGCCAGCGCCGCCGCACGGGCGCGCAGCTCCGGCATGGGCATGTCGCCGACGGTCTGGAACAGCCCGCTCTGGTGGTCGATAAGCAGCATGACGGCATCATTTACGTCAATGACGGGACGTTCACCGTTGAAGTTTGCAGGGGTAGACATATTGCGCTCCTTAATTACGTTCAGATCTGGCCAAAGCGGCCGGAGTTGAAATCACGAATGGCTTCCGCGATCTCGGTTTTACTGTTCATCACAAACGGGCCGTAGCCCACAATCGGTTCATTCAGCGGCTCACCGGCCATCAGCAGCAATTTCGCGTCGCTGTTCGCTTCCAGATGCAGCTTTTCACCGCTCTGACTTAGCACAACCAACTGCGCTTCACCCGCTGGCGTGGTGCCGTTCACCGTTACGCTGCCCTCAAGTACCACCAGCGCCGTGCTCCAGCCTTCGGGCTGGTTGAGCGTCAGATGGCTGCCCTGGTTAAGCGCGATATCCCAGACGTTCAGCGGTGAGAAGGTATGGGCCGGGCCCGTCACGTCCTCAAGGCGACCGGCGATGACCCGCAGCGTGCCGCTGTTATCCGGCAGCGTGACCACCGGGATATCCGCTTTAGTGATGCTCTGGTAGCCGGGCGTCGCCATTTTGTCTTTGGCGGGCAGGTTGACCCACAGCTGCATCATTTTTAGTTCACCGCCTTTCTGCGCGAAGGCGCTGGAGTGGAACTCCTCGTGCAGGATGCCTGCGCCCGCCGTCATCCACTGCACGTCGCCGGGGCCAATAACGCCGCCTCTGCCGGTGGAGTCGCGATGCTCTACTTCGCCGGCGTAAACGATGGTCACCGTTTCAAAGCCGCGATGAGGATGCTCGCCCACGCCGCGTTTCGCGCCGTCAGCCGGGAAGGTGTACGGTCCGGCATAGTCCAGCAGCAGAAACGGACTCAGCGGCTCGCCGTGCGTCTGGTAAGAAAACATTGAACGAACCGGGAAACCGTCACCCACCCAGTGCGGACGAGGTGCGGTATAAACGCCTGTTACGTTTTTCATGATGTACTCCTGATGTTCTGTTGATGTAATTAGCTTATATTCAGGGTTAATATCCCGGTAGATAGTGAAAATGACATTCACTGTTCTGAATATGGAACGATGAGGGCGTATGCAGGATCTCAATGATTTCGCGTGGTTTGTGAAGGTGGTGGACCATGGTGGATTTGCGGCGGCGGGTCGGGCGCTCGATCAGCCCAAGTCAAAACTGAGCCGGCGAATTGCCCAGCTGGAAGAGCGCCTTGGCGTGCGGTTGATCCAGCGCACCACCCGGCAGTTTACGGTGACGGAAGTGGGGCAGACGTTCTATCAGCACTGTAAAGCCATGCTGGTAGAGGCCGAAGCTGCGGAAGAGGCGGTGGCGGCGTTGCAGGCCGAGCCACGCGGCGTGGTCAGGATCACCTGTCCGGTCACCTTGCTGCACGTGCACGTGGGGCCCATGCTGGCGCGGTTTATGGCGCGCTATCCGGGGATCAATCTTCAGCTTGAGGCCACCAACCGACGGGTTGATCTGGTGGGAGAGGGCATCGACGTGGCGATCCGCGTTCGTCCACGTCCGTTTGATGACAGCGACCTGGTGTTAAGAGTGCTGGCAGACAGGGGACACTGCCTGGTGGCGAGCCCTGCGCTGATTGCGCGGATGGGTCACCCTGCCGTGCCCTCTGAGCTGAGCGAGTGGCCGGGTTTGAGCATGGGGGTGGGAAAGCAGCTGCACAGATGGGAGCTGAGCGGGCCGGAAGGAGCGAAAGCCGCGATTCATTACACGCCGCGCTTTATTACCACCGACATGCTGGCGCTGCGTGAAGCGGCGATGGCGGGGGTGGGCGTGGTGCAGCTGCCGATTTTGATGGTCAAGGATCAGCTGGCATCCGGGGAACTGGTAAGGGTGCTGGACGCATGGGAACCCCGACGGGAAGTGATTCACGCTGTTTATCCTTCCAGGCGAGGTTTGCTGCCGTCCGTCAGAACGCTGGTGGATTTTCTTACTGAAGAGTATGCGCGGATGGTGGAGGAGTAACGATCCCCTCGCCCTTTTGGGGAGAGGGTTAGGGTGAGGCGCTCAGGCTGCACCGAGCTGAATATAGCACCGGGGGGGATTGACTCGCTTCGCTCGCCCTGCGGGCAGCCTGTTCGCTTTGCTCACAGTCTGTCCAACTGGCTGCGCCAGTTGTCGAACCCCGGTCGGGGATTCTCATCCCCCCGCAGGCGTGCAACATGCGAAAAAAAAGCCCGCATTTTCATGCGAGCTCTTCTTCAAATATGGCGGTGAGGGGGGGATTCGAACCCCCGATACGTTGCCGTATACACACTTTCCAGGCGTGCTCCTTCAGCCACTCGGACACCTCACCATATTGTCATCCCGTTGTTGCTGGGACGGGCGCTAATGTAAGGAAAAGCCGAACTGCCGTCAACCCACTTTTTCAGTAATTTAGCGCGTTTAGACAAACTTCAGGCAACATGATTCTTAAATGTGCTGAAAGCGTCTTTTTTATCAACAACACGGTCGCGCAAGAAATTTGCTATGCTGACCATCCAGTTAAAAAGCAAAATAAATCAGCGCAATAAAAGGCAGGATTGACTATGGATATACTCTTCTATCACCCCACTTTTGATACGGCTTACTGGATTAAGGCACTTTCTGCGGCACTGCCAGGCGCTCGCGTTCGTGAGTGGAAGCGGGGCGATAACGAACATGCTGACTACGCGCTGGTCTGGCATCCGCCGGTAGAAATGCTCCAGGGCCGTAAGCTGAAGGCCGTGTTCGCGCTCGGGGCCGGCGTGGATTCCATTCTGAGCAAGCTGAAAGCACACCCTGAAATGCTGCCGGAAGATATTCCTCTGTTCCGCCTGGAAGATACCGGTATGGGCCAGCAAATGCAGGAATATGCCGTCAGCCAGGTGCTGCACTGGTTCCGCCGCTTTGATGACTATCAGGCGCTTAAGCAGCAATCCCGCTGGGAGCCGTTGCCTGAATATCCGCGCGAAGCGTTTACCGTTGGTATCCTCGGCGCGGGCGTGCTGGGTTCGAAAGTGGCTGAAGCGCTCGCGCCGTGGGGTTTCCCGCTGCGCTGCTGGAGCCGTAGCCGTAAAGACTATCCGGGCGTTGAGAGCTTTGCCGGAACGGATGAGCTTCCGGCCTTCCTGAACGGCACGCGTGTGCTGATTAACCTGCTGCCCAATACGGCGGAAACGGTGGGGATTATCAATGAAGGCCTGCTCAACCAGCTGGACGACCAGAGCTACCTGATGAACCTGGCGCGCGGCGTGCATCTGGTCGAGCCGGATCTGCTGAAGGCGCTGGATAGCGGGAAGCTTAAAGGCGCCATGCTGGATGTCTACAGCCGTGAGCCGCTGCCGGAGGAAAGCCCGCTGTGGCGACACCCGCGCGTGGCAATGACTCCGCACGTTGCCGCCGTGACGCGACCTGCCGAGGCGGTGGCCTATATCTCGCACACGATCGGTGAAATAGAGAAGGGTAACCCGGTCACCGGACAGGTCGACCGACAGCGCGGCTACTGATAGAAACCCGGCGTTCGCCGGGTTTTTGCTAATATTCGCCGCTGATAACTGCTATCCTTTGGAAAAAACGCAGAGGAGAGAAAGATGTATCCCGTTGACCTGCATATGCACACCGTCGCCAGCACCCACGCGTATAGCAACCTCCATGATTATATTGCCCAGGCGAAGCTTAAGGGCATCAAGCTGTTCGCGATAACCGATCACGGCCCGGATATGGCGGATGCGCCGCACTACTGGCATTTTGTGAATATGCGTATCTGGCCACGTCTGGTGGACGGCATTGGGATACTGCGCGGCATTGAGGCGAACATCAAAAACACCGACGGTGAAATTGACTGTACCGGCCCGATGCTGACCTCCTTAGATCTGATCCTTGCCGGCTTCCATGAGCCGGTTTTCCCGCCGCAGGATAAAGAAACCAATACCGCGGCGATGATTGCCACTATTGCCAGCGGCAATGTGCACATCATCAGCCATCCGGGCAATCCGAAATACCCGATTGATATTCAGGCCGTGGCGCAGGCCGCGGCGAAACACCGCGTGGCGCTGGAGATTAATAACTCCTCGTTCGTGCACTCGCGTAAAGGCAGTGAAGCCAACTGTCGCGAAGTGGCTGCCGCCGTGCGTGATGCGGGTGGCATGGTGGCGCTGGGCTCTGATTCGCACACGGCCTTCACGCTGGGGGATTTTAGCGAGTGCCTGAAAATATTGCAGGATGTGGATTTCCCGGAAGAGCGCATCCTGAACGTCACGCCGCGTCGTATGCTTGATTTCCTCGAGTCGCGCGGCATGGCGCCGATTGATGAATTTGCCGATCTTTAATTGAATAACGGAATAAAACAATGAATGAATTTTCCATCCTTTGCCGCGTGCTGGGCTCCCTGTATTACCGCCAGCCGCAGGACCCGCTGCTGGTGCCGCTGTTTACGCTGATTCGCGAAGGTAAACTGGCGCAGAACTGGCCGCTGGAACAGGATGAGTTACTGGAGCGCCTGCAGAAAAACTGCGATATGCAGCAGATCTCAACGGACTACAATGCTCTGTTCGTGGGCGAAGAGTGCCGCGTGTCGCCGTATCGTTCCGCCTGGCAGGAAGGAGCGACCGAAGCGGAAGTGCGGGCATTCCTTTCAGAACGCGGGATGCCGCTGAGCGATACCCCAGCCGATCATATCGGTACGCTGCTGCTGGCCGCGTCCTGGATCGAAGACAACGCTGGCGACGATGAAAATGAAGCCATCGGGATCCTCTTCGAAACGTATCTGCTGCCGTGGGTGGGGACCTTCCTGGGTAAAGTGGAAGCTCATGCCACCTCTCCGTTCTGGCGAACGCTGGCCCCGCTGACGCGTGACGCCATTGCAGCAATGTGGGACGAGCTGGAAGAAGAGAGCAAAGAGTGATGTAAATCACAGAAATCCTGCAACGATACATTTCAACTTGCACGTAATGTGCTTCTGATCTCATTTCTATGGCGCGCTTCTGCTAAGATGCGCGCCATGAACATATTACTTTGTATTGCAATCACGACGGGCATCCTCTCCGGTATTTGGGGATGGGTAGCGGTGTCTCTCGGTCTGTTAAGCTGGGCTGGCTTCCTGGGCTGCACGGCCTATTTCGCCTGTCCTCAGGGGGGGCTGAAAGGGCTCTTTATCTCAGGCTGCACGCTGATGAGCGGCGTTATCTGGGCGCTGGTCATCATGAAAGGCAGCGCGCTGGCGCCGCATCTGGAGATGCTGGGGTACGTCATGACGGGTGTCGTCGCCTTCCTGATGTGCATCCAGGCGAAGCATCTGCTGCTGTCGTTTGTGCCGGGAACCTTTATGGGGGCCTGCGCAACCTTTGCCGGGCAGGGGGACTGGAAGCTGGTGGTTCCTTCCCTGGCGCTGGGGCTGCTGTTTGGCTACGCCATGAAGAACAGCGGTCTTTGGCTGGCGGCGCGACGGGAAAAAACGCAAAACATCACCGCGATGAGTGAATAAAAAAAAGGCGAGATAATCATCTCGCCTTTTTTTATGCGCTGCCCGTCAGGATTCCGGAGGCACCGACATATCACGGTATTTCACCAGGATCGGGTTCTGCACGTCCGCTTTGTTTTGCAGATCCCACAGCCCGCGATCGATACCATCGTTGATTAAGAAGATCACGCCGGTTTCAATGGCTGACATAAGACACATCATGACCGGTTCGTTAGAGGTGTAGCCAATTTCTCCCTCCAGCAGGCGCTGGTAATCAATAAAGCGGAATACCCCAGCCTGAACTTCATAAGACAAAATCGTTTTGCTGGTGTTGACCGAAGAGAGGACTTCACCGGTACTGACGTTCACGACGCGCAGGTTAACCGCAATTTGGTCGAGCTGGTACTGGGTATCTGCGCCGATACCGAAGTAGCGCGCGCCCACGCCACCCGATTTCACGTTGCTCTCGTAACCGATAATCGACCCTTCAATCATCACGTTTGCGGCGGCCAGAGACTGCAGAGGCATCCGGTTATTGTCCGCAACGGTGCCATTCTCCTGCGCGGCACGAATGATTTTTCTTTCATTTAACAGGTTCTGAAGCCCCTGGCGTTCCAGCGGAATAAACCAGTGCGAATCTTTAAGTGCAGTCACCAGCATGGCGGTGGCGCTTTGCGGCACCGCGGTGGAGAAGTTACTTGCCGGATAAGGCTTAAATTGTCCGGTTTCATCCTGAATGTTGTATACCGAGACAAATATCTTGCCCGTAGGTGAAGGCAAATGGGTTAAATCACGGTAACTTTGGGCCCGCGGCATTAATGTGGGTTTTGCAGCTTCTTTAGGCGGAGCAGTTAAACAACCGCTCAATAAGCACACTGCAACAAATATCAGGAAGCGCTGCATGGTCGTTGTCCTTATTTAGCTATTGTTTAAAAGTCAGTTGAATTATTTTGCAGGCCGGAAACCTCTATGGTGGAAGTTTTTCCGGTTTTACGATCGGTCACATTCAACTGGAGCTGTCCATCCCTGTTGGCGATGTCGACGATAAAGTCGTTGGTCATCATTCGGCCGGGTTTGCCGGTATTAATGTTGGTCAGCAATCCCCCTAAAATCTGCGACTGGATAGCCTGGGTGAAGTTATCCAGTGCGGAAGGGGTATCAACGGTAAAATCCTGAAAGCTCGGATCTTTATAGGAGTTTTGTGCCTGAGCTTGATTCAGCAGAAAGGCACCGTTGTTGGGGTTACCGCCAAAGTTAGGGTTACGGAACTGGAAGGTCATATTTCCGGCCCAGCTCAGGGGAGCAATAAGCATGATCGAAACAACTGCATATGCAATACGCATGACAGCCTCCGCATATCGGTTCGCTAGAACTCATCTTTTGCTAAATCGCTGGTGCTTAATAGGGCTTTATCTATTTGCAGGCGATTAATAGCGTCTTCAGTTTGAGCCAGTGCTAAGGCTACGTTTTTTTCGAAGTCTGTTTTCGAGGGGAATAAAAACGTTTGATAAATAACGTCCTGATTGGCCGTTATGGTTATCCAGCTTCCCCAACGTGCACTGGGCCGCTCGTTGATTGTTAAATTACCCGTGTAAGGACTGTCCCATTTATCGCTGAAGGCCCGGTAAAAACTGTGCCCGATCGATGAGACAGTGTGGTCAGTTAACAATCCGGGAACTTCGACCTCAACGGCCTGCAGGTTCCCTGCAGCGAGCTGGAGACTCGCTGCGGCGATCCAACTCAACGTGCGCTTCATGTGATTAACGCCTGAGGTTATCGTTTGCCCATGAAACCGCCTGAGTTCGGTTTTTAACAGCTATCTTCTTGAAAAGATTATAAAGGTGCGTCTTTACCGTATTTTCGCTGATAAATAACGAACGGGCGATTTCAATATTTGAAGCACCAATGCGTAATTTGTTCAGGATCTCTTTCTCACGGTGGGTGAGCAGCGCTGATTCCGAACTGTTATAGCGGTAATTTCCGGAGTGCGTGATGAGGTAGCTGGCCAGCTTTTGCGAGAAATAGCATTCGCCGCGCAATATGCCTTGCAGACCATCTACCACCCGAACCTCTTCTTCAGTGACGTAGAACACGCCATTGATATGCGGCCAGCTTTCAATATCTCTGAAAGGATATTCATCAGGCGTATTCAATAATAACACGCGGATATTATTGTTTTTCCTGCTTAAGTTATCTTGCCAGTAATGGATAAGCTTTTTATCGGCTTCCATCATATCAAACAGAATGATGCTGCCAGGCGCAATATCATCAAAAGAACGTTGAATATTATGCAATTTCCCGTTCAGTGATAGAGATTGCTTTAAATGTTGTAATAAAGCTGTCGCTTGCAGAGAAGGTTTTGTGATCAACAGTAATGTATGACCATGTAAACTATGGACTTCATTATACATGATGAAACCCCACTTATTTTTGGCACCTGACAGCCGCCCTCTCTGTAAAGAAGAGGGCACCAGAAGTACTGACAGATGTTGCACTGCTGTGTGTAGAATCAGAACATAACCTCCACAGGGAGGTAAATATAAAACCAATTTCGTACATCTAATTTCAATCTAGCTTTTACGAATTTTAAAGCAAGTGTTAATCATGTAACAATATGTAAAAATCAATATTAATTTGTGAAAATTGCAGATTTTGAATGTTGCTATTTGATATGAAAGTTGTACATGGAAATAGTTGTGCATAGATTTTAAAAATCATAGAAATATAATTAACCAGTTAATATTTATAAGTATTTATTATTTTCTTTAGTTTGTACCCAAGTATGAGTAACTGATGCTTTCTAAGTCATGCCGCTCTGGTTTTTCTGGCTTAAGAAAACTCGCCTTGTGTCACGCCCTGAAGAAAATGTCATCCTGGCGTTACGCTTAAACAACGCGGGAAGGGGCATGGACGACTGTCTCGCCGTTGTACAATATGTCGCGCATAAATATTTCATAAAAAATAAAAACGGCCTGTGTCATGCCTTTTATGGTGCAAATTACAACTTTGTGGTGACCTGAAAAATAAAAATAAGCCGCGCGGGTGAGATATTTAAAATGTTTCAGCGGACATACTCTTCACCGTAACGACGCGTTAACAAAAACGAGTCGTTTAATACGAAATACGATCAGGGTGTTTTCAGGTAGCCGGGTCCAGGGTGACAACATGAAAAACACATCGTTATTTTTGATGTTTACATTACTGGGTGCGCCTGGATTTGTAACCGCCGCGAATTCAGATTTAGCAAACGCTGAATATAATTTTGCGGTTAATGAATTAAGTTATTCATCATTAAATCAGGCAGCCATTATTGGTCAACAGGGCGTATTTAATGACGCTCAGCTTCGCCAGGAAGGATCGAAACTCTTGTCCGTCATTTCTCAGGATGGGGCAGGCAACAGAGCGAGAGTTGATCAATCAGGGACTTACAATATTGCCTGGATCGATCAGAGCGGTAACGGGAACGATGCAGGTATTACGCAGGATGGATATGGTAATAGTGCGAAAATTATCCAGAAAGGGTCGGGTAATAGAGCAAATATTACGCAGTACGGTACGCAGAAAACCGCAGTTGTAGTGCAGAAACAGTCGCAGATGGCAATTCGCGTTATTCAGCGCTAGCTAATTCGCGACGACGTTAATCAATCCGATGGGGGTTTACCATGAAATTTATCAAAGTGGCAGCACTTGCAGCAATCGTCGTTTCTGGTAGTGCTATGGCTGGTATGATTAATCAGGGCGGATGGGGTCATGGACACGGTCATGGCCAGGGCGGAAACAGTGGTCCAAATTCAACCCTGAATATTTATCAGAACGGTGGCGGTAACTCCGCGCTGGCGTTGCAGACAGATGCCAGAAATTCCGTTCTTAATATTAGCCAGACCGGTGGCGGTAACGGGGCTGATGTCGGTCAGGGTTCTGACGACAGCAAAATCAACCTGACCCAGAACGGCTTTGGCAACAGTGCGACACTCGATCAGTGGAACAGCAAAAAATCCGTTATGAATGTTAGCCAGTACGGCGGCCTTAACGGTGCGCTCGTTGACCAGACGGCGTCTAACTCCACCGTCAACGTTACCCAGATCGGCTTTGGTAACCACGCGACAGCGCATCAGTACTGATACTGAAATCTGTACTACAAAAAACAGGGCCGATGCCCTGTTTTTTTTCGGGAGTTCCTCATGAATACCTTCATTCTCCTTGCCGCGCTTTCCGGGCAGATAACCTTTCAAACGTCACAGCAGGGAAATATGACGACTATTATTCCGCAGGTCATTTTGACGGAACCGTGTGATTGTCAGGTTCAGATCCTCTCTTTGAAGGAAGGGCAGAGTGGGCAAAGTGCTTCGCGACAGCAAAATACCCTTTTTATTCCCGCTAATCAGCCGATTGATTTAACGCGGTTGAGTTTAACTATTTCTGCGGAAGACACGATCAACATCGTTGTCACCGTCACGGATGGAAAAGCGCTTCATTTATCACAGCAGTGGTCGCCAGCCGGGGGTGCGCTGTAAATATTCATGAAATCAATGCATTGTGAATATTTGCCGTTGAACTAAGCTGTTATCAGGAACTGCGTTGTTAGGTTCCGTAACGTCAGCCTTCGTTTGCATAATGAAGCGCGTTTGCCCCTCATGGACGATTTTCATTGAGGAGTACATATCGTGACCCACTCTTTTGCACATCTTATTTCAGGCCTGGGCCTGCTTGTTTCGGCATTTATCGCTCCAGCTTATTCGGCCACGCTCGCGCAGGGCGGCGTTATTCACTTTCGCGGCGCAATCGTTGCTGACCCTTGCGAAGTTACCCAGCAGCAGCGGCAGCTGGCGGTGTCGTGTCCGGAAAAAAATCGTATGCAAACGCGTATGGTGAGTTACGGCGACGCGCTGAACGGCAAGGCGACGGCTTCCGGCCTGGCGACAGTGAATATGACGTACCTGAATCCTGAAAAAACGCTCGCGGTTGTTCAGATCCAGTACCGTTAATACCCGTGCACGCCCGTCGGCGGGCGCGGTTTTATGCCTATCGTTTTTCTCAATAACCCCTCTGCGATACACTTATAAAAAAGGCGGGCAGCAGAGGGGCTTTATGAAACCGCAAATTGAAGTTATTCATGGCGATATTACGACAGTTCATGTCGACGTCATCGTCAATGCGGCCAATCCTTCCCTGATGGGGGGAGGAGGCGTAGACGGCGCTATTCACCGGGCTGCCGGACCGCAGTTACTGGAAGCCTGTAAAATCGTGCGTCAGCAACAGGGTGAATGCCCACCGGGCCATGCGGTGATTACGCTGGCGGGCAACCTTCCTGCCAAAGCGGTGATTCATGCTGTCGGGCCCGTGTGGCACGGCGGAGACCAGCATGAAGCGAGCCTTCTGGAGGAGGCATACCGAAACTGTCTGCGGCTTGCCGCCGACAACGGCTATAAAACGATGGCGTTCCCGGCCATCAGCACCGGCGTGTATGGATATCCTAAGGCGGCAGCGGCGACCATCGCCGTCGAAACGGTTTACCGCTATTTGTCGCTTAAACCGCTGCCAGAGAAGGTGATTTTTGTCTGCTTCGATGAAGACACCACGCATCTTTATCAGCGGCTTCTGACTCAGCGCAGACAAGAGCTGGAGAGCTGAAGCGAAGGCGGCGCACCGTGAGTGCGCCGCGCTGCTCAGGCGGCTTTCGGCTGAGGTTTTCCTGAAAACAGGAAGCGCAGAAGAGGGATCCGCAGATGGATCTCGTAGAGTACGACGGCAATCCCCACCACAAACACCAGCCCGGTAAAGAAGCCCAGCGTGTTGGATGCGATATGCGGCGTGATGTATGCCCCGAAGAACAGCGTCAACGGGTGGTGCACCAGATAGATAAACAGTGAGGCATTGACGAAGTAGGTCACGCGGCTGGACTTAAAGTTCAGCAAACGGTGGCCGAGCGCGAACACCACGTTCACCATCCACAAGCCCAACAGCATGGTGATCACGCTTTCCGTTTCATACATCCAGGCGTCGCCACTCCCGTAGCGCTGGTTCAGCAGGTAGGCCGCAAACGCGATGGCCGCACCCACCGCGCACCACGGTGACGGGGTGGTAAACAGCGCTTTAAGCCTCGGATGAATAAAGGCCAGCGCGCCAATCAAAAAGAACGGAATGTAGAACAGCGACTGCATCACCACAAAATTGAACAGGCCGTCGCTCAGTATCGGTGGATAGACAATAAAAAGCGTGCGTCTCACCGCGGCATAGGCGATCCCCAGCAGTAAAAAGAGCACCGACAGCTTGCCCAGCGTGACGTTAGCGAAGAAAGAGTCTGCTGTTGTGCTGAGATGACGGCGCAGGCGGCTGAAAATCACCAGACTGACCGTGGTCAGCACCACCAGAACCAGCAGGAACCAGAGGTGAGACACCAGCTCCCAGACCAGCGTGTTGTACTTTTCATACAGCGAGAGATTCGGCCAGTTTTCCGCCTTGCCTTTAACGTATTGCAGCATAATGAACTGCGGCAGCGTCAGGAGCGGTATGGCGGTTAACATGGGAATACCTACGCGCTCCACGCGCACTTTCCACCAGCGCTTAAGCGGATAGCGTAAAAAAAGCATGTACGAGAAATAGCCGGAGATGACAAAAAACACCTGCATGCGGAAGGCGTGAATAAAGTCATTAAACAGCGTCAGCCACCAGGAGGGCATCTGGCTATTAACATGCCACGTGTGGCTGGAGTAAATCAGTGAAATATGAAAGGGGATCCCCAATAGCATCAGCCATGCCCGGATCGAGTCGAGGAAATATTCCCGTTGTATCGGTGTTGTGCTCATATAACGTTGCGCATTCTCAGACTTTTCGCCTTATCCCTAAGGCTCATAATGGTTACATTCGACGCCAACCCTACACCAAGACCGACACACTGTCTCCAGGATAAGCACGCAAAGTGAATAACGGGTTCTTTCATTTGCTTAATCCATGAGCCAGCAGCTGAACAAAGCAGTGATTATGTTGTCGGATTGCCTGAGTTTCCATTAAAATGGATCGGATCGATATAAGCACACAAAGGGGGAAGTGCTTACTTATTATGAAACATAAACCACAGATGATGAAAATGCGTTGGTTGGGTGTTGCGGTGGTGTTATCACTGTATACCTCATCGGCACTGGCCTTTAACATCGACGATGTCGCAAAACAGGCAAAATCGATGGCAGGCAAGAGCTACGAAGCGCCGAAAAGTAACCTGCCCTCCGTTTTCCGCGACATGAAGTATGCGGACTATCAGCAGATCCAGTTCAACCACGATAAAGCGTACTGGAACAACGTTAAAACCCCGTTCAAGCTTGAATTTTATCATCAGGGTATGTACTTCGACACGCCTGTTGCCATCAATGAAGTGACGGCGACCGCGGTACGTAAGATCAAGTACAGCCCGGATTACTTCAATTTTGGCAATGTGCAGCACGATAAAGATACGGTGAAAGACCTGGGCTTCGCAGGCTTCAAGGTGCTTTACCCGATCAACAGCAAAGATAAAAACGACGAAATCGTTAGCATGCTTGGCGCCAGCTACTTCCGCGTGATTGGCGCGGGGCAGGTGTACGGGCTTTCTGCGCGCGGTCTGGCTATTGATACCGCGCTGCCATCAGGTGAAGAGTTCCCGCGTTTCCGCGAGTTCTGGATTGAGCGTCCAAAACCAACGGACAAACGTCTGACTATTTATGCGCTGCTGGATTCCCCACGCGCAACCGGTGCCTATCGCTTTGTGATTATGCCAGGTCGTGACACGGTCGTTGACGTGCAGTCTAAGGTTTACCTGCGTGACAAAGTGGGCAAACTGGGCGTCGCTCCGCTGACCAGTATGTTCCTGTTTGGGCCGAACCAGCCGTCACCGGCAACCAACTTCCGCCCGGAACTGCATGACTCCAACGGTCTGTCTATTCATGCCGGTAACGGTGAGTGGATCTGGCGTCCGCTGAATAACCCGAAACATCTGGCGGTCAGCAGCTTTGCGATGGAAAACCCGCAGGGCTTTGGCCTGCTGCAACGTGGCCGTCAGTTCTCTCGCTTTGAAGATCTCGACGACCGCTATGACCTGCGTCCAAGCGCCTGGGTTACGCCGAAAGGCGACTGGGGTAAAGGCAAGGTAGAGCTGGTTGAAATCCCAACCAACGACGAAACCAACGACAACATCGTCGCATACTGGACGCCGGATCAGCTGCCGGAAGCCGGTAAAGAGATGAACTTCAAGTACACCATTACCTTCAGCCGCGACGAAGATAAGCTGCATGCGCCGGATAACGCGTATGTGACGCAGACTCGCCGCTCTACGGGTGACGTGAAGCAGTCTAACCTGATCCGTCAGCCTGACGGTACGGTAGCGTTTGTTGTGGACTTCACCGGCCAGGATATGAAGAAACTGTCTCCTGATACTGCGGTGTCGGCCCAGGCCAGCATCGGTGACAACGGTGAAATCGTAGAGAACACCGTGCGTTACAACCCGGTAACCAAAGGCTGGCGTCTGACCCTGCGCGTGAAAGTGAAAGATCCGAAACAGACCACTGAAATGCGTGCTGCGCTGGTCAGTGAAGATCAGCCGCTGAGTGAAACCTGGAGCTACCAGCTACCTGCCAATGAATAATACATCTGAATATATTGATGCCATGCCGCTGACGGATATCGAAAAAGCGGCGCTGCCTAAGAGCGACATCCGCGCGGTTCATACCGCGCTGGATGGCGAACATCGTCAGTTTTCCCGTGATGATGATACGCCGCTGGGGTCAGTCAAGGCGCGTCTGGAGCAGGCCTGGCCGGACTCGCTGGCAGAAGGGCAGTTGATTAAAGACGACGAAGGACGCGATCAGCTTCAGGCGATGCCGAAAGCGACGCGTTCCTCAATGTTCCCCGATCCATGGCGCACCAACCCGGTTGGCCGCTTCTGGGATCGCCTGCGCGGGCGTGACGTCACGCCGCGCTATCTGTCGCGCCTGACGAAAGAAGAGCAGGCCTCCGAACAGAAATGGCGTACCGTGGGGACAATTCGCCGTTATATCCTGCTGCTTCTGACGCTGGCGCAGACGGTTGTCGCGACCTGGTATATGAAAACCATTCTGCCTTACCAGGGCTGGGCGTTTATCAACCCGACGGACATGATGGGCCAGGATCTCTGGGTCTCCTTCATGCAGCTGCTACCGTATATCCTGCAGAGCGGCATTCTCCTGCTGTTCGCGGTCCTCTTCTGCTGGGTCTCGGCCGGTTTCTGGACCGCGCTGATGGGCTTCCTGCAGCTGCTGATGGGACGGGACAAGTACAGCATTTCGGCGTCAACGGTCGGGGATGAACCCCTCAATCCCGAGCACCGTACCGCACTGATTATGCCTATCTGTAACGAAGACGTTGACCGCGTATTTGCGGGGCTGCGTGCAACCTGGGAGTCCGTAAAGGCAACCGGTAATGCGGCGCATTTCGACGTTTACATCCTGAGCGACAGTTACAACCCGGATATCTGCGTGGCAGAACAAAAAGCCTGGATGGAGCTGATTGCAGAAGTGCAGGGCGAAGGACAGATCTTCTACCGCCGCCGCCGCCGTCGCGTGAAGCGTAAAAGCGGCAACATCGATGACTTCTGCCGCCGCTGGGGTAACCAGTACAGCTACATGGTCGTGCTGGATGCTGACTCCGTCATGAGCGGTGACTGCCTGAGCGGTCTGGTGCGTCTGATGGAAGCCAACCCGAACGCGGGGATCATTCAGTCTTCGCCAAAAGCATCCGGCATGGACACCCTGTACGCGCGCTGCCAGCAGTTCGCCACCCGTGTTTACGGCCCGCTGTTTACCGCCGGTCTGCACTTCTGGCAGTTGGGTGAGTCGCACTACTGGGGCCACAACGCCATTATCCGCGTGAAGCCGTTCATCGAACACTGTGCGCTGGCGCCGCTGCCGGGCGAGGGTTCGTTTGCCGGTTCGATTTTGTCGCATGACTTCGTGGAAGCGGCGCTGATGCGTCGTGCTGGCTGGGGCGTCTGGATTGCCTACGACCTGCCGGGATCGTACGAAGAGCTGCCGCCGAACCTGCTGGACGAGCTCAAGCGCGACCGCCGCTGGTGTCACGGTAACCTGATGAACTTCCGCCTGTTCCTCGTAAAAGGGATGCACCCGGTTCACCGTGCGGTGTTCCTGACGGGCGTAATGTCTTATCTCTCCGCACCGCTGTGGTTTATGTTCCTCGCGCTCTCCACTGCGCTGCAGGTCGTCCATGCCCTGACGGAGCCGCAATACTTCCTGCAACCGCGCCAGCTGTTCCCGGTGTGGCCGCAGTGGCGTCCGGAGCTGGCGATTGCGCTGTTTGCTTCCACCATGGTGCTGCTGTTCCTGCCTAAGCTGCTCAGTATCATCCTGATCTGGTGCAAAGGCTCGAAAGAGTACGGCGGATTCTTCCGCGTCACCCTTTCGCTACTGCTGGAAGTGCTGTTCTCCGTGCTGCTGGCGCCGGTGCGTATGCTGTTCCACACCGTGTTTGTGGTCAGTGCCTTCCTGGGCTGGGAAGTGGTCTGGAACTCACCGCAGCGTGATGACGACTCCACGCCGTGGAGTGAAGCCTTCATGCGCCACGGCTCTCAGCTGCTGCTGGGCCTGGTGTGGGCGGCCGGAATGGCCTGGCTGGATCTGCGCTTCCTGTTCTGGCTGGCGCCGATTGTCTTCTCGCTGATCCTGTCGCCGTTTGTGTCCGTGATCTCCAGCCGTTCAACGGTAGGGCTGCGTACCAAACGCTGGAAACTGTTCCTTATCCCGGAAGAGTATTCCCCGCCGCAGGTGCTGGTGGATACCGATACCTATCTGGAGCAGAACCGTAACCGCACGCTGGACGATGGCTTTATGCACGCCGTGTTTAATCCGTCATTCAACGCTCTGGCGACGGCAATGGCCACCGCGCGCCACCGCGCAAGCCAGGTGCTGGAGATTGCCCGCGATCGTCACGTTGAGCAGGCGCTTAATGAGACTCCGGAAAAACTCAATCGCGACCGTCGTCTGGTGCTGCTGAGCGATCCGGTCACGATGGCAAGACTTCACTATCGCGTATGGTCCGCTCCGGAGAAGTACTCTTCGTGGGTGAACTACTACAAAGAGCTGAAGCTGAACCCGCTGGCGCTGAAGGCGAAGTAAGCGGTTAAGCAAGGCGGGTAAGCAAAGCGCCACCCGCCAGATAAAATACCGGCTGTGAGGCCGGTATTTTTTTAGAGGTTACTGATGAAAATAATCATCGTCGTCATGATGGCATGCCTGCTGAGCGGCTGCGGCAGCATCATCAGCCGCACTATTCCAGGTCAGGGCCATGGCAACCAGTACTACCCGGGCGTAAAATGGGATGTCCGTGATTCCGCATGGCGCTACCTGACGGTGCTCGATCTGCCGTTCTCGCTGATTTTCGACACGCTGTTGCTGCCCATCGATGCCAGCCACGGCCCGTACGAGTAGCGTAAATTAACGCTCGTCCCATTCATCGGCTGCGGTTTGACCTTCTTCCGTATCCAGCGGTGGCTCGAGCTGAAATTCGCCCTCATCCCACTCGTGCAGCGTATTCTCCTCCAGCCATTCCTGGCGTAACTCGATTTCATCATAGTCGCCATCAAACACGGCCTGCGCACCTGCACCGCTCAGGACCGGCAAACATTCTCCTTCTTCGCCTTCATCGGCAAAGAACTCGGCCTGCCACATAATATCTCCATCCTGCAGAACATATTTTTGGATATTAAGTTGTTGCACGTCAGCATCTTCTTCCTCAACGCCGGGATTATCGGCAAGGAACTCTTCACGAGCGGCATCAATAGCTTCTTCCAGCGTGGCGTACATGGTCATTGGTGTCTCCCTGTTTTCCAGAAGGTTTCAGGGAAAGAATAGCTGAATATCAGATTCTGCAAGTATGAATGCGAAAATAAGCCGTCAGGCGTTCTTCTTATTCCGTCACCGGCCGTAACGCGCGGGATAAACTGAACCACGAGTAAATCGCGTTGAACAGCACCACGCTTGCCGTCACGATAAAGACGGCGCGAAAACCGAAGCTGGCGGAAATACCCGCCCCGAGAAGCGGCCCGGTGACGTTACCGATATCGCGAAACGACTGGTTATAGCTAAAGATACGCCCGGCAATCTGGTTCGTGGAGTTGTAGACCAGCAGGGTCTGTACGGCGGGCAGCAACGCCCCGTCGGCGGCGCCCAGCAAAAAGCGAAGCACGCCCAGCTGCCACGGAGAGTGCACCATCGACATGGGGATAAGCAGCAGGACGGAAATGATCAGGGCGCAGATCAGGATCTTTTCCGGGCCGACCCGGTCACCCAATTTCCCCAGTCTCGGTGCGCTAACCAGCGCCGCCACGCCGGGCACTGAGGCAATCAGTCCGCTGATAAACGCAATATTGCTGACGTTACCCGCCAGGTCGCGAACGTATAGGGTGAGAATAGGAGCGATCGATCCGGTTGCCACCTGAATGATCAATGTCGTTACGAACAGGCTCAGCACCAGTCTGGGATTTTTAAGCGAGGTCAGCACGTCTCTGGCGTGAAGCATCTCTTTTTTGGCGACGGGCGTAAATTTTTCACGGATGCAAACCAGGGTGACGATAAAGCACAGGAACAACACGCTGGCGGTGATGAAAAAGACCGGGCGCAGGCCGTAGTTATCCGCCAGTAATCCCCCCGCCAGCGGCCCAAGCAGGGCGCCGCTCACGCCACCGGTTGAGAGCGTGCCAAGCGCCCAGCCGCTCTTATGGCGAGGAATTTGCGTGGCGATCAGGGCGTTCGCGTTGGGAATAAATCCGCCCAATAAGCCCAGCAATGCGCGCAATATCAGGAACTGCCAGACGTTCTGCGCCATGCCCATCAGCGCCATGATTATTGCCATCCCCAGCGCTGAACGCAGCAGCATGATTTTACGTCCCTTGCGGTCGGCAAGGCCGCCCCAGAAGGGGGAGGCAATGGCGGAAAAGAGAAACGTGATGCTGAATACCAGGCCAGACCACATGTTGAGCGCGCTATGGCCCGTCACGCCCAGTTGTTCGACGTAGAGCGGCAGGAAAGGCATGACCAGGCTAAACGCCGCGCCGGTAAGAAAACAGCCAAGCCACGCAACCGTGAGGTTACGCTTCCAGTTTATGGGGGCATCTGAGGGTGTCATAACAATCCGCATAGTGAGGTGCAGAGCACCTGAGGCATGAAGTAATAAGCCTGCTAATTATGCGCCTGGGTTATGATTGCCGCAATGAGGGGGAGCTTTTAAAGCTAAAATAGCATGCGGCCCTGAGGGCCGCATGAGGATCAATAGCGGGAAGGCGTGCCTTCTGGCCGCGTTTTAAAGCGTCGATGCAGCCACATGTACTGCTCGGGTGCCAGCATGATGCACTTCTCCACAACGCCGTTCATCCAGCGCGCGGTAGTTTCCGCATCTTCCAGCGGTGGCGCGAGTTCCGGCTCAAGCATCATCAGCTCGTAGCCTGAGCCATCCGGCATACGGCGGGGAACAAAGGGAACGATGGCGGCTTTGGACATCCGCGCCAGCATCCAGGTGCCGGTCGTGGTGGCGGCCTCATCAACGGCGAAGAAGGGGACAAAGACGCTGGCCTGGGGGCCATAGTCGTGATCGGGGGCATACCAGACCACTTCACCGGACTTCAGCGCGCGGATCATGCCCTTCAGATCCTTACGGTCGATCATGCTTTTGTTGGAGCGCATGCGGCCGTTGGTCTGGATGAGGTCGATAACCGGGTTGTCGTTAGGACGATAAACCCCGATGCCGGGCGCCTGCATGCCAAACATACGCGCCCCGATTTCGAGCGTCAGGAAATGGACGCCGATCAGCAGCACGCCGGTCTGATTGGCCTGAAGCGTATGCACCGGCTCCATGCCGGTGCCTGTAACCTTGCTCCAGCGGGCCATACGTTTGTCCGACCAGAACCACGCCATTCCGGTCTCCATGAGACCCATGCCGACGGATTCGAAATTCTTCGAGACCATATCATGGCGCTCTGCCTCGCTCATCTGCGGAAAGCACAGCTCAAGGTTACGATACGCGATGCGGGCGCGGCGCTTCATAAGCGTTTGCGCGAGTCGGCCTAATGATGTACCTAACCGGAAGATAACAGGGTAGGGAAGCTGTACCAGTAGCCATAAAAAGCCAATGCCAAGCCAGGTCATCCAATAGCGGGGGTGCAAAAGGGCGACGGTAAATTTTGGTAACTGGGTCATGTCTTTCCTGTGTTCAAACGTCCTGTTTCGCTATTGTCGCATTTTTTGAGACGTAGCCAAAATATCTGCCGTCGAAACCTGCACGACGACGGCAATTGTTAAGCCTGATTCATCAGGGTGTGTGAAATGTAGCGTAAATTGTGTGGATGTAAATTGGTTTTGTTTGCTATATGATGCCGACCGATTTTGATTCTCTCTGACGATTGCAGGACTTGTACACCATGCCAGTGTTACACAACCGCGTTTCGAATGAGATGTTAAAGGCGCGCATGTTGGCTGAAACCGAACCGCGCACAACCATCTCCTTCTACAAATACTTCACCATCGACGATCCGCAGGCGACCCGCGATGCGCTTTATCAGGCCTTCACGGCGCTGAACGTTTTCGGGCGCGTCTACCTTGCCCGCGAAGGGATTAACGCGCAGATTAGCGTGCCGGAAAGCAAAGTGAATGCGTTCCGCGACGCGCTTTATAGCTTCGATCCGGCCCTCAACGGCTTACGCCTGAACATTGCCCTGGATGACGATGGAAAATCGTTCTGGGTGCTGCGCATGAAGGTGCGTGAACGCATCGTGGCGGACGGTATTGACGATCCTGAGTTTAACCCGGCGGACGTCGGCGAATATCTGAAGGCCGCGGAAGTGAATGCGATGCTGGACGATCCGGATGCCGTGTTCATTGATATGCGTAACCACTACGAGTACGAAGTGGGGCATTTCGAAAACGCGATGGAGATTCCGGCCGATACCTTCCGCGAGCAACTGCCTAAAGCGGTGGAGATGATGCAGGAGCATAAGGATAAAAAAATCGTTATGTACTGCACCGGCGGTATCCGCTGCGAGAAGGCCAGCGCGTGGATGAAGCACAATGGGTTCAACAAGGTCTGGCACATTGAAGGCGGTATTATCGAGTACGCCCGCCGCGCCCGTGAGCAGGGCTTACCGGTACGCTTTATCGGTAAAAACTTCGTCTTTGACGAGCGCATGGGCGAGCGCATTTCAGAAGATGTGATTGCCCAGTGCCACCAGTGCGGCGCGCCGTGCGATACCCACACCAACTGCAAAAACGACGGGTGTCATCTGCTGTTTATTCAGTGCCCGGCCTGTGCCGAGAAGTTTAACGGCTGCTGTAGCGAGCTGTGCAGCGAAGAGAGCGTCCTGCCGGAAGAAGAGCAGCGTCGTCGTCGCGCGGGGCGTGAAAACGGTAATAAGATTTTTAATAAATCACGCGGCCGTCTGAATACCAAACTGGGTATTCCTGACCCGGAATGATAATAACGCCCGGCACGGCGAAAGCCTGCCGGGCGAATCTATTACGACTTCTGCTGCACACCTTCAACGGAAATAACCAGCTCAACGTCCTGCGACGCCGGGCCTAAATCCGTTGTGATATTAAAATCTTTCAGGTGAATTTTACCCGCCGCTTCAAAACCTGCGCGTTTTCCGCCCCACGGATCGTCGCCCTGACCGATCAATTTCGCATCCAGAGTAACGGGTTTGGTTACGCCATTCAGCGTCAGATTCCCGGTAATAGCCAATTTATCACCGTCTTTCTTAACTTCCGCGGAGGTGAAGGTGGCCTGTGGGAATTTTGTGACGTTGAGGAACTCTGCGCTGCGCAGGTGTTTATCGCGCTCAGCATGGTTCGTGTCGACGCTGTTCGTATTAATGGTCACATTGACTTTATCTGCCGCAGGATTTTTCTCGTCAAAAGTAAATGTGCCGTCGAAATCTTTAAAGGTACCGTACAGCCAGCTGTATCCCAGGTGCTGAATGCGGAAATTGACGAAAGCGTGCTGGCCCTCTTTATCAATTTTATAGTCAGCCGCTACGGCAGAACCGGCGGTGAATAACAGAGAACCGAGGGCAATACCCAGCAGGTGTTTTTTCATTTTATGCTCCAGAGTCAACTGACGAGCGGCCAAGCATGCGCTTAAGCGTATCGTCTTTATCAATAAAATGGTGTTTAAGGGCGGCGAGCCCGTGCAGTACGGACAGGATCACCACGCTCCAGGCAAGCCAGAGGTGAACGACGCCTGCCGTATCGGCCTGAGCCCCGGCATCGCTGAGCGTTGCCGGAACCTCGAACAGGCCAAAAACGCTAATCGGTTTGCCGTCTGCCGTTGAAATGAGATAGCCGCTGATCAGAATGGCGAAGAGCAGCGCGTAGAGCGCAATATGCGCGGCAACGGCGCTGACGCGTGTTATTTTTCCGTATGTCTTTAGTGGCGCGGGCGGTGGGGAAATATGTCGCCAGATGGCGCGAAATACCAGCCCCAGCATCAGCAGAACCCCGATGCTTTTATGCAGCTCGGGTGCCTGATGATACCAGCCATCGTAATAGCTGAGCGTGACCATCCAGAGCCCAAGTCCGAACATACCATAGACGGCAATGGCAAATATCCAGTGCAAACTTATGGATATTATTCCGTAGCGCCGGGAGGAGTTACGCAATTGCATCAGAATGTCCATTTTCAAATTAACCGAAAGGTAAAAATGAACGGGAAGACGCGATATTGCAACTGAAATAATTGACTATTGATTTTTATTTTATTTATTTCAGCGATTTTGAAAAGAAACGGCAAGATTAATTCAATGGCTTCGTGCAAGACGTATTTAGCAGAAGAAAAAACCTTAAATAAACATAAAGTAACGTCAGTTAACGTCAATTGTCACTTTCAATAAAACACAATGTAAATAACATCAATGATAGCGAGCAGCGCCCACAATAAGATGTAGAGCATAAAGTGTTCGCGAATGTTATTGATGAGGAAATCCACTATCCTGCGCATAACGCCCCACAAATGAGTACGAAGAAAACGGGCCCCGATGCCGCCGGAGCCCGTGGCCGATTATCCGTTAAAACGCGAGAGTGAGAACGGCGTCAGATCAAACTGCGGCGTGATACCCTGGGCAAACTGCGCGGCGATTTCACCCAACACCGAAGCGAACTTAAAGCCGTGGCCACTCAGCCCGGTAATCAGCAGGGTGTTGTCATGCCCCGGCAGCGTATCAATGATAAAGTCTTCATCCGGCGTGTTGTCATAGGTGCAGGCCGCGCCATAAAGCAGGCCACCGACGCCCGGGAGAATAGTGCGCAGGAACGAGAAGGCTTCTGAGCCGTCCTGCGGGCAGGCGCCAAACGGCTTGCGCTCCTCTGGTGAGGAGATGACCTGCCCGCCGTTGTGTTTTCCAATCTTGAGAGCGTCCTTCTCGGAAGGGAAACCGTAGAACTGATCGCCGTTGGGTAACTCGCCGGTAAACGCCGGGAATTTATTTTGCGCGCTGTAACGCCCGTCCGACTGGAACCAGGAGAAGACCTTGCGTACCGGCTGGATCGGCAGGTCCGGGAGCAGGCGGGTAACCCAGGTTCCTGCGCTAATAAGCAGGCGGGAAGCCGAATATTCCCCGTCTACGGTTTTCACCGTAACGCCGTTTGCATCATGCGTGATGGCCTCTACGGGGCAATTGAACAGCTGCGCACAGCCCGCTTTGGCGGCAAGATCGACCCAGGTTTTGATCGCCGTTTCACAGTGCAGCACACCGGAGTTGGCTTCAAAGAGGCCGATATAATCCTCCGGGACGGTAATTTCAGGCCAGCGCCAGGTAATGGCCGCCGCGTCCAGCTTCTCAACGTCAAGATTAAAGGCTTTCGCGCTGCGTTCGACGTTGGCGAGAAATTCAGAGTGGGCCGGGCCCAGATTGATAACGCCGGTACGTTCGAAAATGCGATCTTCAGTCTGTTTCGCCAGCTCGTCCCACAGCGTCTGGGCGCGAAGCACCAGCGGGACATAGCGCTCGCCTTCGCCATACGCATGGCGGATAAGGCGGGTATCGCCATGATGGCTGCCTTCGCTATGCGGCGGCAGGTGGGCGTCAATCATCAGGACGTTTAGCCCTGCCTGCGTTGCGTAATAACCGGCGGCCGATCCAACGGAGCCGCTACCAATAATGATTAAGTCGTATCTCATATGCATCTCGTAAACTTACGGTTTGTTAGCAGAGTAATTAACAACGCGGGCGTAAACAAGCGGGAAATAAATAAGGCACCGCGAGGGTGCCTGTTGAGTGAAAAGTGGGCATAAGGTTAGTGCCGTTTATACTCATTTTCCTGATAGTCGCCAGATTCTATTTTTGCAATGCCTGCCTCTAAAATAGAAATAAACTGACGGGCGACGTCTGTTGTTAGCCACAGCGTCTGTCCAACTTCCGCTTCGTCACGGTTGAGTTGATTTGGGGTCTGGTAGTGCAAACGCAGCATCAGTGCATCGTAGCTATCTACGGTACTGATATCCCAGCCTACAAGCGGATGGGTCTGGATGACTTCGTTATTCTTTTCCATTATAACCCCCTTAATGCGTGTTAGAAGACAACGGCTCTGAGGTTCAATGCATGTTTTTCTGTAAGCTTCTTCAGTATACCAAGTAATAAGGGTTCCAAAGGGAAAAATAAACAGGTAGCAACACATTTTTCTGCTTTTTAGGATTGTTCGAACAATAAAACACCATCTCGTTCACGATTTTTTAAGAACACGCTGAATTAATTTGAACTTTCGAAATTACAGGCAAAAAAAAGCCGGGGCGACCCGGCAAAAAACACAATGAGGGAGCAGTGTTAATCGGTTATGAACCAGTCGTCTGCGCTTTCCCACGTTTCCTGCAGGATTTCGCTGATGCGATCTTTATCTTCTTTTGCGGCACCCATGACGGAGAGGTTGTTCGCTGCGGCGTAACGCACCGTTACGGCGCCCGCGTTGTCGGGAAAGGTGTTGTTAATACGACGGGATAATTCGCCTGCCAGAGCGTCAAGCGCGCCGGCAGGCAGAACGGTAGTTTTGGCTATGGTGACTTCAATACGCATAAATGCCCCCTGTGTAATATACTGTTTATTTATACAGGCATATTATCGGTTTGACAACAAGGGGCGTTGATTTTTTAGCGTTTTACCGTCCAGCTTACGGTTTCACCTGCCAGGAAGGGGATCAGCGTGTCATCCGTCAGCGCGATAGAATCCTCAACCTGGCTCGCTTTGCGCTCCAGCTCAATGAAAGTGTCATTGACCGGCAGGCCGTAGAAGCGCGGGCCGTTGAGGGAGCAGAACGCTTCGAAATGTTCCAGCGCGTTCATCTCTTCAAATACGGTTGCGTAGCTGGCAAGCGCCGTTGGGGCGTTGAAACAGCCCGCGCAGCCGCAGCTTGCCTCTTTGCGATGGCGGGCGTGAGGCGCGGAGTCTGTGCCCAGGAACGCACGCGTGAATCCGCTGGCGACCAGCTCGCGCAGCGCCTGCTGGTGAACGTTGCGCTTGAGGATCGGCAGGCAGTACAGGTGAGGGCGCACTCCGCCCACCAGCATATGGTTACGGTTAAACATCAGATGCTGGGGGGTAATGGTCGCAGCGATCAGCTCGTTACCGTCGCGAACATACTCTGCCGCGTCTTTGGTGGTGATATGCTCAAAGACCACCTTAAGCGCCGGCAGGCGCTGGCGCAGGGGCTCCATCACGGTTTCGATAAAACGGGCTTCACGGTCAAAGATGTCAATCTCCGCATGCGTTACTTCACCGTGTACCAGCAGCGGCATGCCCAGTTTCTGCATGCGCTCCAGCACCGGCATGATGGCATCAATACTGGTGACGCCGTGGCTGGAGTTGGTGGTGGCGTTCGCCGGGTAGAGTTTCGCCGCCGTAAATACGCCTTCGTTAAACCCGCGTTCCACTTCGTTCGGATCCAGTGAATCGGTCAGGTAGCAGGTCATCAACGGGGTGAAATCATGTCCCGCCGGAACGGCATCCAGAATGCGCTGACGGTAGGCAATGGCGGCATCGACGGTGGTGACTGGCGGAACCAGGTTTGGCATGACAATCGCGCGGCCATAAATTTCACTGGTATAGGGCACGACAGTTTTCAGCATATCGCCATCGCGCAGATGGATATGCCAGTCGTCTGGGCGGCGGATTTTAAGAACCTGGGGTTGTGCAGTCATGGAAGCTCCGGCTTGTCAGGAATCAGTCATAAGGATGGCTGTTTTTGCCGGACACAAATCATAAGCGGAAACGTTTTCGTTTGCACACTTTTCCGTAAAAAAAAGGGCGCCGCAGCGCCCTTAAGGTTAATCGGTGAAAGGAATAACGATCTCTCCCGGTTTCACCTCTATCCCTTTTGCGTATTTCTTCGCGAGGGCTTCACCCTTGCTGTTGTCTTCGCTTAAGACGTACGCCGGCTGCTGGTTAAAGTAGTTTCGCAGCGACTGGTTCAGATAGGGCATCAGGGTTTGCAGTACCGGCGCCATTTTGTCCGGCGAAACCTGCGCATCGACCACTTCCATCTCCTGCAGGAATATCGCCCCTTTCTCTTTGTTGAAAACGGGGAGCGCCTTCAGCTTGAGCTTGATGTTGGCTTTCTGATTGCCAAAAAGGGACGTCATATCAAGCGCGGCATCGCCTGCGAGAGTGACTTTATTCGGCTCTTCGCGACCAATCTGGCTGGTGAGATTGGTGAGCACGATGTGGGCATCGGCCAGCCCCGGCACGCCAATGTCTTTAGAGAAATTGTTATGTTTTTCCAGCGCCTGATTAATTTCCTGCTCACTGACGGTGTATTGCGTAAGCTGGTTACAGCCGACCAGCAGACCGCTGACAACGAATGCCGCGGCTAAGACAATTTTCTTCATAGTGCTCCTCAACGAAAAATCGGCGCTTCTGTCCTGTTACGCCAGTATGTCAGCGTGAATGGGCAGAAACCAGCAGAAAAAACTGAGAAGTGGGGCGGGAGAGGCTCCCGCCCGAGGGAAAGGCTACGCGCCAGGCTCGAGCATGCCGCTCGCGCTGCGCTTCTGGCTGAACTGCCACCACAGGGCGAGAAGCGTCATGACGCCCACCACGCCGAGCATCATCCAGGGGAGTTCAGGCTGGTTCAGCGCTTTGCCGGCATCGAACAGCCAGCCGCCGCCGGCGTAACCCAGCGCACCGCCAAAGGCCAGACCCAGGCGGCTGAAGCCCATATAGCTGCCGCGCGCACGCGCATCCGCAAGCGAGGCGCTCAGCGTTTCGCGGGCGGGCTCGGCGATGATGGAGCCGATATAGAAGGTGCAGATCAGCGTAAAAAGCTGCTGAAGCGTGTTTACCAGACCGATCGGCATCATGCTCAGCGTCATCAGAAATAGCCCGGCCATCAGGCGATGCTCCAGGCGAAAACGCCGTTCACTCCAGCGGGCAATCGGATAAAGCAGCGTTAATGACAGGCAGGCTTCGATGGCGTACATCCATTTTACGGCAGCAGGCGTGCCCGCAATATCGTTCACCATGATTGGCAGCATCAGCATCACCTGTACGGCGAGCATGTAATAGCCGGTCAGGGTCAACACGTAGGTGACAAAACGCCTGTCGCGCAGGACGCGTCCTAGCCCCTCGCGCACCGGGGCTTTTACCGTCGACAGCTTCCAGGCCGGAAGGTAGAGGCCGTTAAACAGGGCGCACAGAATAAACAGCACCGCCCCGGCCGCGCAAACCAGACGGAAATCGTACTGCAGCAGCCAACTGCCCAGCAGGGCGCCAACAACCGCCCCGGCGCTGTCCTGCATCATCAGAATGGAGAAGAAGCGGCCGCGGTGCTGAGGACGAATCAGCTTTACCACCAGCGCGGTGCGCGGCGGGTCAAACAGGGTGCCACCGATACCGGAGAGAAAGCAGGAGAACCACAGCAGCCACGGCTCCTGGGCGATCGCCATCGTGGCAAAGCCTGCCGCGCGGAGCAGCATACCGGTCACGATCATCGGTTTAGCGCCAAAGCGGTCAGCGATCGCGCCGCCAAAGACGCCCAGCCCCTGCTGGACAAACTGACGTAGCCCCAGGGCAATCCCAACCATTAATGCCGCCCAGCCCATTTGATCGACAAAGCGGATCGAGATGAGGGGGAACACAACAAAAAAGCCGAGCACGACCAGCATGTTATCGACGAGCAGGAAATATTTACCCAGGCTCCTGGCCTGTGATACGCGGGACATTTTCCCTCCAGGGAAAATAAGAAGGTGAGCACGCTAACATTCTGCGGTGTCGCCGCGTTTTTTCCCACCCCCGGGCGCGACAATATTTTTTTATCAAAACGGTGCTTTGATAGAGAGTTCTCATCGAAAAATGTGAAAAGAGGTCAAAATGGTATGTCACTGTTTTCACAGACGGCACGGGCGCAGGTATAGTAAAGCTAATGGGTAAGCTGAAGTGACGGGAAGGAGTGGTATTGATGTTTGGCTATCGCAGTAATGTGCCAAAAGTGCGTCTGACAACGGACAGGCTGGTCGTTCGTCTTGTGCATGAGCGTGATGCCTGGCGTCTGGCGGATTATTACGCCGAGAATCGCCAGTTTTTAAAACCCTGGGAACCCGTTCGGGATGAGAGCCATTGTTACCCCTCCGGCTGGCAGGCACGCCTCAGCATGATCGCTGAATTTCATAAGCAGGGCAGCGCGTTTTATTTCGCGCTGCTGGATCCAGAAGAGAAAGAGATTATCGGGATCGCCAATTTTTCAAACGTGGTACGGGGATCGTTTCACGCCTGCTACCTTGGCTATTCCATCGGCCAGAAATGGCAGGGGCAGGGGCTGATGTACGAGGCGTTAACGGTAGCCATCCGCTATATGCAACGCACGCAGCATATCCATCGCATTATGGCGAACTACATGCCGCATAATCAGCGCAGCGGGAATTTGCTGGCGCGTTTAGGGTTTGAGAAAGAGGGTTATGCCAAAGACTATCTGCTGATAGACGGAGAGTGGCGCGACCACGTTCTGACGGCATTAACCACCCGTGACTGGACCGCAGGTCGTTAAGGAGAAAAGATGAAGTATCAGCTAAACGGTACGGAAGCGCGCGTGATTGGGTGCTTACTCGAAAAACAGGTCACCACGCCGGAGCAGTATCCGCTATCTGTTAACGCCGTGACCATGGCCTGCAACCAGAAGACCAACCGCGAGCCGGTGATGAATCTCAGCGAGCATGAGGTTCAGGACGTGCTGGATGCGCTGGTGAAGCGCCACTATCTGCGCACCGTCAGCGGCTTCGGCAACCGCGTGACCAAATACGAGCAGCGCTTCTGTAACTCCGAATTTGGCGATCTGAAGCTGAACAGCGCGGAAGTGGCGGTTATTACCACGCTGCTGCTGCGCGGGGCGCAAACGCCGGGGGAACTGCGAACGCGCGCTTCCCGAATGCATGAGTTCAGTGACATGCAGGAAGTCGAGCAGACCCTGGAAGGGCTGGCCGTGCGTGAGGATGGCCCTTTCGTGGTGCGCCTGGCGCGCGAGCCGGGTAAACGTGAGAGCCGCTACATGCATCTCTTCAGCGGCGACGTTGACGCCGCAAGCGCGGCGACGGAATCGAGCCCTGCAACCCGTGACGACCTTGCCGCGCGCGTAGAGGCGCTGGAAGACGAGGTGGCCGGGCTGAAACAGCGTCTGGATGCACTGCTGGCACATTTGGGAGACTAACGGTGAAAAAATTACGCATTGGCGTGGTGGGGCTGGGCGGTATTGCGCAGAAAGCCTGGCTGCCCGTATTGGGCGCTGCGTCTGACTGGACGCTGCAAGGGGCATGGTCACCCACCCGAGAAAAGGCAGAACGTATCTGTGAAACCTGGCGTATCCCGTATGCGGCATCGCTCCAGGATCTGGCCCGCGAGTGCGATGCGGTCTTTGTGCATACCTCAACGGCAACCCACTATCAGGTGGTGAGCGAGTTGCTCAATGCGGGGGTTCACGTCTGCGTGGATAAACCGCTGGCGGAAAATGTTCAGGACGCTGAACGGCTGATTGAGCTGGCGGCACGTAAAAAACTGACGCTGATGGTCGGTTTCAACCGCCGCTTCGCGCCGCTTTACCAGCAGCTGAAGGCGCAGTCCGGCAATATGGCCTCGCTGCGCATGGATAAGCACCGCACCGACAGCGTGGGACCAAACGATCTGCGCTTTACCCTTCTCGATGACTACCTCCACGTGGTGGACACCGCGCTGTGGCTGGCTAACGGCGAAGCGCTGCTGAAAAGCGGCACTCTTGTCACCAACGAACAGGGGCAGATGGTGTATGCGGAACACCATTTTGCCGTTGAGCATCTTCAGGTCACCACCAGCATGCACCGCCGCGCGGGCAGCCAGCGGGAATCCGTGCAGGCGGTAACCGGCGGCGCGCTGTACGACGTTACCGACATGCGTGAATGGCGGGAAGAGAAGGGCGGCGGCGTGGTGATGCAGCCGGTCCCCGGCTGGCAAAGCACTCTGGAGCAACGAGGTTTCGCAGGATGTGCCCGCCACTTTATCACCTGCGTGCAAAATCAGACGGTTCCTGAAACGTCCGGCGAGCAGGCTATTCTGGCTCAGCGCATTGTAGAACGGCTCTGGCGCGAGGCCATGAGTGAATAACTCGCTGTAACATCTGCGGATAGTAATTCGTTGAAATCGGGTTAGACTAAGCGCCGCTTGTTGGCTTTGCCGGGTGGCGCTTGTGCTTTCCCGGTCTATAAATCCGTATGGTTCTGGAAATTCACGTTAATGAACTTATTAAAATCGCTGGCGGCCGTCAGCTCGATGACCATGTTCTCTCGCGTTCTCGGTTTTGCGCGCGATGCCATTGTGGCAAGGGTCTTTGGTGCAGGGATGGCAACGGACGCCTTTTTCGTGGCGTTCAAGCTGCCGAACCTGTTGCGTCGCATTTTTGCTGAAGGGGCGTTCTCCCAGGCGTTTGTGCCTATTCTGGCGGAATATAAAAGCAAGCAGGGTGAAGACGCGACGCGCGTGTTTGTCTCTTATGTCTCCGGGTTGCTGACGCTGGCGCTGGCCGTGGTGACGGTAGTCGGTATGCTGGCCGCGCCCTGGGTCATTATGGTGACCGCGCCCGGCTTTGCCGACACGGCGGATAAATTTGCGCTGACCTCGCAGCTTCTGCGCATTACCTTCCCCTATATTCTGCTGATCTCGCTGGCCTCGCTGGTGGGGGCTATCCTGAACACCTGGAACCGCTTCTCCGTTCCGGCGTTTGCGCCGACGTTTCTCAACGTCAGCATGATCGGTTTTGCGCTGTTCGCCGCGCCGCACTTCAACCCGCCGGTGCTGGCCCTGGCCTGGGCGGTCACCGTAGGCGGCGTGCTGCAGCTGGCGTATCAACTGCCGCATCTGAAGAAAATCGGCATGCTGGTGCTGCCGCGCATCAACCTGAAAGATGCCGGGGCGATGCGCGTTATCAAGCAGATGGGGCCCGCCATTCTTGGCGTCTCCGTCAGCCAGATCTCGCTGATTATCAACACCATTTTTGCCTCTTTCCTGGTGTCGGGTTCCGTCTCGTGGATGTACTACGCTGACCGCCTGATGGAGTTCCCGTCCGGCGTGCTGGGCGTGGCGCTGGGGACCATCCTGCTGCCGTCGCTGTCGAAAAGCTTTGCCAGCGGCAACCATGACGAATACTGCCGCCTGATGGACTGGGGCCTGCGTCTCTGCTTCCTGCTGGCCCTGCCAAGCGCGGTGGCGCTGGGGATCCTCGCCAAGCCGCTGACGGTGTCGCTGTTCCAGTACGGGAAATTCACCGCGTTTGACGCCGCGATGACCCAGCGCGCGCTGGTCGCTTACTCGGTGGGATTGATGGGGCTGATTGTCGTCAAAGTGCTGGCACCGGGGTTCTATTCACGTCAGGACATTAAAACGCCGGTGAAAATTGCCATTGTAACGCTGATTATGACGCAGCTGATGAACCTGGCATTTATCGGCCCGCTGAAGCATGCCGGCCTGTCGCTGTCTATTGGTCTGGCGGCCTGTCTGAATGCCGGGCTGCTTTACTGGCAGCTGCGCAAGCAGGATATCTTTACGCCGCAGCCGGGGTGGGCAAGTTTCCTCGTGCGTTTGGTCGTGGCGGTGCTGGTGATGTCTGCGGCACTCATCGGGATGATGTACGTCATGCCGGAGTGGTCTCTGGGCACGATGCCTTATCGTCTGATGCGGCTGATGGCCGTGGTGGGCGTTGGGGTGGTAGCGTATTTTGCTACGCTCGCCGTGCTGGGCTTCAAAGTGAAAGAGTTTACCCGCCGGACGGCATAAACGCCAAAAGGGGAGTTCACCTCAGGGTGCTCCCCACTGCAAGATTTGTCGCTTACGCGTCAAATCGAAATCTTTTTTACACCCGCAATACGTGCCGTCGCCGTCTGACCATCCGCGCCGTACAGTCCGGTTTCTTTATGCGGCTTCAGCACCTCAAGCGCCTGCTGATTACGCTCTATCTGGCCTTCAAGCAGCCAGCCGTTATGCTGGTTGAGATCGCGCAGATGCTGGGTTTTTTCGGTAATGGTCTGCCAGCGCTCAGCAATATCGTCATTGGCGCTGCGCTTCGAGTCCTGCTCGGCGCGGCGCTGCTGCTCCAGATAATCCAGCGTGGCCAGCAGCGAACTCTTATCTTCAGTAATACGCTGCAGCGCGCTGCCGTTAATGTGACCGGAAGAGAGATGCTGTTGTTCAGCATCCATTACCGTTTTCAGGTCGTTCAGGACAACCGTCATTTGATCCAGTATTTCTGACAGTCGACTCATACGGTTAGTTACTCTGTAAGAAACTCTGTGCTTCCTGAATCAGGGCATCAGCGATTTTGCTGGTGTCCATTTTCAGCTCACCGTTGCGAATAGCCGTTTTCAGCGCTTCAACACGTTCCATATTGATATCGTTGCTGCCTGGCTGCATCAGTTTTGCCTGGGCATCGCTCAGGGTCACGCTGGTGCTGTTAGACGTTGACGGTTTTTCCAGACGCGTTTTCTGAGGGGTAGCGTCGTTCGTTTCGCGAGGCTGTACAGCGCTTACCGGCTTCAGGGCTGATGTACGATCAATGCTCATAGTGTTGTCCTCATCGAGGGTTCGCGGCGTTTGCGCCTGACATCATCATTAGTGGAATATTTATCGGCACGCGCCGCGAAATCTTTAAAAAGATTATAGGTTAATCAGAATATTCCCATCAGAATCGACGGTTCCGCTCACCACCTGGCCTGAGGACATTCTGACGCGGGCGTTTTGCGCTACCGCGGCATTGTTTAACGCTTTCCCTTCACTGTTGATGCTAAAGCCGTCTCCGTTGGCAACGACCATCACCTGCTGTCCCGCTTTGACACGCCACGCCTGGCGCAGCATGGAGAGCTGAATCGGCTGGCCCGGCGCGACATCGCGCAGGCTGACGGCGTCCTGTGCCTGGTTAATGTCAAGCATTGTCCGCGGCGGGAGCTGATCCAGACGCCCGCGCTTTAACGTCACGCTGTTTGCCTGCAGCGCGCTGCCACGCACAATGGGTACGGCGGCGACAACATAATTGCCCGTCGCCTGAACTGCAACCTGTAAATAGCGTTTTTCGTTGGCGCAGCGTGCCAGGACGTTCACATTGCCCCACAGCTTCGTGGTCCCCGTCACGCTGAATGACGGTTGCTCGCAGGTCGGATACAGATTCGGCGGCGTGCGGATGGTCACGTTAACGTCATCGCTAAAGCCCGCCAGCTTCTGGGCAAAAAAATTCGTCAGCGCATCCTGTAAATCCCCGGCATTCACCAGAGGGCTAAACAGCAAGAAGGTTGCCATCAGGCCACGTTTTAACGTTTGCATCGCAAGTTCCACCGTTTCCAGAGTTGGATGAATTCTACCTGCAGTGGTTTTGCATCAACGGAATAAATAGCGACGCATTTTGTGCTTATTCCGTCGATAGGGGAGACCGGGTGAGATTTAAGCTGTGAACTGAAATTTTGCCATCAGCGGAGGAGACATGCTCGATAAACTCGACGCCGCGTTACGTTTTCAGCAGGAAGCGCTCAATTTACGCGCCCAGCGGCAGGAGATTTTAGCCGCCAACATCGCTAACGCCGATACGCCCGGGTATCAGGCGCGCGATATTGATTTTTCCAGTGAGCTCAAAAAGGTGATGGAGCGTGGACGTGCCGAAGGAACGGGTGTTGCACTCGCCATGACATCCTCTCGCCATATTCCCGCTCAGGCGATGACCGCGCCAGCGACCGATTTACTTTATCGCATCCCTGACCAGCCTTCACTCGACGGTAACACCGTGGATATGGACCGGGAGCGTACGCAGTTTGCCGATAACAGCCTGAAATACCAGACGGGCCTGACCGTACTCGGCGGACAAATCAAAGGCATGATGAACGTCCTGCAGGGGGGCAACTGATAAATGGCCTTGCTGAATATTTTTGATATCGCCGGCTCGGCGTTAACCGCCCAGTCCAAACGTCTGAACGTGGCCGCCAGTAACCTGGCGAACGCCGACAGCGTGACCGGACCTGACGGACAGCCTTATCGTGCCAAACAGGTTGTGTTTCAGGTCGACGCTGCGCCAGGCGCGGCAACGGGCGGTGTGAAGGTGTCTGACGTGGTTGAGAGCCAGGCGCCGGACAAGCTGGTGTATGAGCCCGGTAACCCGCTCGCGGACGCTAACGGATACGTGAAGATGCCAAACGTGGATGTGGTAGGCGAGATGGTGAACTCCATGTCGGCGTCCCGTAGCTACCAGGCGAACGTCGAAGTGCTTAATACCGTGAAGAGCATGATGCTCAAAACACTCACTCTCGGCCAGTAAAGGAGACATGCATGTCCATCGCCGTAAATGTGAATGATCCGACGAACACGGGTGTTAACAACACCAAAAGTTCGACAAGCTCCAGCTCCCTGACGGGAAGCAATGCCTCCGATTTGCAGAGCAGTTTTCTGACGCTGCTGGTTGCGCAGCTTAAGAACCAGGATCCGACTAACCCAATGCAGAACAACGAACTGACCACGCAGCTTGCGCAGATCAGTACCGTGAGCGGCATTGAGAAACTGAACACCACCCTCGGTTCCGTCTCCGGTCAGATTAACAGCGCTCAGTCCCTGCAGGCGGCAAGCCTGATTGGTCACGGCGTGATGATCCCGGGGACCACGATCCTGGCGGGCACCAGCACCACCGACGGTACATCGACCACCACCACTACGCCGTTCGGCGTTGAGTTGCAGCAGGCGGCTGACAAAGTGACGGCGACGATCACCGACTCAACCGGCGCCGTGGTTCGCACCATCGACATCGGCGAGCTGAAAGCGGGCGTTCACACCTTTACCTGGGACGGCAGCCTGACCGACGGCACGAAAGCACCAAATGGCTCCTACAAAGTCGCGATTAGCGCCAGCAACGGGACGACCCAACTGGTGGCGCAGTCGCTGCAGTTCGCGCTGGTTCAGGGCGTGATTAAAGGGGGCGACGGCAACAAACTGGATTTGGGTACTTCCGGTACCACCACACTCGACGAAGTTCGGCAGATTATCTAAGCCTTAACACTTATCAGGAGTAAGTCATGGCCTTTTCTCAAGCGGTCAGCGGCCTGAATGCTGCGGCCACCAACCTGGACGTCATTGGCAACAACATCGCCAACTCCGCGACCTATGGTTTCAAATCCGGTTCTGCGTCTTTTGCAGATATGTTTGCCGGTTCCAAAGTGGGTCTGGGCGTAAAAGTTGCGGGCATCACTCAGGACTTTACCGACGGTACCACCACCAACACCGGTCGTGGCCTGGACGTTGCCATCAGCCAGAACGGTTTCTTCCGTATGGTCGATGCAAACGGCTCGGTGTTCTACAGCCGTAACGGCCAGTTCAAGCTGGACGAAAACCGTAACCTGGTGAACATGCAGGGGATGCAATTAACGGGGTATCCGGTTGCCGGAACGCCATCAACGGTTCAGACCGGTGCGAATCCACAGGCGATTAATATCCCGACCACGCTGATGGCCGCGAAGTCCACCACCACGGCTTCCCAGCAGATTAACCTCAACTCCACCGATGCTGCACCAACCGCCGCCTTCGATCCGGCCAACCCGGATACCTACAACAAAAAAGGTACGGTAACCGTCTTTGATAGCCAGGGTAATGCGCACAACATGAACCTGTTTTACGTCAAAGATGCGACCCCGGCTAACTCCTGGAAAGTGTATGCCCAGGACGGCAGCGTGGCAGGCAGCGCGGCGGCAGTGGCCACGACCTTGACCTTCGATAATAACGGTACGTTGATCGGGGGTGGAAACATCAACATCACTACCGCGACTATCCCAGGTGCAGACCCGGCGACCTTCGCGATGAGTTTTGCTAACTCCATGCAGCAGAACACCGGTGCAAACAATATCGTGGCAACCAATCAGAACGGCTTCAAGCCGGGCGACCTGGTGAGCTATCAGATTAACGATGACGGCACCGTCGTCGGGAACTACTCCAACGAGCAGACTCAGGTGCTGGGCCAGATCGTGCTGGCAAACTTCGCCAACAACGAAGGTCTGAAATCTGAAGGCGATAACGTCTGGTCTGCCACGCAGTCTTCCGGTGTTGCCCTGCTGGGCACCGCGGGCTCCGGTAACTTCGGCACGCTGACCAACGGCGCGCTGGAAGCCTCAAACGTGGACCTGAGTAAAGAACTGGTGAACATGATTGTCGCGCAGCGTAACTACCAGTCGAACGCGCAGACCATCAAGACCCAGGATCAGATCCTCAACACGCTGGTTAACCTGCGTTAAGCGGCTAACAGGAAAGCGCAATGGATCACGCAATATATACCGCGATGGGCGCGGCAAGTCAGACGCTCAGCCAGCAGGCCGTTACCGCCAGCAACCTGGCAAACGCCTCTACGCCGGGCTTTCGCGCGCAGCTGAATGCGCTGCGCGCGGTGCCGGTGGAAGGGCTCTCCCTGCCGACCCGTACGCTGGTGGCGGCATCCACCCCGGGCGCAGACATGACGCCAGGGCAGATGGATTACACCTCACGCCCGCTGGACGTTGCTCTGCAGCAGGACGGCTGGCTGGCGGTGCAAACGGCGGACGGTGGCGAAGGCTATACCCGTAACGGGAATATCCAGGTCAGCGCGACCGGCCAGCTGACGATTCAGGGGCATCCGGTGATGGGTGAAGCGGGCCCGCTGACCGTGCCGGAAGGCTCTGAGCTGACCATCGCCGCGGACGGCACCATCTCGGCGCTGAACCCGGGCGATCCGGCCAACACCGTTGCCCCCGTCGGGCGTCTGAAGCTGGTCAAAGCGGAAGGCAAAGAGGTGCAGCGCGGCGACGACGGCATGTTCCGTCTGACCCAGGCAGCTCAGGCTACCCGTGGTGCCACATTACAGGCCGATCCGAGCATCCGCGTGATGTCCGGCGTTCTGGAAGGCAGCAACGTTAAGCCGGTAGCCGCTATGAGCGACATGATCGCCAGCGCCCGTCGTTTTGAAATGCAGATGAAAATTATCAGCAGCGTGGACGAAAACGCGGGCAAGGCTAACCAACTTCTGTCGATGAGTTAACAGGACTCTTTATGATCAGTTCTTTATGGATCGCGAAAACTGGCCTGGACGCGCAGCAAACCAACATGGATGTGATTGCCAACAACCTGGCAAACGTGAGCACCAATGGTTTCAAGCGTCAGCGCGCCGTTTTCGAAGATTTGCTTTATCAAACCATCCGCCAGCCGGGCGCGCAGTCTTCTGAACAGACGACGCTGCCGTCAGGCCTGCAGATCGGTACCGGCGTTCGCCCGGTGGCGACCGAGCGTCTGCACAGCCAGGGCAACCTGTCTCAGACCAACAACAGCAAAGACGTGGCGATCAAAGGCCAGGGCTTCTTCCAGGTGCAGCTGCCTGACGGGACCTCTGCCTACACCCGTGACGGTTCCTTCCAGGTCGATCAGAACGGTCAGCTGGTGACGGCGGGCGGTTTCCAGGTTCAGCCTGCGATCACCATTCCGGCGAACGCCCTGAGCATTACCATCGGCCGCGACGGCATCGTGAGCGTGACCCAGCAGGGGCAGGCCGCTCCGGTCCAGGTCGGCCAGCTCAACCTGACCACCTTCATGAACGATACCGGTCTGGAAAGCATTGGTGAGAACCTCTACACCGAAACGCAATCCTCCGGCACGCCAAATGAAAGTACGCCAGGCCTGAACGGTGCGGGGCTGCTGTACCAGGGGTATGTCGAAACCTCCAACGTGAACGTGGCGGAAGAGCTGGTGAATATGATCCAGGTCCAGCGCGCGTATGAAATTAACAGTAAAGCAGTCTCTACGACCGATCAGATGCTGCAGAAACTGACGCAACTCTAAGGTGTAGCCCGGTGCGGTAAACCCCGCACCGGCTCCCTGTTTTCGAAGATGAAGGCAATGCAAAAAAACGCGGCGTTTCGTTATCCGATACTGGCTGTTCTGGCCGTCACCCTCAGCGGGTGCGCTTTGATCCCATCTAAACCATTGGTCCAGGGTGCGACGACTGCCCAACCCGTTCCTGGCCCTGCGCCAGTTGTAAACGGCTCCATTTTCCAGACCGCGCAGCCGATTAACTACGGCTATCAGCCGCTGTTTGAAGATCGCCGCCCGCGTAATGTCGGCGATACATTGACCATTGTGCTGCAGGAAAACGTCAGCGCGAGCAAGAGCTCGTCGGCGAACGCCAGCCGCGATGGCAAAACCAATTTTGGCTTTGACACCGTTCCACGCTATCTGCAGGGCCTGTTCGGCAATGCCCGTGCGGATGTTGAGGCCTCCGGCGGCAACACCTTTAACGGTAAAGGTGGCGCGAACGCCAGCAACACCTTCAGCGGTACGCTGACGGTCACGGTTGACCAGGTGCTGGTTAACGGCAATTTACACGTCGTGGGTGAAAAACAGATCGCCATTAACCAGGGCACTGAATTCATTCGCTTCTCGGGCGTGGTGAATCCACGCACCATCAGCGGCACCAACACCGTTCCGTCCACCCAGGTGGCGGATGCGCGCATTGAGTACGTCGGTAACGGCTACATTAATGAAGCGCAGAATATGGGTTGGCTGCAGCGCTTCTTCCTTAATTTATCGCCGATGTAAGCGAGGTGACCCATGTTTAAATCGATCTTCGCCGCAGCGCTGGTTCTTGTCGCAACGTTTGCCCAGGCCGATCGCATTCGAGATCTCACCAGCGTTCAGGGCGTCCGCGGGAACTCGCTGATTGGCTATGGCCTGGTGGTGGGGCTGGACGGTACCGGTGACCAGACGACCCAGACGCCGTTTACCACCCAAAGCTTAAACAACATGCTTTCCCAGCTCGGCATTACCGTGCCGGCGGGAACCAACATGCAGCTAAAAAATGTGGCCGCGGTTATGGTCACTGCCTCCTACCCGGCGTTTGCGCGCCAGGGGCAGACCATTGACGTGGTGGTCTCCTCAATGGGTAACGCCAAAAGCCTGCGCGGCGGTACGCTGCTGATGACCCCGCTGAAAGGCGTCGACAGCCAGGTCTACGCGCTGGCGCAGGGGAACATCCTGGTCGGCGGGGCAGGCGCATCCGCTGGCGGAAGCAGCGTCCAGGTGAACCAGTTGAACGGCGGGCGCATCACCAACGGTGCGATCATCGAGCGTGAACTGCCGACCCAGTTTGGCGCGGGCAACACCATCAACCTGCAGCTGAATAATGAAGACTTCACGATGGCGCAGCAGATTGCCGACACCATCAACCGCAGCTATGGCAATGCCACGGCACTGGATGCGCGTACCGTGCAGATCCGCACCTCCACCGGCAGCAGCAACCAGGTGCGCATGCTGGCGGATATCCAGAATCTGGAAGTGAACGTGCCGGTGCAGGATGCCAAAGTGATCATCAACTCCCGTACGGGCTCCGTGGTGATGAACCGGGAAGTGTCGCTGGATAGCTGTGCCGTGGCGCAGGGTAACCTGTCGGTGACGGTTAACCGTTCCGCCAACGTCAGCCAGCCGGATACACCGTTTGGTGGCGGCCAGACGGTAGTGACGCCGCAAACGCAGATTGATTTACGCCAGAGCGGCGGTTCCCTGCAGAGCGTGCGCTCCAGCGCCAACCTGAACAGCGTGGTGCGTGCCCTGAACGCGCTGGGCGCGACGCCGATGGATCTGATGTCCATTCTGCAATCGATGCAAAGCGCGGGCTGCCTGCGCGCCAAACTGGAAATCATCTAATGTTGACCGATAGCAAACTGTTGACCAGTGCCGCCTGGGATGCCCAGTCGCTCAACGAACTGAAAGCCAAAGCAGGTAAAGACCCGGCGGCGAATATCCGCCCGGTTGCCCGCCAGGTGGAAGGGATGTTTGTACAGATGATGCTGAAGAGCATGCGCGAAACCCTGCCGAAAGACGGGATGTTCAGCAGCGATTCAACGCGTCTTTATACCAGCATGTACGACCAGCAGATTGCGCAGCAGATGACCGCCGGTAAAGGCCTCGGTCTGGCTGACATGATTGTCAAACAGACCGCCGCCGCACAGGGTGTTCAGCCAGAAGAGCAGCCGCAGCAGGTGCCGATGAAGTTCGACCTCGAAACGGTGACCAGTTATCAGAACCAGGCGCTGACGCAGATGGTGCGTAAAGCGATACCGAAGGCAACGGGCAGCGGCGACGAGGCGCTCTCCGGTGACAGCAAAGACTTCCTGGCGCAGCTTTCTCTGCCGGCACGGCTTGCCAGTGAACAGAGCGGCGTGCCTCACCACCTGATTCTGGCCCAGGCCGCGCTGGAATCGGGCTGGGGTCAGCGCCAGATCCGCAAGGAAAACGGCGACCCGAGCTTCAACATCTTCGGCGTGAAGGCCACCTCCAGCTGGAAGGGGCCGACCACCGAGATCACGACTACGGAATACGAGAACGGCGCGGCGGTGAAGGTGAAAGCCAAATTCCGCGTCTACAGCTCGTATCTGGAAGCCTTATCCGATTATGTAGGCCTGCTGAGCCGAAATCCGCGTTATACCGCCGTTACGCAGGCGGCAACGGCGGAGCAGGGCGCTCAGGCCCTGCAAAACGCGGGCTACGCGACCGACCCGAACTACGCGCGCAAGCTTACCAGCATGATCCAGCAGCTGAAATCCATGGGCGAGAAGGTCAGTAAAGCCTATAGCACAGATATTGAAAATCTGTTCTGAAAGTTCTCAAGTCCCGGTGGAGGTTGCCGATAACCTTCATCAGGACTCGTGTCTGAACGTATAAAAGGAACCCCCATGTCCAGTTTGATTAACAGCGCCATGAGTGGCCTCAGTGCCGCGCAGTCGGCACTCAATATCGTCAGTAATAATATTTCAAGCTATAACGTGGCAGGTTACACCCGCCAGACGACGGTGCTGGGTGCATCTAACAGCACGCTGACCGGCGGTGGCTGGGTGGGTAACGGGGTGTATGTCTCCGGTGTCCAGCGTGAATATGACGCTTTCATCACCAACCAGCTGCGCGCCGCGCAGACCCAAAGCAGCGGCCTGACCACGCGCTATCAGCAGATGTCAAAAATTGACGATGTGCTCTCCGATACCACCAACTCGCTTTCCACCACTCTGCAGGATTTCTTTAAGAGCCTGCAAACGCTGGTGAGCAACGCGGAAGACCCGGCTGCGCGTCAGACGGTGCTGGGAAAAGCGGATGGTCTGGTTAACCAGTTTAAAACTAACGATCAGTATCTTCGCGACCAGGATTCGCAGGTGAATACCGCGATTTCAACCAGCGTGTCGCAGATCAACAACTACGCCAAACAGATTGCCAACCTGAACGATCAGATCTCCCGTCTGACCGGCGTTGGCGCGGGCGCATCCCCGAATGATTTGCTCGACCAGCGCGATCAGCTCGTCACTGAGCTGAACAAAATCGTGGGCGTGGAAGTCTCTGTGCAGGATAGCGGCACGTATAACATCTCTTTCGGCAACGGCTACAGCCTGGTGCAGGGCAGCAAAGCTAACCAGCTGGCTGCCGTGAAGTCCAGCGCCGATCCTTCCCGCACCACTATCGCCTACGTCGATGAAGTTGCGGGTAATGTCGAGATCCCGGAAAAGATGATCACCACCGGTTCGTTAGGCGGTTTGCTGACCTTCCGCGCGGAAGATCTGGATAAGGCTCGTAATAACCTGAACCAGATGGCGCTGGCGTTTGCCGACGCGATGAACAAGCAGCACGAGGCCGGCTTTGATGCCAACGGCGATGCGGGCGGCAAGCTGTTCGGCTTCGGTTCTCCGGCTGTGCTTTCCAACAGCAAAAATAGCGGCACGGCGGTCGTCAATGCCACCGTTGCGGACAGCACCAAAGTTCAGGCAACGGACTATAAGCTGCAGTTTAACGGCACCGACTGGACCATCACCCGCACGTCGGACAAGACCAGCTTTACCATGAGCCCGGATGCCAGCGGCAATCTGTCTTTTGACGGTCTCAACGTGAACGTCAGCGGTTCGGCCAACGCCAAAGACAGCTTTACCGTGAAGCCCGTCTCTGACGTCATCATGAACATGGAACTGTCCATCAGTGACGAATCCAAACTGGCTATGGCCGCGGTGCAGAACGGCGGTGAGAGCGACAACCGCAACGGGCAGAAAATGCTCGATCTGCAAAACAGCAAAGTGGTTGGCGGGAACAAAACCTTTAACGATGCCTATGCCTCACTGGTGAGCACCGTAGGGAGCACCACCGCTTCACTGAAAGTCAGTAGCCAGACGAAAGCCAATGTGGAAACGCAGTTAATTAAGCAGCAGCAGACCATCTCTGGGGTAAACCTCGACGAAGAGTATGGCAACCTGCAGCGTTATCAGCAGTATTACCTCGCCAACGCGCAGGTGCTTCAGACTGCCAGTACGCTCTTCGATGCAATTATCAACATTCGTTAAGGTTGAGGTGAAAAATGCGTATTAGCACCCAGATGATGTACGAACAGAACATGCGCGGGATCACCGATTCCCAGAGCAGATGGCTGAGCTACGGTGAACAAATGTCCACCGGCAAGCGCGTTAACCGTCCGTCGGACGATCCTATCGCGGCTTCACAGTCTATTGTGCTGTCACAGTCTCAGTCTCAAAACAGCCAGTTCGCGTTAGCGCGCACCTTTGCCACGCAAAAAGTGTCGCTGGAAGATAACGTGCTGACCCAGGTGAACACCGCTTTATCAAGCGTGCGTGAGAAGCTGGTCTACGCGTCAAACGGCACCTTAAGCGATGACGACCGTCTCTCTCTGGCGACCGATATCCAGGGGATCCGCGACCAGCTGATGAACCTGGCTAACACGACGGATGGCAATGGTCGCTTTATCTTTGCGGGATACAAAACCGAGAGTGCACCGTTTGATGCCGCAACCGGCACCTACAATGGTGGTACTGAGGCGATCACTCAGCAGGTCGATACGGCGCGAAACATGGCGATCAGCCATACCGGCCAGCAGATCTTTGAGAGCATTACCAGCAATGCACAAGAGTTGCCGGGCGGTGGGTATGGCGATACCAACATGTTTAAAATCCTTGATTCCGCCATTGCTTCGTTGAAAACGCCGATTGAGAACGATCCGGCCGCAGCCGCCGCGCAAGGTCAGGTGATTTCCAACGCGCAGATCGGTATTAAAAACGCTCAAAACAACGTCCTGACGGTCGTTGCGGATGTGGGTACTAAACTGAACGAACTGGAAAAACTCGATACCCTGGGTGACGACCGCGCGCTGGGTCAGACTAAGCAGATGAGCGACCTGGTGGACGTGGACTGGAACGAAGCGATTTCCTCTTACACCATGCAGCAGGCGGCCCTGCAGGCTTCTTATAAAGCGTTTAGCGATATGCAGGGCATGTCTCTGTTCCAGCTGAACAAATAACATCTTGACCTCTTGGAACATGTCTTGAAACTGGGCATGTTTTACTGCCCAATCCGTCTGGATTGGGCATTTTTTTTATGCCATTTCTGCTGGTGCCGAGGCGACCCGCGCGCTTTCAATCATACGGATTGCCAGCGCAATGATGCCGCAAACCGTTGCCAGCGCAACCACGCCCGTCCAGCCAGCCAGCGTGTAAATATTGCTGCCTAACGCGGAACCCAACGCCATGCCGATGAAGATCACGGTAAAGAGCAGGGCGTTCAGACGACCCCGTGCCTGTGGCTCAAGGCTGTAAACCAGATTCTGGTGCGCGACCAGGCTGGACTGCAGGCCCAGATCGAACCCGATAGCAGAGACGGCAATCAGAATCAGCTGTCCGTGAACTCCCAGGGCAGGCATCAGGAACATCAGGGCAAACGAGACGGTCACAAGGACGGCACCAAGCTGCGTGACTTTCCCGGCACCCAGTTTATCCGCCAGGCCGCCCGCCAGCGGGGCTGCCAACGCACCGGCTGCACCTGCGATACCAAAACCACCGGCGACGGCACTCCCGAGGTGATAGCGTTCCAGCAGCATGACCGCAAGCGTAGACCAGAAGGCGCTAAAGGCTATCGACAGAAAACCCTGGGCCAGCGCGGCACGGCGCAGAGCGGGATAGCGACGCCACAGATGTTCCATCGAGCGCAGCAGAGCGGGATAGCTCAGCGTGGAGTGAACGGCGAAACGAGGGAGTACGGCCCACATTACCACGCCGATAAACGCAATACTTGCCGCAGCCAGCTGATACATCACGCGCCAGCCAAACGCTTCGCCCACCACGCCGCTGACGGTTCGGGAGAGCAAAATGCCCAGCAGCAGACCGGTCATCACCGTACCCACGGTTTTCCCCTGTTTGCCTTCCGGCGCAAGGATTGCCGCAGCCGGGACAATATCCTGCGCCATGGTGGCGGCCATGCCGATGAGCAGGCTTGCCAGCAGCAGGGAGTGGATCTGTCCGGTCAGGCTACAGCCCAGCAGGAACAGCGCCAGGGCCGCGCTCTTTATCAGGATTAATGTTCTGCGGTCGTGGCGATCGCCGAGCGGCAGCAGGAACAGGATCCCTAAGGCATATCCCGCCTGGGTGAGGGTCGGGACCAGGCCCATTCCTTCGATACTCAGGTGAAGGTCGGCGCCCATCAGAGGCAGCAGAGGCTGGGCATAATAGATGGATGCCACGCTGAAGCCTGCACCGAGCGCCAGCATTAAGATTACCCAGCGGCTTACGGCATGGGCGGCGGTTGTTGTATTCATAAGACGTTCCTCATTCATCGTGTGAGGCTATTTTTCATCAGTACGCCTTGCGGCGGTAGCGAGCGCGGTGGTAAAACGCTTATACGTTGAACGTATAGATGAAAAGTAAATGAAAAGAGTTGAGCGTATAGACAGGGTAGAGCTGATGCGGACGTTTGTCCGCATTGTGGAGGCGGGTTCCCTTTCTGCGGCGGCACGGCAGCTGGACACCACCCAGGCCACGGTGAGCCGGCGGCTGCAGTCGCTTGAGACAATGCTGGGCGTGCGTCTGATGTTGCGCACCACCCACACGACGCGGCTGACGGATGACGGGGAGCGCTGCTATCAGCATGCCCGCCGGGTAATTGACAGCTGGCTGGCGCTGGAAGATGAGGTGGGGCAGACGGAAGATGAACCTGTAGGCGTGCTGCGGGTGCGGGCACCGCATGCGTTTGGTCAGGATCAGCTCCTGAAACCACTAACCGAATTTCTACAGCGTTATCCGCAGCTTTCTATTGAGTGGATGCTCAACGATCGGTCGGCTGATTTTCTGGGCGACAACCTTGACTGCGCTATTCGGGTGGGAATGGAAGTCGACCCGGCGACCGTGTCCGTGCTGCTGGCCGAAGTACCGCGCTCGGTGGTGGCTTCTCCGGCATTGCTGGACCGCTTTCCGACGGTTAACACCCCGGAGGATCTGCAGCAGCTTCCCTGGATTGCCATCAGCTCTTTCTACCAGCGCCATGTGGAGCTTTTTCACGAGGCATCATCCGCCACCGCGCGCGTGATAATTACCCCACGCCTGAGCACCGACAGTCTGTATGTCGCACGCAATACGGCACTCACCGGTCTTGGCGTGGCGGTAGTATCCAGCTGGACGGTACAGGATGATATCCGGGAAGGTCGGCTGGTACATTTGCTGCCAGAGTGGCAGCCGGCGGCGTTACCGGTGCATCTGGTTTACCCCTGGTCCCGGTATTATCCGGCGCGCTTGCGGCGATTTCTGGAGCTAATGCGGCAGATCATGCCGGAGGTCACCGGGATGAGAAAGCCCGTGCAGCAGCCATAAAAAAAGCCGACCCGAAGGTCGGCTTTTTACTTTCTGCGTCGTTATTCGACAGGCTGTGGACGCGTCGCTGGTGCAGTCGCCTGATGCGTTGCACTGTGACCGCCTGCAGCGCCTTTACCGTCAAAGCTGAACGCCGGGCGAACCCAGTCGCTGTGACGCGGTGCTTCAGGCACATACTCTGGTGCCGGAGCGCGCGTCATCGGCGCTGTCGCAACGTGAGCAGGCGCAGGAGCGGTAACAACCTTAACCGGCTCTGGCTCCACTTCAGGCGCTTTCGCTTCTTCAACAACCGGTTCAACCTGAATCTCAACGTCCTGAACGATTTCTTCAGTGGTGGTTTCGACGAGGGTTTCAGCGGCTTCTTCCACTGCGGCTACTGGTTCAGCTTCTTCAGCGACTTCCTCAGCCACCACGACATCTTCTTCGGCGATAATCTGCGGTGCGGCATCAACCGGCGCGGCAATCACTTCAGGATGGGTAGTTTCGACGTCCACTGCGTGTGGTTCTGCCGCTTCAACAACCTGAGGTTCAACCACGGTTGCTGCTTCGGTCATAGCATCTTCAACCGCTGCTACAGGAGCAATCACCTCTTCGGTCACAGCCTGCTCTTCAACAGCCTGCTCCAGGCGAGCGACCGGATAACGGATCCAGACTTTGCCGGATGCCATTTCTGGTGACGCGCACGCCACGGTCAAAGGCATTGGAGACTGAGTCGGATAACGCTCGTCACGGTAGCGACGACGACGCTGGCCACTTACGCGCAGATGACGCGGAGAACGGCGGGAGCGACGCGGCATACCTGCGTTGTCACGGTTTTCACCGTTTTCATCCTGCTCAACGTTATTGTCCACAACGGCTGGCAGGTCAACTTTTGCAACCTGCGTGCCTGTTGCGGTTTCTGCCGCTTCAGCCGCAACTACGGTGGTTTCTTCTACCGGAGCCGCACCAATGCGCACTTTCTGTGCCAGCTGGCGCTGCTTACGACGAGGCATCACCTGAGTACGTTCTTCCTGCTCGCCGTCCTGCTGCTCAGCGGGCTCTTCGCGGTTCAGGTTTTTAACTTCCTGCTGCGCCTGACGCTTCTCGTCGTTACGACGACGGTTGCGTTCGCGGCGTGGCTGCTGCTCGTCGCGCTGCTTGCTCTTCTCGGACTCATCGCCCGCCTGCTGGCGAATTTCACGATCTTCAACATTCTGCTGCTGTTTCTCGCGACGGTTGCGACGGTTGTCTTCGCGCTGTTCACGGCCTTCGTTATTGTCTGAACGGCTGTCACGACGCTCGTTACGGTCGCTGCGGTCGTTACGATCGCGGCGGTTGTTCTGACGCTTGCGACGGTCCTGCTGACGTTCAGGTTTGGCAGCTTTAGGTTCTTCTTTCGGCTGCTCTGGCTGAACTTCTTCACCCGCAAACATCTTCTTCAGCGCGCCGAAGAAGCGACTCAGCAGACCCGTTTGCGCCGGCTGGACTTTCGCGGCCGCGGCTTCTGGTTTCTGCGCCGCCGGTTTGGCTGCCGGTTTTTCCAGCGCCGCTTCCGGTGGGGCTTCAGGCATAATGAAGGTCGCTAACGCAGGCTGCTCTGGGAGTTTGCGCTCGGCAGGTTCTTCATCGGAAGGCAGCGCCATCTCTTCTTCATGCAGCTTCGGCAGCAGGTAGCTGAGGGTGCTGGTCTCTTCGCCCTTACGGACACGCAGCACGTGATAGTGCGGGGTTTCCATCTGGTCGTTTGGCACGATGATGCAGCGAACGCCGCCCTGACGCGCTTCGATTGCGCTGACCGCTGCACGTTTTTCGTTCAGCAAGTAGGAGGCAATCGGCACAGGCACAATGGCGTGAACCTCTTTGGTGTTCTCTTTCAGCGCTTCTTCTTCAATCAGACGCAGGATAGAGAGAGACAGAGATTCGTTATCACGCACGGTACCGGTGCCGGAGCAGCGCGGGCAGACGTGATGGCTGGACTCACCCAGCGACGGGCTCAGACGCTGGCGGGACATCTCCAGCAGGCCGAAGCGCGAGATGTGGCTAATCTGGATACGCGCGCGATCCTGACGCACCGCTTCACGCAGGCGGTTTTCAACCGCGCGCTGGTGGCGAACAGGGGTCATGTCGATGAAGTCGATAACAATCAGACCGCCCAGGTCGCGCAGGCGGAGCTGGCGGGCGATTTCATCAGCGGCTTCAAGGTTGGTGTTGAAGGCCGTCTCTTCGATGTCCCCGCCGCGGGTTGCACGCGCGGAGTTGATGTCGATAGCGGTCAGCGCTTCGGTGGTATCGATAACGATAGAACCGCCGGACGGCAGGCGCACTTCACGCTGGAAGGCGGACTCGATCTGGGATTCGATCTGATAATGGCTGAACAGCGGGATTTCACCGGTGTACAGTTTAATTTTGCTGGTGAAATCCGGACGACCCAGCGCGGCGATGTGCTGGCGAGCCAGCTCAAGCACTTTCGGGTTATCGATCAGAATCTCACCGATGTCCTGACGCAGGTAATCACGGAAGGCACGCACGATAACGTTGCTTTCCTGGTGGATCAGGAACGGAGCAGGGCGGCTTTCTGCGGCTTTCTGGATAGCTTCCCAGTGCTTCAGACGGAAGCTCAGGTCCCACTGCAGCGCTTCGGCAGATTTGCCCACGCCCGCGGTACGTACGATAAGCCCCATGCCATCCGGCAGCTCAAGGCTTGCCAGCGCTTCTTTCAGCTCGGTACGGTCATCACCTTCGATACGGCGAGAGATGCCCCCCGCGCGCGGGTTGTTTGGCATCAGCACCAGATAGCTCCCCGCCAGGCTGATAAAGGTGGTCAGTGCGGCACCCTTGTTGCCGCGCTCTTCTTTATCAATCTGAACGATAACTTCCTGACCTTCACGCAGAACATCTTTGATGTTTGGGCGGCCATGGGCGTTGTAGTTTGCAGGGAAATATTCGCGGGCGATTTCTTTCAGAGGGAGGAAACCATGACGCTCAGCACCGTAATCGACAAATGCAGCTTCAAGGCTTGGTTCAATGCGGGTGATTTTACCTTTGTAAATGTTCGCTTTTTTCTGTTCGTGTCCAGGACTTTCGATATCCAGATCGTACAGGCGCTGCCCATCCACAAGGGCGACACGCAACTCTTCTTGCTGAGTTGCGTTGATTAACATTCTTTTCATCGTAACTTACTCGTTATTCTTACATTGACGACAAAGCTGCGGGCAAGGTGACGCTTTCCGGGGTATGAACCGATGGCCTCGTGTCTGTTCACGTCGCCAACCTCACGGTTGTCGCTCGCTTAAGAGGCGCAGAGTGTCGGTTGCCTGTATTTCATACGGAAACACAGCGCAATTATCAGGGGAATTGCCTGGGTAGAACTCTCCAGAGAACAATCCTTATACCGGGAAGTACTGCAACCCGCAGCCCGCTAACTGCCTGAAAGATCAATACGTCTTACGCCATTGCTGCGTGGATGATCGGTCAGACAAAATTGGTCATTCCGTCGACATCCTTACAAAACCCGGATTTAACGCGGAAAACAGCCCCATTATTCCACTGCTCGCCGGGTTATAGCAAGATGACTTTTACCAATTATCACCCGGTTACTCACAGTTTCTTCACCTCAAGGTGGTGATTGGTTTAATAACCACCAAATCGATTGCGTGAAACGGGGCGCAGGCCGGATAAAAGTAAATATAAGCATAGAAAAATGAGTGGCGCTAATGGCTGACGATATTTAGAATCGCCAACCATGAAAACAGAGACTCCAGCCGTAAAAATGGTTGCTATCGCGGATGACTACGCGGGGCAACGCATCGATAACTTCTTGCGCACCCAACTGAAGGGCGTGCCAAAGAGTATGATTTACCGCATCCTGCGTAAGGGCGAGGTGCGGGTGAATAAAAAACGCGTGAAGCCTGAGTATAAGCTCGAAGCCGGTGATGAAGTGCGTATTCCACCGGTTCGCGTGGCTGAACGTGAAGAAGAGGTGGTGTCGCCGAAGCTGCAAAAAGTCGCGGCCCTGAGCGATGTCATCCTTTATGAGGACGATCATATTCTGGTGCTGAATAAGCCATCGGGTACCGCGGTCCACGGTGGTAGCGGTCTGAGCTTCGGCGTGATTGAAGGGTTACGTGCGCTGCGTCCGGAAGCCCGTTTCCTCGAACTGGTTCACCGCCTGGACCGTGATACCTCAGGCGTGCTGCTGGTAGCGAAAAAGCGTTCAGCGCTGCGTTCCCTGCACGAGCAGCTGCGTGAGAAGGGCATGCAGAAAGATTATCTGGCGCTGGTGCGCGGTCAGTGGCAGTCCCACGTGAAGGTGGTGCAGGCCCCGCTGCTGAAGAACATTCTGCAAAGCGGCGAGCGCATTGTGCGCGTGAGCCAGGAAGGGAAACCGTCGGAGACGCGCTTTAAGGTTGAAGAGCGCTACGAGTTTGCCACGCTGGTGCGCTGCAGTCCGGTGACGGGGCGTACCCATCAGATTCGCGTGCATACCCAGTTTGCGGGCCATCCGATTGCGTTTGATGACCGCTACGGCGACCGGGAATTTGATAAACAGCTGGCGGGCACGGGCCTGTCGCGTCTGTTCCTGCATGCGGCAGCGTTGAAGTTTACCCATCCTAATACCGGGGAAGTTATCCGTATTGAAGCGCCGCTGGACGAGCAGTTGAAACGCTGCCTGAAGGTTCTGCGCGGCTGATTATGTGCCGGGTGGCGCTGCGCTTACCCGGCCTACGAAACCCGTAGGCCCATGCAAGCGAAGCGCCGCTGGGCATAACTTACACGATCAGCGGATTACACTCTTCTCGCCGTAACATCTGACACAAGGCAATCAGCGGCAATCCCACCAGTGTGTTCGGATCCCGCCCATCCAGTTTGTCGAACAGCGCAATCCCCAGTCCTTCACTCTTAAAGCTTCCTGCGCAGTTCAGCGGACGTTCCCGGCGCACGTAGTCCATAATCTCCAGCTCGCTAAGATGGCGGAAGTGCACGTCGAACGGCTCGCATTCGGTTTGCAGATGGCCGGAGGCGGAGTTATAGAGCGCCAGGCCCGTGTAAAAGGTCACGATAGTGCCCCGCGCAAGCAGAAGCTGCTGGCAGGCATTCTCCTCCGTATGGGGCTTGCCGGTGATTTCGCCGTCCAGCACGCAAACCTGATCGGAGCCTATAATCAAATGTGCAGGATACCGTGCGGCCAGCGATTGCGCTTTCTCCTTAGCGAGACGCGTTACCAGATGACGCGGTGATTCGCCCGGCTGCGGCGTCTCATCAACGTCCGGCGCGGCGCATTCAAACGGGATCCCGAGCTTTTCCAGCAGCGTTCGACGGTAGGGAGAAGTGGAAGCAAGGACGAGATTTGGCATATTTTTATCACCAGATATAGCGTATCGATGCCAGCCATTTTAAACTACAGGCCGCAATGTGTGCGAATAATTGGCAAAAGGCAGCTCTGGTTGCCTTTTTCTTTGACTCTATGACGTTACAAAGTTAATATGCGCGCCCTATGCAAAAGGTAAAATTACCCCTGACTCTTGATCCGGTTCGTACGGCTCAAAAACGCCTTGATTACGAAGGTATCTATACTTCCGATCAGGCCGAGCGTATTGCCGAATCTGTAGTCAGTGTGGACAGTGATGTAGAATGCTCCATGTCGTTCGCTATCGACAACCAGCGTCTCGCCGTTTTAACCGGTGATGCAAAGGTAACGGTAACGCTCGAGTGTCAGCGTTGCGGGAAACCGTTTGTACAGCATGTTCACACAACGTATTGTTTCAGTCCGGTTCGTTCTGACGAACAGGCTGAAGCACTCCCGGAAGCGTATGAGCCGATTGAGGTTAACGAATTCGGTGAAATCGATCTTCTGGCTCTGGTTGAAGATGAAATCATCCTCTCCTTGCCAGTCGTTCCGGTGCATGATTCTGAACACTGTGAAGTGTCCGAGGCGGACATGGTCTTTGGGGAACTGCCTGATGAAGCGCAAAAACCAAACCCATTTGCCGTATTAGCCAGCTTAAAGCGTAAGTAATTGAGGAGTAAGGTCCATGGCCGTACAACAGAATAAACCAACCCGTTCCAAACGTGGCATGCGTCGTTCCCATGACGCGCTGACTGCAGTTACCAGCCTGTCTGTAGACAAGACTTCTGGTGAGAAACACCTGCGTCACCACATCACCGCTGACGGTTTCTACCGCGGCCGCAAGGTTATCACTAAGTAATCGCGCGAAAGCGTGATTAGGCTTAGTGAGGATTTCCCCGTGCAAACGGGGAAGTTACCGAACCAGGCTGCGACGATACCTTGACACGTCTAACCCTGGCGTTAGATGTCATGGGGGGAGATTTTGGCCCTTCCGTGACAGTGCCTGCAGCATTGCAGGCACTGAATTCTAATTCGCAACTCACACTTCTTTTAGTCGGCAATCCCGACACAATCACGCCATTACTTGCAAAAGCTGACTTTGAACAACGTTCGCGTCTGCAGATTATTCCTGCGCAGTCAGTTATTGCCAGTGATGCACGCCCCTCGCAGGCGATTCGTAATAGCCGTGGCAGCTCTATGCGCATGGCGCTGGAGCTGGTAAAAGAAGGACGAGCGCAGGCTTGCGTCAGCGCCGGCAATACCGGCGCGCTGATGGGGCTGTCGAAATTACTGCTCAAGCCGATTGAGGGCATTGAGCGCCCGGCGCTGGTGACGGTGTTACCGCATCAGCAGAAGGGGAAAACGGTGGTGCTCGATTTGGGCGCTAACGTGGATTGTGATAGTACCATGCTGGCTCAGTTCGCCGTAATGGGGTCGGTGCTGGCAGAAGACGTGGTCGGGATCAACAATCCCCGCGTTGCGTTATTGAATATTGGTGAAGAAGAGACCAAAGGCCTGGACAGCATTCGCGACGCTGCTGAAATGCTCAAACAGGTTCCCTCCATCAACTATATTGGTTATCTCGAAGCCAATGAGTTGCTGACGGGAAAAACGGATGTTCTGGTGTGCGATGGCTTCACCGGAAACGTAACGTTGAAGACCATGGAAGGGGTCGTGCGCATGTTCCTTTCTCTGCTGAAATCTCAGGGAGAAGGCAAAAAAAGCGCCTGGTGGTTGATTTTATTGAAGCGTTGGTTACAAAAGAGCCTGACGCGGCGATTCAGTCACCTCAACCCCGACCAGTATAATGGCGCCTGTCTGTTAGGATTGCGCGGCATCGTGATTAAGAGTCATGGCGCCGCCAATCAGCGAGCATTTTCTGTCGCCATTGAACAGGCAGTGCAGGCGGTGCAGCGACAAGTCCCTCAGCGGATTGCCGCTCGCCTGGAATCTGTATTAGCTAAAAGTGACTGAGCGTACATGTATACGAAGATTTTAGGTACCGGCAGCTACCTGCCAAAACAAGTGCGTACCAACGCCGATCTGGAAAAAATGGTAGATACGTCTGACGAGTGGATTGTCACGCGCACAGGTATCCGTGAACGTCGTATCGCCGCGCCAGACGAAACCGTGTCCACCATGGGTTACGAAGCCGCACAGCGCGCTATCGAAATGGCGGGTATCGATAAAGAAGAGATTGGCTTGATCGTGGTTGCCACGACGTCTGCCACGCATGCTTTCCCAAGCGCGGCGTGTCAGGTGCAGAACATGCTCGGTATTAAAGGCTGCCCGGCGTTTGACGTTGCCGCCGCGTGCGCAGGTTTTACCTACGCGCTGAGCATTGCCGATCAGTATGTTAAATCTGGCTCCGTCAAATATGCGCTGGTTATCGGTGCTGACGTTTTGGCGCGTACCTGCGATCCAACCGATCGCGGAACGATCATTATTTTCGGTGATGGTGCCGGTGCGGTGCTGCTGGGGCAGTCCGAAGAGCCGGGTATCATCTCCACGCATCTGCATGCCGATGGCCGCTACGGCGAGCTGTTAACGCTGCCTAACGCCGATCGCGTTAATCCGGACAGCTCCATCTACCTGACCATGGCGGGTAACGAGGTGTTCAAGGTGGCGGTGACCGAGCTTGCGCACATTGTCGATGAGACGCTGGAAGCAAATAACCTTGAACGCACCGCGCTCGACTGGCTGGTGCCGCATCAGGCGAACCTGCGTATCATCAGCGCCACCGCTAAAAAGCTGGGCATGTCGATGGATAACGTTGTGGTGACGCTGGATCGTCACGGCAACACCTCTGCGGCGTCGGTACCGTGCGCATTTGATGAAGCGGTACGCGACGGACGAATCAAACGGGGCCAGCTGGTCTTGCTTGAAGCCTTCGGTGGCGGGTTCACCTGGGGTTCCGCGCTGGTTCGTTTCTAGTATAAGGAATAAAAAATGACGCAATTTGCTTTTGTGTTCCCGGGCCAGGGTTCTCAAACCGTTGGGATGTTGTCTGAAATGGCAGCAAACTACCCGGTCATTGAAGAGACTTTTCGTGAAGCTTCTGATGCGCTGGGTTATGATCTGTGGGCGCTGACCCAACAGGGTCCAGCCGAAGAGCTGAACAAAACCTGGCAAACTCAGCCAGCGTTGCTGACTGCGTCTGTTGCGCTGTGGCGCGTATGGCAGCAGCAGGGCGGTAAAGCGCCAGCGCTGCTCGCGGGCCATAGCCTGGGTGAATACTCTGCGCTGGTGTGCGCCGGTGTGATTGCGTTTGCTGACGCGGTGCGCCTGGTAGAACTGCGCGGTAAATTCATGCAGGAAGCGGTGCCAGAAGGAATGGGTGGCATGTCTGCCATTATTGGTCTGGATGATGCCGCGATTGCAAAAGCGTGTGAAGAATCTGCTGAAGGGCAGGTGGTTTCTCCGGTTAACTTCAACTCGCCGGGCCAGGTTGTTATTGCTGGTCATAAAGAAGCCGTTGAACGTGCCGGTGCTGCCTGTAAAGCCGCGGGCGCCAAACGCGCACTGCCGCTGCCGGTCAGCGTACCGTCTCACTGCGCACTGATGAAGCCCGCAGCCGAGAAACTGGCGGCTGAGCTGGAAAAAATTACCTTTAACGCACCGACGATTTCCGTTGTGAACAACGTCGATGTGAAATGCGAAACCGCGCCGGAGGCTATCCGTGACGCACTGGTTCGCCAGCTCTATAGCCCGGTACAGTGGACCAAAACCGTTGAGTTTATGGCCTCTCAGGGCGTTGAGCACCTTTATGAAGTCGGTCCTGGTAAAGTCCTCACCGGTCTGACGAAACGTATTGTTGACACCCTGACTGCCTCGGCGATTAACGAGCCGGAAGCGATGTCAGCGGCACTCTCGCAATAAAAGAGGAATACCATGAGTTTTGAAGGAAAAATTGCCCTGGTTACTGGCGCAAGCCGCGGTATCGGGCGTGCAATTGCTGAAACACTGGTCGCGCGCGGCGCGAAGGTGATTGGTACAGCAACCAGCGAGAATGGCGCTCAGGCCATCAGCGAGTATCTGGGTGCGAACGGTAAAGGTCTGGTACTGAATGTGACCGAACCTGCATCTATCGAATCTGTTCTGGAAAATATTCGCGCAGAGTTTGGTGAAGTGGATATTCTGGTCAATAATGCCGGGATCACTCGCGACAACCTGCTGATGCGAATGAAAGATGATGAGTGGAACGATATTATCGAAACCAACCTGTCATCTGTATTCCGTCTGTCAAAAGCGGTAATGCGCGCTATGATGAAAAAGCGTCATGGTCGTATTATCACTGTTGGTTCTGTGGTTGGTACCATGGGAAATGCTGGTCAGGCTAACTACGCTGCGGCGAAAGCAGGTCTGATCGGTTTCAGTAAGTCGCTGGCGCGTGAAGTCGCGTCCCGCGGGATTACTGTAAACGTTGTTGCTCCGGGCTTTATTGAAACGGACATGACGCGTGCGCTGACTGATGATCAGCGTGCGGGTACGCTGGCGGCAGTTCCGGCGGGTCGTCTTGGCGACCCTAAAGAAATCGCCAGTGCGGTTGCATTTTTAGCCTCTGACGAAGCGGGTTACATCACTGGTGAGACCCTCCACGTCAACGGCGGGATGTACATGGTTTAATCACGATCGAAAATATTTGCGTTATTAGGGCAAATGGCCTCAAAATAACGTAAAATCGTGGTAAGACCTGCCGGGATTTAGTTGCAAATTTTTCAACATTTTATACACTACGAAAACCATCGCGAAAGCGAGTTTTGATAGGAAATTTAAGAGTATGAGCACTATCGAAGAACGCGTTAAGAAAATTATCGGCGAACAGCTGGGCGTTAAGCAGGAAGAAGTTGTGAACTCCGCTTCCTTCGTTGAAGACCTGGGCGCAGATTCTCTTGACACCGTTGAGCTGGTAATGGCTCTGGAAGAAGAGTTTGATACTGAGATTCCGGACGAAGAAGCTGAGAAAATCACCACCGTTCAGGCTGCCATTGATTACATCAACGGCCACCAGGCGTAAGTGAACATCTCCAGGCGGTCATTCGACCGCCTGAGTTTTATCTTTTTTAGTCCCACGTATCTCTTTTTTTATCCCTCCCTGGAGGACAAACGTGTCTAAGCGTCGTGTAGTTGTGACCGGACTTGGCATGTTGTCTCCTGTCGGCAATACCGTAGAGTCCACCTGGAAAGCTCTCCTTGCCGGTCAGAGCGGCATCAGCCTAATCGACCATTTCGATACTAGCGCCTATGCAACGAAATTTGCTGGCTTAGTAAAGGATTTTAACTGTGAAGAGATCATCTCGCGCAAAGAACAGCGCAAGATGGATGCCTTCATTCAATATGGAATTGTCGCTGGCGTTCAGGCCATGCAGGATTCTGGCCTTGAGATTACGGAAGAGAACGCAACCCGTATCGGCGCCGCTATCGGCTCCGGAATTGGTGGTCTTGGCCTGATCGAGGAAAACCATACATCGCTGATGAATGGCGGACCGCGTAAGATCAGCCCGTTCTTCGTTCCGTCCACGATTGTTAACATGGTGGCAGGTCACCTGACCATTATGTTCGGCCTGCGTGGGCCAAGCATCTCTATCGCTACCGCGTGTACGTCTGGCGTACATAACATCGGCCAGGCCGCGCGTATCATTGCGTACGGCGATGCAGATGCTATGGTTGCGGGCGGTGCTGAAAAAGCCAGTACCCCACTGGGTGTTGGTGGTTTCGGCGCAGCGCGTGCGCTCTCTACCCGTAACGATAACCCTCAGGCGGCGAGCCGTCCGTGGGATAAAGACCGCGATGGTTTCGTGCTGGGTGACGGCGCAGGTATGCTCGTACTGGAAGAGTACGAACATGCGAAAAAACGTGGCGCGAAAATTTATGCTGAAGTCGTTGGCTTCGGGATGAGCAGCGATGCGTATCACATGACGTCTCCTCCGGAGAACGGTGCGGGTGCTGCGCTGGCGATGGAAAATGCGATCCGTGATGCGGGTATTACCCCTGCACAGATTGGCTACGTTAACGCGCACGGCACTTCTACGCCTGCAGGCGATAAAGCAGAAGCGCAGGCGGTTAAGTCTATCTTCGGCGAGGCTGCCAGCCGCGTAATGGTCAGTTCCACGAAATCCATGACCGGTCACCTGCTGGGTGCGGCGGGTGCAGTAGAGTCAATCTACTCTATCCTTGCGCTGCGCGATCAGGCTGTGCCGCCAACCATCAACCTGGATAACCCGGATGAAGGTTGCGATCTGGACTTCGTTCCGCACGAAGCGCGTCAGGTTAGCGGTATGGAGTACACCCTGTGTAACTCCTTCGGCTTTGGCGGCACGAATGGTTCTCTGATCTTCAAAAAGGTCTGAGCCTGACTGCCTGAAAGCTATAAAAAAAAGGTCCGCTTGGCGGGCCTTTTTTATTAGGGAAAATCCCCTTGTCCGGCTTTTAACATCCTGCCAGACTGAGCCTTCACGCATAAGGAGACACCATGTTTCTCATTAATGGCCTTGAGCAAGAAACACTGCCGGCAAGCGACAGGGCAATCCAGTTTGGCGATGGCTGTTTCACCACTGCGCGTATTCTTGACGGTGAGGTGAGCCTGCTTGACGCCCATATCCGTCGTTTACAAAAAGCCTGCGAGAAATTGCTGATTCCCTTCATGCAGTGGGACATTCTCGAGCGCGAGATGCGCCGGCTGGCGTCAGGTAATACAAACGGCGTTTTAAAAGTTATTCTTAGCCGCGGCAGCGGCGGGCGAGGGTACAGCGGTTCCGCCTGTCAGCATCCCACGCGTATTCTTTCCGTATCAGCGTATCCTGCTCACTATGCGCGCTGGCGTGAGGAGGGGATAACGCTGACGCTGAGCCCGGTACGGCTGGGGCGAAACCCTATGCTCGCCGGAATAAAACATCTTAACCGCCTTGAACAGGTGCTTATTCGTACTCATCTTGAACAGACGGACGCCGATGAGGCGCTAGTCCTTGACAGCGAAGGGTTCATTACGGAATGCTGTGCGGCTAATTTACTCTGGCGGAAGGGCCGTGAGGTCTTCACCCCTTCGCTGGAGCAGGCTGGGGTTAACGGCATCATGCGCCAGTTTTGTTTGCAACAGCTGGCACATGCAGGCTTTCGCGTTGTCGAAGTAAACGCGAAGGAAGAGGCGCTGCTGTCCGCCGATGAAGTTGTGATCTGCAATGCGCTGATGCCTGTTATACCCGTTCGGGCGTATGGTCAACAGCGCTGGTCTTCGCGAGAGCTCTTTACGTTTTTAGCCCCGATATGTGAGCAAATCAAAAAGTCATGAAGAAAATGTTGCGCTTTGTCCTTCTCCTGATTGTTGCGCTGGGTATTGCCGGCGGAGCGGGAGTATGGAAGGTTCGCCAGCTGGCGGACAGTAAAATCCTGATTAAAGACGAGACGATTTTTACCCTGAAAGCCGGTACCGGGCGGATGGCGCTGGGCGAGCAGCTTTACGGGGATAAAATCATCAACCGTCCACGCGTGTTCCAGTGGTTATTGCGTATCGAGCCTGAACTGTCTCACTTCAAGGCTGGTACCTATCGCTTTACGCCCGGCATGACCGTCAGAGAGATGCTGCAGCTGTTGGAAAGCGGTAAAGAGGCACAGTTCCCGCTGCGCTTTGTTGAAGGGATGCGCTTAAGCGATTACCTCAAGCAGCTGCGTGATGCGCCTTACATCAAGCACACGCTCAAAGACGATCGCTATGAGACGGTCGCCGAGGAGCTGAAATTTGAACATCCTGAGTGGGTGGAAGGCTGGTTCTGGCCAGACACCTGGATGTATACGGCGGGCACGACCGATGTGGCGATTCTTAAACGGGCACACAAAAAGATGGTTGAGGCAGTTGATTCTGCCTGGGAAGGGCGCATGGACGGGCTGCCTTATCAAGATCAAAACCAGTTTGTGACAATGGCCTCGATCATTGAGAAAGAGACGGCCGTGGCGGCCGAGCGCGACCGGGTCGCGTCGGTATTTATCAACCGCCTGCGCATCGGCATGCGTCTGCAAACCGACCCGACCGTCATCTACGGCATGGGCGAGAGCTATGCCGGCAAGATCTCCAGAAAAGATCTGGAGACGCCAACGGCGTATAATACCTACGTGATTAACGGCTTGCCGCCGGGCCCGATAGCCACGCCGAGCGAGGCTTCGCTCAAAGCCGCCGCGCACCCGGCCAAAACACCGTACCTCTATTTTGTGGCTGATGGGAAAGGGGGGCATACCTTTAACACCAACCTTGCCAGCCATAATCGCTCTGTTCAGGACTATCTGAAGGCACTTAAGGAAAAAAATGCGCAGTAAATACATTGTCATTGAGGGACTCGAAGGGGCGGGTAAAACCACCGCCCGTAACGTGGTAGTGGATACGCTGAAATCGCTTGGCGTCGCTGACATGGTCTTTACCCGCGAGCCGGGCGGTACTCAGCTGGCGGAGAAACTGCGCAGCCTGGTGCTGGATATTAAATCCGTTGGCGACGAGGTTATTACTGACAAAGCCGAAGTGCTGATGTTCTATGCGGCGCGCGTCCAGCTGGTTGAGACCGTGATTAAACCTGCGCTGGCCGACGGCAAGTGGGTGATCGGCGACCGTCACGATCTGTCGACTCAGGCCTATCAGGGCGGCGGACGCGGTATTGACCAGGCGATGCTGGCAACCCTTCGCGATGCCGTGCTGGGGGATTTTCGCCCGGACCTGACCCTCTACCTGGATGTGACCCCGGAAGTGGGTCTCAGGCGCGCCCGCGCGCGCGGCGAACTGGACCGCATTGAGCAAGAGTCTTTCGATTTCTTTAACCGCACGCGCGCACGCTATCTTGAGCTGGCCGCACGGGACAGCGCAATTCGTACCATTGATGCCACGCAATCTCTGGACGACGTCACGCGCGATATTCAACAGACCGTTACGCAGTGGCTACAGGAGCAGCAGGCATGAAATGGTATCCATGGTTGCGCCCGCACTTTGAACAGCTGATCGCCAGCTATCAGGCCGGTCGGGGGCATCATGCGTTACTGATTCAGGCGTTGCCGGGAATGGGGGATGATGCGTTGATCTACGCCATCACTCGTTTTCTGATGTGCCAGCAGCCGGAAGGGCATAAAAGCTGCGGTAAATGCCGCGGCTGCCAGCTGATGCAGGCTGGCACGCATCCTGACTATTACACGCTTGAGCCTGAGAAGGGCAAAAGCGCGCTTGGCATTGATGCCGTGCGTGAAGTCAGCGAGAAACTGTACGAACATGCGCGTCTGGGCGGGGCAAAAGTGGTCTGGCTCAACGACGCTGCGTTGCTTACCGAGGCGGCGGCGAACGCGCTGCTTAAAACACTGGAAGAGCCGCCGGAAAAGACGTGGTTTTTCCTTTCCTGCCGGGACCCGGGACGTTTACTGGCGACGCTTCGCAGCCGTTGTCGTCTCCATCATCTGGCGGTACCTCAGGAATCGTGGGCGTTAAGCTGGCTTGAGCGAGAGGTGACAACGTCACAGGAGAGTGCGTTGTCTGCGCTGCGCCTCAGCAGCGGCGCCCCCGCGGCGGCGCTGGCATTACTACAGCCTGACGTCTGGTCGCAGCGAGAAGCGCTCTGCCGGGCCGTTGAGGCTTCACTTAACAACCAGGACTGGCTGAGTTTACTGCCTGCGCTGAATAGCGATCGGGCCGTCGAGCGTCTGCACTGGCTGGCCTCCTTATTGCTCGATGCGCTAAAAATCCAGCAAGGGGCTACGCTGCTGACTAACCCGGACGCGTGGCCCCTGGTGAACATGCTGGCAAGCCGCCTTACAGGCGCGTCTCTGCACGCTATCCTTCATGATGTTTGCGAGAGCCGCGAACAGCTTTTAACCGTGACGGGTCTTAATCGCGAGCTTTTGCTGACCGACCAGTTACTGCGTATTGAACACTACCTGCAACCGGGCGTTACGCCGCCTGTTTCCCATCTCTGAGAGAGACATTATGTTTTTAGTCGACTCACACTGCCATCTTGATGGCCTGGATTATCAATCCCTGCACAACGACGTGGATGACGTGCTGGCAAAAGCCGCTGCCCGCGATGTGAAATTTTGTCTTGCGGTGGCGACGACGCTGCCAGGGTATCGCTCAATGCGTGAGCTGGTGGGCGATCGCGATAACGTGGTGTTCTCCTGCGGCGTTCATCCGCTGAACCAGGACGAAGAGTATGACGTAGAAGAGCTGCGACGACTGGCAGCAGAAGCGGGCGTCGTGGCGATGGGTGAAACCGGGCTGGACTATTTTTACACGCCGGAAACGAAAGCGCGCCAGCAGGCGTCTTTCCGCAACCATATCCGCATCGGCCGCGAACTGAATAAACCGGTCATCGTACATACGCGCGATGCGCGCGCCGATACGCTGGCGATCCTCCGGGAAGAAAACGTGACGGATTGCGGTGGCGTACTACACTGTTTCACAGAAGACAGAGAAACGGCGGGTAAACTGCTTGATTTGGGGTTTTATATTTCGTTTTCCGGGATCGTGACGTTCCGTAACGCTGAGCAGCTCCGTGATGCTGCGCGCTATGTCCCGCTCGATCGCATTCTGGTGGAAACAGACTCTCCGTATCTGGCGCCGGTACCGCATCGCGGTAAAGAGAACCAGCCGGCCATGACGCGAGACGTCGCAGAGTACATGGCCGTGCTTAAAGGCGTCAGTATCGAAGAGCTGGCCCGCGTCACGACGCAAAACTTCTCTGCGCTGTTCCATATCGACCCCGCCCGCCTGCAATCCGTCTGATAAGCCTGTTTTTTTTAGGCTCGTAATTAATAAATAAAACGAGTAAAGTTCACCGCCTCATTTGGGGCGGTGACGGTGTTCTTAGAAACATCCAGACATGCTTTTTGTAAATTACTGAAAGTTTTTCGACCGTCTTAAGCTGAAACGTGATAGCCGTCAAACAAACTCAGAGGGAATTATTTTACTCTGTGTAATAAATAAAGGGCGCTTAGATGTCCTGTCCACGGCACGGTACTCCCCCCGGGCCAATGCGTGAAAGCGTAAAAAAAGCACAAATACTCAGGAGCACTCTCAATTATGTTTAAGAATGCATTTGCTAACCTGCAAAAGGTCGGTAAATCGCTGATGCTGCCAGTATCCGTACTGCCTATCGCAGGTATCCTGCTGGGTGTCGGTTCTGCTAACTTCAGCTGGCTGCCAGCCGTAGTTTCCCATGTGATGGCTGAAGCAGGCGGTTCCGTCTTTGCTAACATGCCTCTGATCTTCGCTATCGGTGTGGCGCTGGGCTTCACCAATAACGACGGCGTTTCTGCGCTGGCTGCAGTGGTTGCTTACGGCATCATGGTGAAAACCATGGCTGTGGTTGCGCCGCTGGTTCTGCATTTACCGGCAGAAGAGATTGCCGCGAAACACCTGGCAGATACCGGTGTTCTGGGCGGTATCATCTCCGGTGCGATTGCAGCGTATATGTTCAACCGCTTCTATCGCATCAAGCTGCCTGAGTATCTGGGCTTCTTCGCGGGCAAGCGTTTTGTTCCGATCATCTCTGGTCTGGCAGCGATTTTCACTGGCGTGATCCTCTCCTTCATCTGGCCACCAATCGGTTCCGCTATCCAGACCTTCTCTCAGTGGGCTGCTTACCAGAACCCGGTTGTCGCGTTCGGTATCTACGGCTTCATCGAGCGTTGCCTGGTGCCATTCGGTCTGCACCACATCTGGAACGTTCCATTCCAGATGCAGATTGGTGAATTCACCAACGCAGCAGGTCAGGTGTTCCACGGCGATATCCCACGTTACATGGCGGGTGACCCAACTGCAGGTAAACTGTCTGGTGGCTTCCTGTTCAAAATGTACGGCCTGCCGGCTGCTGCGATTGCAATCTGGCACTCTGCTAAGCCAGAAAACCGTGCAAAAGTGGGCGGTATCATGATCTCCGCGGCGCTGACCTCGTTCCTGACCGGTATCACCGAGCCGATCGAGTTCTCCTTCATGTTCGTTGCGCCAATCCTGTACATCATCCACGCTGTACTGGCTGGCCTGGCGTTCCCAATCTGTATCCTGCTGGGTATGCGTGACGGTACGTCCTTCTCTCACGGCCTGATCGACTTCATCGTTCTGTCCGGTAACAGCAGCAAGCTGTGGCTGTTCCCAATCGTGGGTGCGTGCTACGCCGTTGTTTACTACACCATCTTCCGCGTGCTGATCAAAGCACTGGACCTGAAAACTCCGGGTCGTGAAGATGCAACTGAAGACAGCAAAGCAGGCGCGACCAGCGAAATGGCTCCGGCACTGGTTGCTGCGTTCGGCGGTAAAGAGAACATCACTAACCTGGACGCGTGCATCACTCGTCTGCGTGTGAGCGTTGCCGACGTTGCGAAAGTGGACCAGCCGGGTCTGAAAAAACTGGGTGCAGCGGGCGTGGTTGTTGCAGGTTCGGGCGTTCAGGCTATCTTCGGTACTAAATCCGATAACCTGAAAACCGAAATGGATGAGTACATCCGCAACAGCTAAGCTGTGACCTGGGGAGACTAAGGCAGCCGAATGGCTGCCTTTTTTATTGCTGTGGTTTGTGGTGCCAACACTCAGAAGTCGTAGCTTGCGCTCACCGAGACGTTCAGCGGTGCGCCATAAACCACGTAAGAGCCGACGTAATCGTAATACTCTTTGTCGAACACGTTGTTGACGTTCGCCTGAATAGCAAAATCTTTGGTGACCTGATAGCGGCTGAACAGATTAACCAGTCCGTAGCTGCCTTGCTCTGCGCGGGATTGTCCCGCCGGGCCACCGTCCACATCCGTCCAAACTTTGTTCTGCCAGTTTACGCCACCGCCCACCGTCAGCGCCGGCAGCATTGGCAGCTGATAACGGGTAAACAGCTTCATTGTCGTGCGCGGCTGATCGGAACTGACAGCGCTGCCGTTCTTATCTTCCGCAATGTAGCGGGTCGCGCCGAACGTCAGCTGCCAGTTATCGGTCAGGGCGCCGTTCAGCTCGAACTCAATCCCTTTGCTGACCACGCCGTCCAGCGATTCATAAATCGACTCACCGCTCGGCATGTAGGTATAGGTGTTGCTCGCCACGTTATCCTGCTCGATGCGGAAAATCGCCAGCGAGGTGGTCAGACGGGTATTAAACCAGTCTGCTTTAACACCGGCTTCGTAGCTTTTGCCCGTGGTTGGATCGAGATAACGTCCGCTGGCGTCGCGCTTGTCCTGCGGCTGGAAGATGGAGGTATAGCTGACGTAGGTCGACCAGTCTTCGTTGATATCGTAGACCAGGCCCGCGTAAGGCGTTACGTCATCTTCAGTGCTTTCCAGTCGGGTGTCAGGAGAGCCCGCCGGGTTATAGCGAATGTTGTAGTTGGTGTAGCGCGCCCCGAGGATCAGGTGCAGCGGGTCAGCCAGCGAGAAGCGGGCGGAGGTGTACGCTGAGGACTGGCGAATGTCATCCTGGCTGTAGAGCTTCCACGGCGTCCACTGCGGATCGGCGATATTTCCGTTCCAGTTTTTGAAATTCCCCACGTCCACCATGCCGTACAGCGCATCCGGCATTCTGTTGTCATAGTGGTTGCGCTGTCGGCTGAAGCTGCCGCCAAACATCATCTCATGCTGGCGGCCGAAAAGATCGAAGCCGCCGCGCAGGAAGGCATCAACCGCATCCTGTTTGCGTTCACCTCTGTTCCAGCCGCCGTAGCCAACCATGCCCGCCCCGGTCTCTTTTTCCGGATAGCCGGACATATACATCAGCTTGCTGTCGAAGTTGGTCTCCGCGTGCATGCCGTTGACGTGCGCTTCCCAGCCGTTGTCGAAACGCTGGGTCAGGTTAGCGAAGATGCGAGTGCTATCCTTGTCCGAGTAGGCCCAGTCAGGCGCGACGGTCTGGCTGCGATTGTAGTCGGTTTTACTCCCGTCGCTGTACCAGGTCGGCAATCCGCCCCAGGTCGGATCGGCGGTGTGGCTTTCCTGATATTCATACCCTACAGAGAGGGTGGTGCTGTCGGTGACGTCCGCATCCACCACGCCGTAGAGGAACTTCTTCCGGTAGTGGTAGTTATCCACGAAGCTGTCGTTGTCCTGATAGCCCGTAATCAGGCGTCCCCGTACCTTCCCGGACTCTACCAGCGGTGCCTGGAGATCCAGCACGTAGCGCTGTTTGTCCCAGCTGCCGTAGCTGGCCGAGACATTGCCTTTGAACTCATTGCTGTCCGCATGCTTACGCACCATATTGACGTACGCCGCCGGGTTACCGGTGCCGGACATCAGCCCGGTCGCGCCGCGAACCACTTCGATACGGTCGTAAATCGCGGTATCGGCGGCGGTGTCGCCGAAGTTCCACACTTCGCTGATGGAGGTTGGCAGGTCGTCAAAAGCGTAGTTACTGACGAAAAATCCGCGCGAGTAAAATACGGTACGATCGCTGTCCTGCACCTGCGCCGTTACGCCCGTGGTGTTAGTCAACACCTGACCGATGGACTGCAGGTTCTGATCCGCCATGCGCTGTTGGCTAATGACGCTAACGGACTGTGGGATATCGCGGGGAACCAGCAACAGCTTTGTGCCGGTGGTGGTGGTTTTTACGCTGTAATCCCGGTCCTGACTTGCGGAAGGATCCTGCGTATTGTCAAAACCTCCATCCACGACGACGGTGTCTTCGGTTGCTGATGCAGCGAAAGCGGCGGCTGGCGTCAATGCCATAGCAATACAGGCTGCCAGCAACGAAGGCGTTGCGACAGGCTGACGTTGCCCATCCCTGGTGTGATCAATGAAAGACATTATCAAACCCTTATGAACGGTGAAGAGTGTTTGCGTCAGTCCCACAAATACGGTCTGACGTCGTTTTCTATGTTAAAAATGCGCATGAAAATGCAAATGCGAAATATACGCATTGCCATTAATGCTGTAAACAGATGTGTCGTGCGAAACTGAAATAATGTTTCAGCCCGTTAAGGCACGCGAGCGGTCACTCTTCAGTCAGCTGATGAATATTCAGCAAAGAATTCGGGGGAGAAGGTTGAAAGGACAGGAGAAACTCGCTCATACTCTTGAATTGTGTCACACAGTCCTCCAGAGAGTGTGTTAACAGCGGACGCACCTAACAAAAAAGGAAAAGGTCATGGCTGAAGAAACGATTTTCAGTAAAATTATTCGCCGCGAAATCCCGTCGGATATCGTCTATCAGGATGAACTGGTAACGGCTTTCCGGGACATTTCCCCTCAGGCACCGACACACATCCTTATCATTCCTAATATTCTGATTCCGACCGTAAACGACGTAAAAACCGAGCACGAAGTGGCGTTAGGTCGTATGCTGACGGTGGCGGCGAAAATTGCCGAGCAGGAAGGCATAGCGGAAGACGGTTATCGTCTGATCATGAACTGTAATCGTCATGGCGGCCAGGAAGTTTATCATATTCACATGCATCTGCTGGGTGGACGTCCGCTGGGACCGATGCTGGCTCACAAAGGTCTGTAACATGTTTAAAGGGCGTATTGCAGCGCTGGTAATGATGATGATGGTTGTGGGGTGCAGCACGCGTCCGGCGATCCCCGTCAGCGATGAACAGACGCTGGTAATGGAATCCTCCGTGCTGGCTGCGGGCATCACGGCGCAACAGCCCGCACTGACCATCAGTGAAATTAAATCTTCTGCCTCCTCTACGCTCTATAACGAAAGAAATGAACCGGTGACGGTCCACTACCGTTTTTTCTGGTATGACGTAAGAGGTCTTGAGATGCACCCGCTGGAGGCGCCGCGCAGCGTCACTCTTCCGGCAAGGTCGTCGGTAACGCTCTATGACAGCGCCAGCTATCTGGGTGCGCATAAGGTGAGACTTTATCTTTATCTCTAAGGGGTGAACCTTGATTAAAAATATGAGCCGTTATGCGCTCGTGACCGCATTCGCGCTGTTCCTCGCAGGGTGTGTGACCCGTACAGAACAGCCAGCACCTGTGGAAGAGGCAAAGCCGGGTACCGAGCAGCCGACACCGCCAACGCAGACCCAGCCAACCGTGCCGTCTGTACCGTCTATTCCGTCACAGCCTGGCCCGATTGAACATCAGGACCAGACGTCACAACCTGCGCCGCGCGTGCGCCATTACGACTGGAACGGTGCGATGCAGCCGATGGTCGGTAAAATGCTGCAGGCTCAGGGCGTGACGGCAGGCAGCGTGCTGCTGGTCGATAGCGTGAACAACCGTACCAACGGTTCGCTGAACGCGGGCGAAGCGACAGAAACGCTGCGCAATGCACTGGCAAACAACGGTAAGTTTACGCTGGTCTCTGCTCAGCAGCTCGCGTTAGCCAAACAGCAGCTGGGCCTGTCGCCGCAGGATAGCCTCGGCACCCGCAGCAAGGCGATTGGCATTGCCCGCAACGTTGGCGCCCAGTATGTGCTGTACTCTAATGCGACCGGTAACGTGAATACCCCAGCCCTGCAGATGCAGCTGATGCTGGTTCAGACAGGCGAAATTATCTGGTCAGGTAAAGGTGCGGTTACGCAACAATGACACCACGCGTGAAGAGATTCTGACGCGTTATTTTCCACAGTACCGCCTTATCGCGCCGCAGGCCCACTCCGGGCTTAGCGGCGCGAGTTGCATTATAGCGCGGGGCACGCACCGTCTGGTCTTGCGGCAGAACCACGATCCCTTCGCCCCGGCTTTCCAGTTTCGCCGTCAGTTTCGCGCCCTCAAACGGCTTCCGTCGGATCTCGTGCCTGAACCCCGATTTTTCAGCAAGGGCTGGATGGCCGTCGACTATCTGGAGGGGGAGGTAAAAAGCGCGCTGCCGGACACCCCAGCGCTTGCGGCGATGCTGTATCATCTGCACCAGCAACAGCGTCTGGGGTGGCGAATCGCCTTACTTCCACTGCTGGAAAACTACTGGCAACAAGCCTCTCCAGCAAGACGTACCCCAGTGTGGCTTGCGCATCTCAAACGGCTGCGTAAAGCGGGCGAGCCGCAACCGATTCGGCTCTCGCCGTTACATATGGATGTACACGCCGGGAACATCGTACATACGCCACAGGGCGCCAGGCTTATCGACTGGGAATATGCCGGAGACGGCGATGTGGCGCTGGAGCTGGCCGCGGTCTGGACGGAAAGTGAAGCCGCGCGGCAGAAACTCATCAGAGAGTATGCCAGCGTTGCGCACTTTAACGCCGATGCGCTGGCACGCCAGGTGAGACGCTGGCGGCCCTGGGTCATCATGCTGATGGCGGGCTGGTTTGAGATGCGTTTGCAGCAGTCCAGAGATAAACAATTTATTGCGCTGGCAGACGATGCCTGGCGCCAGTTACAAACGAAAGGATAAGAGAGGTGAGTGTGGGTCCAGTCATGTTGGATGTAGAAGGGTTTGAGCTGGATGCGGAGGAGCGTGAAATTCTGGCGCATCCGCTGGTGGGCGGCCTGATCCTGTTTACCCGCAACTATCACGATCCGGCGCAACTGCGTGAACTGGTGCGCCAGATCCGCGCCGCGTCGCGCAATCATCTGGTGGTGGCCGTCGATCAGGAAGGCGGCCGCGTGCAGCGTTTTCGCGACGGTTTTACCCGCCTGCCGGCAGCCCAGTCTTTTGCCGCGCTGCTCGGCACGGAAGAGGGTGGGAAACTGGCGCAGGAAGCCGGCTGGCTGATGGCCAGCGAAATGATTGCCATGGATATCGACATCAGTTTTGCTCCGGTGCTGGACGTGGGCCATATCAGCGCCGCGATTGGCGAGCGCTCCTACCATGAAGATCCGCGTATTGCGCTGGCAATGGCGACCCGGTTTATCGACGGGATGCACGAGGCGGGAATGAAAACCACCGGGAAACACTTCCCGGGCCACGGGGCGGTGACGGCGGATTCCCACAAAGAGACCCCGCGCGACCCGCGTCCGGAAGCGGAAATTCGCGCCAAAGATATGTCGGTGTTCCGCTCGCTTATCACCGATAACAAGCTGGACGCCATTATGCCCGCGCACGTGATTTACAGCGATGTGGATCCGCGTCCTGCCAGCGGCTCCCCGCACTGGCTGAAAACCGTTCTGCGCCAGGAGCTGGGTTTCAACGGCGTCATTTTCTCCGACGATCTGTCGATGGAAGGGGCGGCAATCATGGGCAGCTATGCTGAGCGCGGTCAGGCCTCGCTGGATGCAGGTTGCGATATGATCCTGGTCTGCAATAATCGTAAAGGTGCCGTTAGCGTGTTGGATAACCTGTCACCGATCAATGCAGAGCGTGTTACGCATTTGTATCATAAAGGTTCATTTAGCCGTCAGGAGCTGATGGATTCGGCGCGCTGGAAGTCGGTCAACGCCCGGCTTGAAGACCTGAATGAGCGCTGGCAGGCACATAAAGCCAGCCTGTAAACCCTCCCGGAAGGCGTAGCGTGGTGAGAAGACAATGATCATCTATTTACACGGTTTTGACTCAAACAGTCCTGGTAATCATGAGAAGGTGCTACAGCTGCAGTTTATCGATCCCGATGTACGGCTGATTAGCTACAGCACGCGCCATCCAAAGCATGATATGCAGCATCTGCTCAAAGAGGTGGACAAGATGCTGCAGCTTAACGTCGACGATCGCCCGTTGATTTGCGGCGTGGGGCTGGGCGGCTATTGGGCGGAGCGGATTGGCTTCCTGTGCGACATCCGCCAGGTGGTCTTCAATCCTAACCTTTTCCCGAATGAGAACATGGAAGGCAAAATTGACCGCCCGGAAGAGTATGTCGATATTGCGACCAAGTGCGTGAGCAACTTCCGTGAGAAAAACCGCGATCGCTGTCTGGTGATCCTCTCGCGTAATGATGAAGCACTGAACAGCCATCGGGCCGCAGAGCTGCTGCATCACTATTACGAGATCGTCTGGGACGAAGAGCAGACCCACAAGTTCAAGAACATCTCCCCGCACCTCCAGCGCATCAAAGCCTTTAAAACGCTGGGCTAAACCACAGCCTGCCACTTCAGAAACCCGGTCGCGAACGCGCACCGGGTTTCTTTTTGTCCAGAATTGTCTACTTTTAAGCCATCAAAACTTGATGCATATCAATTTTGGTATGACCAATGCGCCTGACGTGTTATTCTCAATGCACCTGAATGGTTTCAGTGCTGTAACCTGTTGTTAATTAAGGGTTATTTTCATAACTTTTAATTAACAATTGGTTAATAATTTGAGGGGGTCACGTTGACTACGCCATTGAAAAAGATAGTGATTGTAGGCGGTGGTGCTGGCGGGCTGGAGCTGGCCACACAGTTGGGCAAGAAGCTGGGGCGCGGTAAAAAAGCCAAAATCACGCTGGTGGATCGTAACCACAGTCATCTGTGGAAACCGCTGCTGCACGAAGTGGCGACCGGCTCACTGGATGAGGGCGTGGACGCGCTGAGCTATCTGGCGCACGCGCGCAACCATCATTTCCAGTTCCAGCTGGGCTCGGTGGTTGACATCAACCGTGAGAGCAAAACCATTACCCTGGCCGAGCTGCGTGATGAAAAAGGCGAGCTGCTGGTCCCCGAGCGCAAGCTGGCGTATGACACGCTGGTGATGGCGCTCGGAAGTACCTCCAACGACTTCAACACGCCGGGCGTTAAAGAGCACTGTATCTTCCTCGATAACCCGCACCAGGCGCGTCGTTTCCATCAGGAAATGCTGAACCTGTTCCTGAAGTACACCAGCAATCTGGGTGCAAATGGCAAGGTTAACATTGCCATTGTAGGCGGCGGCGCGACAGGCGTTGAGCTGTCCGCAGAGCTGCACAATGCGGTTAAACAGCTGCACAGCTACGGTTACAAAGGGTTAACTAACGAAGCGCTGAACGTGACGCTGGTTGAAGCGGGTGAGCGTATTCTGCCTGCGCTGCCTCCGCGCATTTCCGGCGCAGCGCACAATGAACTGACGAAACTGGGCGTGCGCGTCCTGACGCAGACCATGGTGACCAGCGCTGACGAAGGTGGACTGCACACCAAAGACGGCGAGTACATCAAAGCGGATCTGATGGTCTGGGCGGCAGGTATCAAAGCGCCTGACTTTATGAAAGATATCGGTGGTCTGGAGACGAACCGCATTAACCAGCTGGTCACCGAGCCGACGCTGCAAACCACGCGCGACCCTGAAATCTTCGCTATTGGTGACTGTGCCTCCTGCGCGCGTCCTGAAGGGGGCTTCGTGCCGCCGCGCGCTCAGGCCGCGCACCAGATGGCAAGCCTGGTGCTGCACAACATCCTGGCGCAGTACAAAGGCAAGCCAATGAAGGCGTATGTCTATAAAGACCACGGTTCTCTGGTATCGCTGTCAAACTTCTCTACCGTCGGTAGCCTGATGGGTAACCTGATGCGTGGCTCGATGATGGTGGAAGGGCGCATTGCACGCTTCGTGTATATCTCCCTGTACCGTATGCACCAGATCGCGCTGCACGGTTACTTTAAAACGGGCCTGATGATGCTGGTGGGCAGAATCAACCGCGTCATTCGTCCACGTCTGAAGCTGCACTAATCTTTCACTCCCTCCGGGCCCTCCGGAGGGATTTTTTAGCATATCATGCTGCTCGTCGTGGATTAGGTGCTTAAGAGTTCTCCTAAACGCGATATATCTCTCCCCGATGTCCACTTTTTGATCCTTTGTCTTATTGGCGAAGCCGCGCCTCCATAGCAGAATTGTTACCAATAGCAACAAAGGAGGAAGTCCCGTGAATAAATCAATGTTGGCGGGTATAGGGATCGGTGTCGCAGCTGCGTTAGGTGTGGCTGCTGTTGCCAGTCTCAACGTTTTAGATCGCGGCCCGCAGTATGCGCAGGTGGTTTCTGCAACGCCTATTAAAGAAACCGTAAAAACCCCACGTCAGGAGTGCCGTAACGTCTCCGTAACCCACCGTCGTCCGGTACAGGATGAAAACCGTATTGCCGGCTCTGTTCTGGGTGCGGTAGCGGGTGGGGTGATTGGTCACCAGTTTGGCGGTGGTCGGGGTAAAGATGTCGCGACCGTGGTCGGCGCGCTGGGTGGCGGCTATGCCGGTAACCAGGTGCAGGGCGCAATGCAGGATAACGATACTTACACCACGACCCAGCAGCGCTGTAAAACCGTCTATGACAAGTCGGAAAAAATGCTGGGCTATGACGTGACCTACAAAATTGGCGATCAGCAGGGCAAAATCCGCATGGATAAAGACCCGGGCACCCAAATTCCACTGGATGGAAACGGCCAGCTGGTACTGAATAACAAAGCGTAAAAAAGATGTTCTCTGAACTTAGCTCCTCAAGCGCTCAGGCTGAGGAGCTTTTTTTTGCATCAGATTTTGAGCAGTTCAGGCCACAGGCGAAGCGTGGTGTCGGAAATGTTCTGCAGTTTTTCCAGCGTCGCTCCTTCACGGGCGCTGATCGACATTCCCTGTAAAATACAGCTCAGGTATTGCGCCAGCATCTGAGGCTGGCAGTGCGCGGGAATTTCACCGCGCTGCTGGCGCTGAGCCAGAAATGCGCTGAGCGTCTCCTCCTGCATCGCATGACGGGATTTCACCGTATTGGCAATCTCTTTTGAGGATGCCGCCAGGGTGGCAGAGGTGTTAATCATAAAGCAGCCCGCAGGCGTATCTTTACTGGTGAAGCAGGTGGCAACGGCGGTGAAGTAATCCCGTAGCGCCTGTTCAACGCTTTTCTCTTCACAAAATAGCTGGGCTTCGTGTTTCGCCGCAAAGCGCGAAATGTACCTGTCCAGCACCGCCCTGAACAGCCCCTCTTTATTGGTAAATTCAGCATACAGCGTCGGCGCTTTAGCTCCGGTGGCTTCTACCAGATCGGAAAGCGAGGTCGCTTCATACCCATGTTGCCAGAAGAGAGTCATGGCCTTATCAAGCGCTGCATCCCTGTCAAACACTTTTGGTCGGCCACGGCTTTTCTTCACACAACTCGTGACGTCGGTTGTCATTTGCCGTTGGTCCTCTGTTGGTTTGTTGAATGACCATTATAAAAATAAACGCAACCCACCACCAGTGCAGAATGCTTAAAAATAAATTAATCATATATGTATGAAAAATAACAATTTTAAAATTTAATTAATGCTCGTTATAAAAATGTGTTGACGCGTGAGCTGGATCACATTTATGATTTACCTATCGATCGTTAACTAAATAGCTAACGACCTAAAAATTCATCTGCTAAAGGTAAACATCATGAAAAACGTAAAAACCCTCATCGCTGCTGCTGTTCTGAGTTCACTCTCTTTCGCAAGCTTTGCTGCTGTACAGGTACAGTCCACTCCAGCCGATCAGCATAAAGTCGGGACGATCTCTGCCTCTGCCGGGACTAACCTGGGCTCTCTGGAAGATCAGCTGGCACAAAAAGCGGAAGCAATGGGTGCAAAATCTTACCGCATCACCTCTGTGACCGGTCCTAACACCCTGCACGGCACCGCTGTTATCTACAAATAATCCGCGCATAAACCCTCATTTATGCCACTGCAATAAAAAACGCCCTGCACATGTGCAGTAATGCCGATCGTTTAAGAACACTTGAACGATCCTGCCAGTAAGAAACAATCCGGGTTCAGCCCCTCTGGCCCGGATTTTTTACGTCTGAACTCGATATGGACTTCGTTGCGGATGCTTTCCCGTCCGACTGGATACTTTTTTCCGCTCTCTGGATGCGTCCTGCGAGGGCCGTCTGGTCATAATCTGATGCATCCAACAACGTGGTGTCCACCAAATAAGTGGTGGGTATCAACGTGTCAGATATACGGAAAAATGTGACTCCCGGTAGGCGAAAAGGCTGCCCTGAGTATTCTCCTGAGTTTAAACAGCACCTCGTTGCCGCCTCCTGCGAACCCGGGATACCGGGACGGACTTTATCCTCACAGACTGATGGCAGATAAAATCCCGCTTACGGAAACTGCCTATATTCTTATCCTGCGGCGAAGCGGTTTAATATTTATTGCTGTTCGCCAGGGAAGAGTGATTTATATCAGGAAAAAGGTCTGAATTATCCTTTGGCAGCGGTTCCTGAATATCTGATGATGCGTTCACAAGAAAAATGCGTCGTCCATATTGTTGTTACCGGCTGAATTATTATATATGGCCAAGGCGTTATTGTTGGTCTTTTTTTATTTGTGGTGTGAATGTTTTTGTCTTATTTATCTTTAAACTGAATGATATGTATTTTGTAACATTCTGTGATGTGTTACGGAATGGCGTTTTATTAAATGGACTGTGGGCGTATTGTATTTTTAATAAAAAGTCATTTTTAACAGGGATATTTGGCGATGGAAGGACCATCAGGCATTGTTCAGCAACAGGATACGTTAAACCGTTATTTACTGTATTTTACACGAGGCAAATCTGTTTTACCGGATGTTCACTCTTTTACCGGGGAAGAAGAACTCAGTAAGCCCTACCGCTACACCATCCGCTTTACCAGCCCAACATCAAACATTGCAGTCAACGAAGTCCTCAATCAGAGCGCGGAATTTATTCTGCGTGCCCCGAATCCGAAAGCAGGCTGGTACGATCAGGAGCCCTGGCTGCCGGTGCGCCAGATTAACGGGGTGATCACGTCGTTTTCCCGTCTGAAGTCATCTGCCGATGAAGCCCTGTACGAGTGTGTGCTGGAGCATGAACTGGCGCTGCTGGACCGAAATTACCGCTCGGCCGTGTACATGGATGTAACCGTACCCGAGCTCGTCACTCAGCTGATGAAGGAAAGCAGTCTGTTTGAAGGCTACAACATTGATTTTGACCAGCTGAGTCGCAGCTATCCCCGAAGGGAAATGGTCATTCAGTGGAAGGAAACCGATCTCCAGTTTATCCGCCGTCTGCTGGCCGAGGTAGGGATCTGGTTCCGCTTTGAAAACCACGACAAGGTGCAGGGCGAAACGGTGGTTATCTTTGGTGACGGTGGCCGCCGCTATGTCTTCAGCGATAAGCCGCTGCCGTACGTCCGCCATTCCGGCATGACCTGTCATGAAGAATACATTACCGAGCTCGAAGAACAATACGAACTCATTCCCGAAAGCGTGCTGGTGCGTACGTATAACTACCGCAATCCATTTTCGCCACAGGCGGATAAAACCATTTTCGATAATGATATTCCCGACGGGATAACTAGCGGCAAACAGTATCACTATGCCGATCATTATCTGGAGAACGGCGATTTTTACGGTGAAGAGGCGGAAACAGCCACGTTCTACGCGCGCCTGCGCTATGAGCGCCTGCTGAACAAACAGAGTGTGCTGGGTGGAACAACCAGTGACCCGGCACTGCTGCCGGGTGTGATGTTCCACCCGACAGGGGATATTCCTGACGGGTTTAAGCACGGTTTTCTTGTCACCACAATGACGCTATCCGGCAGTCGCGCACAGCACTACCGCGCCATCCTGAAAGGGATCCCTTATCTGAACGGCTACAGCTATCGTCCGGAATATCTGCCGCGACCGGTGATTGCCGGTACGGTACCCGGTCGCGTGGCGGCCATCAATCGGGATCACACTTATGCCGGAGTCGATGCCCGGGGCCGATATCGCGTGAAGTTTGATTTTGACCTCGACGAGAAACGTGACGGTTTTGAAAGTGCGCTGATGCGTCTGGGCAGACCGTACGGCGGGGATGTGTTTGGTTTTCATTTCCCGCTGCTGGACGGCACAGAAGTGGCTGTAGCCTTTGAAGGCGGCGATCCGGACCGGCCCTTTATTGCGCATGTCATGCATGACGGCGCGCACCCTGATCTGGTTACAAACCGCAACGACACCCGCAACGTGATCCGCACTGCTGCTTCAAACAAAATCCGCCTGGAGGACCGCCGCGGTCAGGAACACATCAAGATTTCCACGGAGTACGGCAAGAGCCAGGTCAGCGCTGGACACCTCGTTGACGCAGAGGGAAAGCAGCGCGGTGAAGGTGTGGAAGCGCGTACTGACAATCACATGGCGCTCCGTGCGGCCAAAGGGGTGATGATCACCACGGAGGCGCAACCGCGTGCTGTGGGTAAGCAACTGGATATGACGGCCGCCATTGCGCAGCTGGAGAAAGCGTTGTCGCTGGCAATGACGCTGCAACAAAGCGCACTGACGGCCGGGGCCAGTAATGTGGAAACCGATCAGCAAAACCAGCTGAACCAGGTGCTGAGTAATCTGGCAGGGCCGGGTCTGCTTACCTATGCCGACAAAGGGCAGGCACACGTCACGCCGGACAGTCTGCAACTGTCTGCCGGGAAAGATGTGATTGTGACTGCGGGCCAGGATACCAGCGTAAACGTGGTGAAAAAATTCTCTCTGGCCGTGGGGGAAAAACTCTCGCTGTTTGCCCGCAAGCTCGGCATTCAGATGATTGCCGGTGCCGGGGATATCACGACGCAGGCCCAGCGCGGTGCCATGCATATGCTCTCGCAGAATGATTTCACGATGGCGAGCACCACCGGGCAACTGAACGGCAGCGCCAAGCAAGGCATACAGCTGGTCTGTGGCGGTGGCGGAATACGCGTCAGTCCGAACGGACTGGTCACCATCTTCTCGCCGACGGGAATCGAACTGAAAGGGCCAAATCTTAAGTATGACGGCCCGGAAAGCGCGCATGTCACGGTCCCGTCGTTCAATCAGGGCGCATTTAAGCTCCGCTACCAGCTGCACGCCGGAGATGACCCGGAGCAAATTCTCGCGAACAAAAAATTCAGGCTGACCAGCTCGGCCGGAAAAGTGGTGGAAGGCATAACGGACAGCAACGGCCATTCAGCATTACTCGATGCTGATGACCTGGACACCTACAAAATGGAGTTAATGGAATGACGGAAGCCAGACAAAGCCCGTATGCCCCACGGGTCATATCAGAAGGGGATATTCCGGTACACAAAGATTTGGGGGAGGTGGCCCAGACCCGTCGCGTTGGCGTGCCGCGCCCGATGCCGGGGATTGTAATTCTGGTCCACGGGGTGAATGACGTGGGCGAAGCGTATCAGAATCAGGAGAAAGGCATTCTTGCGGGCCTGAGTAAGCGTCTTAATCGTCAGGATTTTTACGCGCATAAATGGGGGGAATATAGAATTGCGCACCCCGGCCGTTCACCGGTTATCCCGTTTTACTGGGGATACAAGCCGATAACGCACGAGGATTACGTTGCAGACCAGCAACGCTACAGGGAAGAGGTTTACAGGCAGGGAAACAATGCGCACCTGTCGTTTGATGCTTATCAGGAGAATGACGAGAAGAAAAAAGCGGCACTGGGTAACGACGGCAAAGGCGCGTATAAGTACCAGAACGATAATTTCAAAAACGCCCTCGATACGAATTTTGCCAAAGGTGGAGGGACGTTTGCCAATGCGACAACCAACATCCCCGATATGTTAGGACCGGGAGCTGGTGGCGCGGCGCTGGCCGCCGCAGGGTTTGCCACATTACACATGAACGGCGGCGATTACACGCACCCCATCTTTCCGAACCCGCACCGTATCTATCAATTCTTTGCCGCGCAGCGTCTGGCGGATTTGATCCTGACTATCCGCCGAAATCCAGTGACCGGGAAGGATGTTATTAATGTAGTGGCGCACAGCCAGGGCACGATTATCACCATGCTGGCAACTATGCTGGTCAAACAGGAGAGTTTTGATCCGGTTAATTGCACCATTCTGAACCACTCACCGTATTCGCTGGAAGGACGTCTTAGTGAAGACGCCCAGCCCGGCCATCACCAGACGGCGTTTGCCCGTCAGGAAACGTTTAAACATTTTTGTGCATTGATGGGCACTCAGTACAAAGGCGGTGATCTGTCAGACGCGGATATGCTGGCGATGGAAGCCAGCTGCGCATCACGCAAGCCTTCCGATAACCCATTGAGGAAGGATGCTAAGTATCGTCGTGACAATAACGGTAAGGTTTATAACTACTGGTGTCCGCAGGACGGTACCGTCTCCCTGCAAAACATCCAGGGATTTGGCTGGCGGGGTATTCCCGATAAGTTAGCTGCTGGCATTCCTAACCTGCGTCAGCGTGTGTTCTGCCAGCACCGCTGGGTAGGGCGACTGGAGACGGAGCCGTTTAAGATGGCACCGGAGCGAAAGGGGGATTTCAGTACCACGCCGGTGATGAATGCGGGATATTCGTACAGCGATGTGGTGATTAACGGCGAAGAACTGCCGGAGCCGTTTATTTTCAAACTCATGGGGCAGGATAACCATCCGGATAACGATCCGAAGACCAGTGATAAACCGTACACCGCGTATATCGATCCGAACAGCCCGGATGCCTACATTTCCTATTCAGCTAAAGCCAGTGCCATTTCGCGCACGGCATCGGCTAGCTATACGCTTGATAACTATCAGCGTATCAGCTGGCAACCGGGTCATGTATTAACGCCGAATGAGCTGCAGGTGGAAAGTTTTGACCGGGGGCATGAAGTTATTCGCGGTGAAGTGACGGGAACGAGAGATTTTTCTCAGCTGACGCTGACCTGGCTTAAATCCCGTGACGAACTTGAAAAGGAGTGGCAGAACACCGATCCGGTAGGCTACAGCCAGCACTCTTCTATCGTCGCCAGTGAATTTGCACCGTCGCACGCGATGGCGTTCGACCTGGCTATCGGTCAGTGCAAGTCCTTTGACTATCAGGCGGGTAAGTTCTGGGAAGGCTTGTTACACCGCGCAGACTGGCGAGACCCGCAGAATGGGTTCAAGTCAGCTGTAGATTATTACAGAACCGGAAAGTTGAATGATGAAACAACAAAATGGTTTATGAATAAACCTGAAGATGTTCTGCCTAAAGGTGAGTTCGGCGTGGAAAACCAGTTTAACAATGCCACGTCGGTTAAGCCATCCCGTGATCTGGCAACAGGGAATCAGGAAGTGGCAAATCTACAATGGGATATGCCTAAGCCAAAATCTGACAGCGACCTGGGAATAGCGAAACAAAAATCGTGGTGGGAATCGTGACAGGGAGACAAGCATGAAGATAGAACGTACAGCAGGTATTGCCCTGGTGTCAGTGCTGGTGGCCGCAGGTTGCAAGGCTTCAGAGCCGCCAACGCAGGTAGTGTACCGGTTCGATGACCATCGTTATCTTGAGCTGAAGGGCTGGGACTGCGAGGGTGAACTCTGGTACACGGATACACTGCGGGGTATCCACACGGAGCCTGTCAGCCAGTTTTACCGGATATTTACCAAAAAATATGTCCATCCATCTGAGAAATATATTGCAATAACTGGTTGGGGTGTTGGTGGATTTAGGGTTTCGAAAGATTATGGGCAGACCTGGCAAATTGCACAGTTTTCCCCTGGTGAAAATGATCTTAATGGAATGAATGCCCCACAGCAGGAAGATGTTCTTTCCTTCACGGTCGTCAACGATCAGGGTTTTTTGCAGACCAAACATCGACTGTATATGTCGTCCAAACCGTTTGACGACCCGCGCCTTGCCGCTGGTGGTCCTGGGATTGAATATACCGTTGACGACGGAACTGGGCAAAAGGTAAGCGGGAAAGTGGAACCTCGTTCACCTGGCTGGCCTTGGGGAATGGTGTATATGACCAAACAAGGTTTAGAAGGCTCTACTGAGCAACTTAAAACCAATTGGCAGAATCAACCCGATAAGGTTCCGGAAGTGAAGGGATACACCGGCTGGGACCATATGCGCTGTGATATGGATGCGGGGCGTTAAAAGATGAAAGGACTTTATTCAGTGCTGACCGCGCTGCTGGTGGCCGGTTGCCAGGCTTCAGAACCACCGACGCAGGTAGTGTACCGGTTCGATGGCCATCGTTATCTGGAGTTGAAGGGCTGGGACTGTGAAGGTGAACTCTGGTTCACCGATACACAACGGGGTATTCACTCTGAGCCTGTCAGTCAGTTTTACCGGATTTACACCAAAAAATTTATTCATCCTTCTGAACGTTATATTGCTATTCCTACATGGGATTCTCCAGGGGCTATGGTTTCGAAAGATTATGGGCAAACCTGGTATCCTTCGGCGTTTGCTCCCAGAGAAAACGAGCCTAACGGTGATTCTTCGCCTCCTTACGACGACATTATTTCCTTCACTGTCGTCAACGATCAGGGTTTTTTGCAGACCAAACACCGACTATATATGTCGTCCAAGCCGTTTGATGATCCTCGTCTCGCTACGGGTGGACCCGGCATTACTTACAAGCTACAGGACGGGACTGTGCAAGTTCTGGAACCCCGTTCACCTGGTCCAGCCTGGGGGCTGGACTACATAACTAAACAAGGTCTGAAAGAGGATATAGCCCAGTTTAAGGCTAACTATCAGGGCTTACCCGATAAAGTACCGGAAGTGAAAGATTATACCGGCTGGGACCATATGCAATGCAATATGGATGCAGGGAGATAGCCATGAAAGGACTTTTTTCAGTGCTGACCGCGCTGCTGCTGGTGGCCGGTTGCAAGGCTTCAGAGCCGCCGACGCAGGTGGTTTATCGGTTTGACGATCACCGTTATCTGGAGCTGAAGGGCTGGGACTGTGAGGGCGAGCTCTGGTATACGGATACACTGCGGGGTATCCACACGGAGCCTGTCAGCCAGTTTTACCGGATATTTACCCAAAAATATGTCCATCCATCTGAGAAATATATTGCAATAACTGGTTGGGGTGTTGGTGGATTTAGGGTTTCGAAAGATTATGGGCAGACCTGGCAAATTGCACAGTTTTCCCCTGGTGAAAATGATCTTAATGGAATGAATGCCCCACAGCAGGAAGATGCTCTTTCCTTCACAGTGGTCAACGATCAGGGTTTTTTGCAGACCAAACATCGACTGTATATGTCGTCCAAACCGTTTGATGACCCGCGCATTCAGCCCGGTGGTCCTGGGATTGAATATACCGTGGATGACGGTATGGGAGGTAAGGTAAACGGTAAGCTGGAGCCAAGCAATGCTGGCCCTGCATGGGGGCTGGACTACATAACTAAACAAGGTCTGAAAGAGGATACAGCCCAGTTTAAGACTAACTATCAGGGCTTACCCGATAAAGTACCGGAAGTGAAAGATTATACCGGCTGGGACCATATGCGCTGCGATATGGACGCAGGAAGGAAAGGATACTGATGAACGGCGTAATTCGACTGAATGACCCGCTGGTGAGCGGCGGGAAGGTAATTAAGGCGTCAGGTGCGCAGTTTATGGGCATGCCTGTCGCGCTGAAAGGGGATGAGGTGATGTGTCCCGAACACAAGGGGACGTTCCCCATTAAAGAGAGCCATCCGACATGGACGATGAACGGCCGGGGCGTGGTCGTGGATGGCTGTAAAGCGGCGTGCGGCTGTGTTATTCGCACCACACTGCCCACTGCGGGGGCCGTGTGATGAACTGGTGGCTTTACCCTAAGCAGAACGAATTTAAACATGACTTTCCCACTATTGGTGTGTGTGTCGTCTATGTGCTCGTGGTGATTGTTTGTACTGGTATCCGGGCTGTCACCTGGCCGGGTAATAAACATGTTGATTCAGGTTTTCTTGTTGATGCCGTGGTAATACCTGTCGCTGTAGTAACCTTTTTAGTACAGGCGTTCTGTATTGCGTATAACGCGCACAGACACTACATAGAAACGCGGTTATTGATTGCGGCACGGCAGGAATACAAGGTTGTCAGCTATGCCAGGCGTAACATCATCCTGGCTGGCTGGTCGATACTGACCCCGCCAAAGGCAACAAAGGAACTGGCACTGAACATGTTGAAACTGGAGGGGGAGTTTCCGCTGGCCGCCAAAATGCCGTTGAAAATTGACCTGGATAAATCATTCGATTTCACGCGAGCCGGGCAGGCAATTATCCACCTCCTGGAGCCGATGATGGAAAAACTCTCCCGGTACAGGCAGATTGAAGCGCTTGTATGGGTGCGAGGTGGGGATGAATCCTGTAGCGATGAACTCCGGCGTGTGCTTGAACGTTCCGGGATTTCAACCAAAAAAATCACATTTTTGCATGAATGCCCGGACTATACGTTAGTCACAGAGTGGATAAAACAGACGAACGGCTACGTCGTTGAACGCCTGCTTATCTGTGTAGATTTGCATACTGAAGAAGGGGAATGCAAGTGGATGGAGAATGCTACCGCGCTTCTCCTGACGAATTACTACGTTAAAACGGAAGGAGAAAAACCTGTTTATCTTTATCAACCGATGACGGGGGTTATTGACGTAGAAAATGCAGTACCTGTTTATCTGCGTGCGGAGGCTGTCAGTAAACCCAAACAGATCTGGTATACCGGTTTAACGCGCACAGAAAAGTATCCGCTGCTGGAAGTGCTGGACGAAAAAAAAGTCGTACCGGATCGGCTGGAGCTTGAAATGTCGCTCGGTGAGCATTCCGCAGGGTATCCGTGGCTGGCACTGGCGCTGGCATCAGATGCAGTAACGTATGCACAGGGTGACCAGTTTGTGGCGGCATCCGAACAGAAAAAGTTTTCTATTACGGCGGTATCATCCAGATTAACCCATCAGCCCGATTATCCGGCGGAAAAAATGTACACTCCACCGTGGTCTTCCGCCGGACTATCCGGAATGATGTTATTTTTCGCTGTTATATTAACTATGTTTGGTTTCAGCGTTAACGAGGGTGAAGATATTTCTGGCGGGTTCCTGGTTATTCTGTTTGTAATATGTACTGGATTGTTTACGGCTGCAGGCGTATTTATTACCTGGCTACAGAGTGATAAAGCTTACCAGCACATGGGGCTGTAATGATGAATGAACTAATCGATCTTATTTTACCTCATAAATCTGTATTTTATTATGGTGATTTGGCCCTCGGTGTAATGCTTGCGTTAATGGTGGTGGATATTGATTTGTCTTTTGATTACAGGAACAAAAAGCACTGGGGTGCATATAATAAATTAAAATCATTGAAGGACTCTCCAGGAATCTACCACTTATATATGCCGATACGTATCCCTTCCCGACAGGAATGCTATATTTGTGTGCCGCTGAGAATTTTCACAGACTATAAGGTTTTTTAATGATGTTGATTATGTATCCGGGATTTCCTGCCAGAAAAAAAGCACCGACGATACGATCGTTCAGTGCTTTATGTGTCATCTAAATATCCGTTCAGGTTTAAGTCACGCGAGCCTTAAGTAAAGCAGACGTGCAGGGCGTTTTACTTTCCGTCTTACATGGACTGCTGGACAACATCGTGATGCCGGGTGACATTGGTCGGCATGCCTGACCGCGCTTCCATCGCGCGCTCCATAACCAGGCTATCGGTATTCGCATTTGTTTTAAAGCTCACCATCGCGGCATTCAGGTTAATGGGTAACGTCTGGGGATCGTCGCCGATATTTTTTGATAGCGGCTGGTGAATCTCAACCAGCCGCACGCCGCCTGGCTCTTCAGAGACCTTAATCGGCGTATTGATAATATTCACCTTCGTTCCCGGCGTAACGACGTTAAACAGCGTTTTGATATCGTCATCGCGCAGACGAATGCAGCCGGAGCTGACGCGCATGCCGATGCCAAAATCCGCGTTCGTACCGTGCAGCAGGTACACACCGCCGTATGCGGCAAGGCGGATCGCGTGATGACCCATCGGGTTATCCGGGCCTGCCGGAACCACGGCAGGAAGATCGATGCCCTGGGCCTTATAGCGGGCGCGAATGTTGGCCGTCGGCGTCCAGGTTGGGTTAGCGCGTTTATCCGAGACGGTGGTGACCATCGTCGGCGTCAGCGTATCGCCGCCCAGTTGACCAATACCGATAGGGTAGACGGTAACCTCATTTTTACCCTGCGGGTAATAGTACAAACGCAACTCCGCCAGGTTGATCACGATCCCCTCCCGCGGGGCATCCGGCAGGATAGTCTGTAACGGAATCGTCAGTACGCTGCCCGCGCGCGGGACGTACGGATCGACGCCGGGGTTCGCCTGCAGCAGGGCCAGAAAACCGACGTTATATTTTTTGGCTATCGCTTCCAGTGAGCCACCATTGTTTTCAACCACATGAAAACGGTTTTCGCCCACCACCTTGCTGCCGGGCGGGGGAAGGGGCCAGGTATTTGCCCGCGCAGGAAGCGCAACCGCGACGGTGGCTGCCAGCGCAAACAGGGTTATCCAGCGGGTAAAACGCGAAGAGGTCATCATCACCATAATCCATGTAAATGATAAGGTTATTGTTTTATAAGGGGTTAAAGATAATTATGGCGAATGGGTGTGTCGGGAAGATCGGGTGAAGTGCAAAGAGTTTGTAAATTGTCCCCCGCCAGCACTGCGCTAACGGGGGGGAAGGGCGAGTTACGCGACAGCGTTCTCTTCCAGCTGACGCATAAAGTTACGCACCCAGTCCATGCGCGTTTTGCGCTCCGTCAGCTTCTGGGTAAATTTCAGTCGCGTCGGGCCATCAAGACGGAAGTGCTGCGGCTGTTTTTGCAGCAGGCCGATCAGCCACATCGGGTTGACGTGGTTCTTCTCGGCAAATTCAATGACGCCGCCTTTTTCGTTGCCCTCAAGCTTGCGAATGCCCAGCTTCTGCGCCTGCTGGCGCAGGCGCGCGATATCCAGCAGGTTACGCGCAGCATCTGGCAGCAGTCCGAAGCGGTCGATCAGCTCCACTTTAATCTCTTCCAGCTCGTTCTCATTCTTCGCGCTGGCGATGCGCTTGTAGAACGACAGGCGGGTATTCACGTCCGGAATGAAATCGTCCGGCAGCAGGGAAGGCATTCGCAGCTCGACCTCGGTTTGCTGGCTGGTCAAATCTTCCAGAGACGGCTCGCGCCCGGCCTTCAGGGCGTCCACCGCGTTTTCCAGCAGCTCCATATAGAGCGAGAAGCCGATGGTCTCCATGGAGCCGCTCTGGTCCTCACCCAGCAGTTCACCGGCACCTCGGATCTCGAGATCGTGCGTGGCCAGCGCGAAGCCTGCGCCGAGGTCTTCCAGCGAGGCGATGGCTTCCAGACGCTTTTGCGCGTCGGTGGTCATCGCTTTCGGATGCGGTGTCAGCAGCCAGGCGTAGGCCTGATGGTGCGAACGACCGACGCGGCCGCGCAGCTGGTGAAGCTGGGCCAGGCCAAAGTGATCCGCGCGTTCGATGATAATCGTGTTCGCCGTTGGAATGTCGATCCCGGTTTCGATGATGGTGGTACATACCAGCACGTTAAAGCGCTGGTGGTGGAAGTCGTTCATCACCCGCTCCAGCTCGCGCTCGCGCATCTGCCCGTGACCGATGGCAACACGCGCTTCCGGTACCAGTTCCGCCAGCCTGTCGGCGGCTTTCTGGATATTTTCGACATCGTTATACAGGTAATAGACCTGCCCCCCGCGCAGCACTTCACGCAGAATGGCCTCACGCACCACCAGATTATCGTACTCGCGGACGAAAGTTTTCACCGCCAGACGGCGCGCCGGCGGCGTGGCAATAATCGACAGATCGCGCATGCCGCTCATCGCCATGTTCAGGGTTCGCGGGATCGGCGTCGCGGTCAGGGTCAGGATATCGACGTCGGCGCGCATCGCTTTGATGCGCTCTTTATGACGCACCCCGAAGCGGTGCTCTTCGTCGACGATCAGCAGCCCCAAATCTTTCCACTTCACGTCGCTTTGCAGCAGCTTATGAGTGCCGATCAAAATATCGATCTTGCCTTCGCTTGCCTGCTCCAGGATCTGCGTCTGCTCTTTGGTGCTGCGAAAACGCGACAGCATCTCGATGCGTACCGGCCAGTTGGCGAAGCGGTCACGGAAGTTGTCGAAGTGCTGCTGAGCGAGCAGGGTGGTTGGCACCAGCACCGCTACCTGCTTGTTGTTTTCAACCGCAAGGAAGGCGGCGCGCATCGCCACTTCGGTTTTACCGAAGCCGACGTCGCCGCAGACTAAACGGTCCATTGCCAGCGGCTGGCACATGTCGCTCAGCACGGCATTGATCGCCTGGGCCTGATCCGGCGTGGTTTCAAACGGGAAGCTGTCGCAGAACAGCTGATACTGTTCCTTGTCATGCTTAAAGGCGAAGCCCTCTTTGGCCGCGCGCTGGGCGTAGATATCCAGCAGCTCGGCGGCTACGTCGCGCACTTTTTCCGCCGCTTTCTGGCGTGCACGCGCCCAGGCGTCGCCGCCCAGTTTGTGCAGCGGCGCATTTTCCTCCGCGCCGCCCGCATAGCGGCTGATCAGGTGCAGCGACGAAACCGGCACATAGAGTTTGGCGTCGTTGGCGTAGGTCAGCATCAGGTATTCACCTTTAATGCCGCCCGCTTCCAGCGTGGTCATCCCCTGATAGCGCCCAACGCCATGCTCCAGGTGCACAATCGGCTGGCCCGGATGCAGCTCGGCCAGGTTGCGGATCAGCGTGTCCGGGTTGATGGTCCGACGGCTGTCCTGACGGCGGCGCGCGACGCGCTCACCCAGCAGGTCGCTTTCGCAAATCAGCGCCAGGTTGTTGAGCGTGTCGATGAACCCGTGCTCGGCGGCGCCGATCATCAGGTAACGACCGTTTCCGGTTGCTTCGCTCAGGCGCAGGATGCGCTTCGGCGCCACCTTAATGCGTCCCAGCAGCTCACCCAAAGCTTCGCGGCGGCCTTCGCTCTCAACGGAGAACACCACCGGCCCGGTAAAGGACTCCAGGAACTTGCGCAGATTATCCAGCGGGGATTTCTGCTGCGCCTGTACGGCCAGGTCCGGCAGCGTCCGGAAGGCGAGGTTAGTGTTGGCGGCCTTATCGGCAAGCGAATCGGTTTTCAGCTGCATGCGCGGCCAGCGCTTCAGCTCGGCGTTGAGCTCGTCGGTGCGCAGCCACAGCGCTTCCGGCGGCAGCAGCGGACGCATCGGGTCAACGCCCCGGTTTTCGAAGCGAGCGCGGGTTTCGCTTTCAAAGCGGCTGGCGCTGGCGTCGATATCCCCGGTGTTAACAATCAGCGTATTCGCCGGGAAGTAGCTGAACAGGGCAGGCAGCGGCTCGTTAAAGAACAGCGGCTGCCAGTATTCGATCCCGGCAGGCAGCGTGCCTTTGCTGACCTGCTGATAAATATGTTCCGCGTCGCGCTTCACCTCGAACCTGTCGCGCCACTGGCTGCGGAACAGTTCGATCGCGGTTTTGTCCGTCGGGAACTCATGTGCGGGCAGTAAATTGATGGACTCCACTTCCTCCAGCGTGCGCTGCGTGTCGGCGTCGAAGACGCGCAGGCTGTCGATTTCATCATCGAAAAAGTCCAGACGATACGGCTGGTCGCTGCCCATCGGGTAAAGGTCGAGCAGCGCGCCGCGGGTCGCGTATTCCCCGTGCTCCATCACCTGATCGACATGGCGATAGCCGGCGCCGTCAAGCTGGTCTCGCAGGGTGTCGCGAGACAGGCGCTGGCCTTTTTTCATCACCAGCGCGTGGCCGTGCAGGTAGCTGTGCGGGCAGACGCGCTGCATCAGGGTATTCACCGGCACAATCAGCACGCCGCGCTGCATGGTCGGGAGTTGATAGAGCGTCGACAGGCGCGAGGAGATGATCTCCTGATGCGGGGAGAAACTGTCATACGGCAGCGTTTCCCAGTCGGCCAGGCTGAACACCAGGCTATCGGTGAACTGGCGAATTTCGTCGTGCAGGCGCAGGGCGTTTTGCATATCCGGGGCAACCAGCACCACCGGGCCAGGGTGCCGCTCAGCGATTTCTGCCACCAGCGTGGCGCACGCCGCGCCCGTGAGTTCACCCAGCTGGCGCTGGTCGCCCGCTTTGACGGGCAAGGAATAACGATAGTGTTCAGGCATGGCTATGTCAGAGTCTCTTATGGATATACCAACAGTATTGGGGCATATCACTGATACGCAATGTCTTTATTATCCTCGATCGTTTTACATAAGCAAATTGTAACCGCACGGCAGGGCTAAACGCCCCCAAAACGGGGGCGGAGAGGGCATTAACGGGTGGCAGGTGACAGGCTCCGCGTAGACGGAGGAGAGAAGAAAAGGTCCCCGAACAGCGAGGTGGAAATTTTACGCACCCCAAGCCCGGCAAGGGTACAGATCAGCAGGCTGGCAAACGGGTAGATCAGAATTAAGCACAGCTCTGCCCAGACCGGCCAGTAAGCGGCATTCATCTCGCCGATCAGGATCAGGCTGAAGGCCTCAATTAAGATGCGGTGGGTGGTATAGATCGCAATGGTGTTTGAGCCAATCACGTTCAGGAGGTTGTTGGGATGTACGGCATAACGCTGCTCAAGGCTGTAGAACAGCTTCATGATCAACACGATCGACAGCAGAGAAAGCAGGAGAGGAACGTTAGCAAACCACAGCACCACGGAGACGGCCGCGAAAGCGCCAGTAGCCAGCCAGGTGCGGCGCAGGTTGAAGCTTTTCATCCACGCCATCAGCTCGGCGCCATACCACGCCCCCAGGCTGTAGTAGATCATGTTGCGTACCACGCTGTTCATTCCCCACCACGGCAGCGGCAGGAAGTTGATCGCGATGCTCGCCAGCGCAAGCAGTCCGAGTACCGGCAGCTTCCAGCGGCTCAGCAGTTTACACAGCGTGAAGTAGACCACCAGAGCATACAGATACCACAGGCTGGTGCTGGCGGTGAGCATGCCCCGCACAAATCCTGCCAGGGAATCGGCGTAGGCCGCGTTCGACGAGGTGGCAAGCTCGCGATCGGGCGCCAGCCAGGCGTTCAGGTGGGTCAGCGCCTGCCATTGCAGGATCCCCCACAGCGCCAGAACCCAGACAATGCTCCAGATCCGCTTGTCGAGGCTGGTGCGCCAGTCTACCTCATCAATATAACGACGGATCAGATAGCCGGAGATAAAGAAGAAAACCGGCATCCGGAACGGGGCGAGATAGAGGTTAAAATAGACCCAGCATTTGGCGAGGAGACCGGAGAGCGGATGCTGTAGCCCGCTGAGATGAGGATAAAAGGTGATGACCGAGTGGTAAATCACCACCAGACAGATGCACAGCCCTTTTATCTGATTAATCCATAATGCTTTTTGTTTCATTGGTAACCCATACCAGTTTTGCCATAAACGTAGGGGCAATTGTTCTAAAACGACAGAGAGATGTAACGGGTAACTGTCTGTATTGGGACGTTTTTCGGAAAAGGTGGAGACTGTCCAGAGGGGAAATGGAAAGTACCACCCTGATTTATCTGAGTTTTTCGGAAAAATGATTACCAAAGCTTACGGTTTCAGTCATTTACCCTTAACGGATTCGCTTATATACTCGTGGGTCTGCTATCAGCAAACAGACGGACTTCATGTATCAACCTGTCGCACTCTTCATAGGCTTACGTTACATGCGTGGGCGCGCCGCGGACCGCTTCGGTCGCTTTGTCTCCTGGCTTTCGACTATTGGCATTACGCTCGGCGTGATGGCTCTGGTGACGGTGCTTTCCGTCATGAATGGCTTCGAGCGCGAGCTGCAAAACAACATCCTGGGGCTGATGCCGCAGGCCGTTCTCTCATCGAATAACGGTTCCGTTAACCCGCAACAGCTGCCGGAAAGCGCGGCGAAGTTACAGGGCGTCACGCGCGTTGCGCCCTTAACCACTGGCGATGTGGTGCTGCAAAGCGCCCGCAGCGTGGCGGTCGGCGTGATGCTGGGGATTGACCCAGCGCAAAAAGACCCGCTGACGCCGTTCCTGGTTAACGTGAAGCAAACCGATCTGGAAGCCGGAAAATACAACGTGATTCTGGGTGAGCAGCTTGCCGGGCAGCTTGGCGTCAACCGTGGCGATCAGCTGCGCGTGATGGTGCCGTCCGCCAGCCAGTTTACGCCAATGGGTCGCCTGCCGAGCCAGCGCCTGTTTAACGTGATTGGTACTTTTGCCGCCAACAGCGAAGTTGACGGCTATCAGATGCTGGTGAATATTCAGGATGCGTCACGCCTGATGCGCTACCCGGCGGGAAATATCACCGGCTGGCGCCTGTGGCTCGATCAGCCCCTGAAGGTCGATACCCTCAGCCAGCAAAAACTGCCGGACGGCACCAAATGGCAGGACTGGCGCGAGCGTAAAGGCGAGCTGTTCCAGGCCGTGCGTATGGAAAAAAACATGATGGGGCTGCTGCTGAGCCTGATCGTCGCCGTGGCTGCATTTAACATCATCACCTCGCTGGGCCTGATGGTGATGGAGAAGCAGGGCGAAGTCGCCATCCTGCAAACCCAGGGTCTGACGCCGCGCCAGATCATGGCGGTCTTTATGGTGCAGGGGGCCAGTGCAGGCATTATCGGCGCGCTGCTGGGCGCCGTGCTCGGCGCACTGCTTGCCAGCCAGCTTAATAACTTAATGCCGATCATCGGCGCGCTGCTTGACGGCGCGGCGCTGCCGGTGGCTATCGAGCCGCTGCAGGTGGTCGGAATTGCGCTGGCCGCGATGGCCATTGCGCTGCTTTCTACGCTTTATCCTTCCTGGCGCGCTGCCGCCACTCAACCCGCTGAGGCTTTACGTTATGAATAAGATCCTGTTGCAATGCGACAACCTGTCCAAACGCTATCAGGAAGGCACTGTGCAGACTGACGTGCTGCACAATGTGAGCTTCAGCGTGGGCGAGGGCGAGATGATGGCGATTGTCGGCAGCTCCGGCTCGGGCAAAAGTACGCTGCTGCACCTGCTGGGCGGGCTGGACACGCCAACCAACGGCGACGTGATCTTCTCCGGTCAGCCGATGAGCAAAATGTCCTCTGCGGCGAAGGCCGAGCTACGTAACCGCGAGCTGGGCTTTATCTACCAATTCCACCACCTGCTGCCGGATTTCACGGCGCTGGAAAACGTGGCGATGCCGCTGCTGATTGGCAAAAAGAAACCGGCAGAGATTAACGCCCGCGCCAGCGACATGCTGAAAGCGGTAGGGCTGGGCCATCGCGGAAACCACCGTCCGTCGGAGCTGTCCGGCGGCGAGCGCCAGCGCGTGGCAATTGCCCGTGCGCTGGTCAACAACCCGCGTCTGGTGCTGGCGGATGAGCCTACCGGTAACCTCGACGCGCGCAATGCGGACAGTATCTTCCAGCTTCTCGGCGAGCTAAACGCCTCGCAGGGAACCGCGTTTCTGGTGGTGACTCACGACCTGCAGCTGGCAAAACGCATGGGTCGCCAGCTTGAGATGCGCGACGGCCATCTGAATGCGGAACTGACCCTGATGGGGGCAGAGTAATGGCGTCACCGTTATCGTTACTCATCGGGTTACGCTTTAGCCGCGGCCGCCGTCGCGGCGGTATGGTGTCGCTGATCTCCGTGATCTCCACCATCGGTATTGCGCTGGGCGTGGCGGTCCTGATTGTCGGCTTAAGCGCCATGAACGGCTTTGAGCGCGAACTGAATAACCGCATTCTGGCGGTGGTGCCGCACGGGGAGATCGAGCCGGTTAACCAGCCGTGGGCCAACTGGAGCGATGCGCTCGCCAAAGTGGAAAAAGTGCCGGGCATTGCCGCGGCCGCGCCATACATTAACTTTACCGGGCTGGTGGAGAGCGGGGTAAACCTGCGCGCCATTCAGGTGAAAGGGGTGAATCCGGCCCAGGAGGAGCGGCTCAGCGCGCTGCCGAAATATGTGCAGAACGGCGCGTGGGCGAACTTTAAGGCCGGCGAGCAGCAGATCATTATGGGTAAAGGCGTTGCTGATGCCCTGAAGGTGAAGCAGGGCGACTGGGTGTCAATCATGATCCCGAATGCCAGCGCCGATCACAAACTGCAGCAGCCAAAACGCGTGCGCCTGCACGTTACCGGTATTCTTCAGCTGAGCGGTCAGCTTGACCACAGCTTTGCGATGGTGCCGATGGAGGATGCTCGCCAGTATCTCGACATGGGCGACAGCGTGACGGGCATTGCGATTAAGGTGAACGACGTCTTTAACGCCAACAAACTGGTGCGTGACGCGGGCAGCGTGACCAATAACTATGTCTACATCAAAAGCTGGATCGGCACTTACGGCTATATGTACCGTGATATCCAGATGATCCGTGCGATCATGTATCTGGCGATGGTGCTGGTGATTGGCGTCGCGTGCTTTAATATCGTCTCGACGCTGGTAATGGCGGTTAAGGACAAGAGCGGCGACATCGCCGTGCTGCGTACCCTCGGAGCAAAAGACGGTCTTATTCGCGCCATCTTCGTCTGGTACGGTTTGCTGGCGGGTCTGTTCGGCAGCCTTTGCGGCGTGGTGATTGGCGTGGTGGTTTCCCTGCAGCTGACGCCGATTATCAACGGGATTGAAAAGCTTATTGGTCACCAGTTCCTGTCCGGTGACATCTATTTTATTGACTTCCTGCCGTCTGAACTGCACTGGCTGGACGTTTTTTATGTGCTGGTTACAGCACTTTTACTGAGTCTGCTGGCAAGCTGGTATCCGGCGCGTCGCGCAAGCCGAATTGATCCGGCGAGGGTATTAAGTGGCCAGTAATTACGTCATGGTGTAGCGGTCCTGAGGCCGCTATGTCAGAAAGAGGAATGCGTTATGTATTATGGATTTGATATTGGCGGCACCAAGATTGCGCTCGGCGTGTTTGATAAAGACCTCAAACTGCAGTGGGAAACCCGCGTTCACACGCCGCGCGAAAGCTACGACGAATTTTTAACCGCCATTGCCGCGCTGGTGGCGCAGGCGGATGAACGCTTTGGCGTGAAAGGCAGCGTCGGCATCGGTATTCCGGGGATGCCGGAAACCGATGACGGCACGCTGTACGCGGCCAACGTGCCTGCCGCCAGCGGTAAACCGCTCCGCGCCGACCTCTCGGCCCTCCTTGAACGCGACGTGCGTTTAGATAACGATGCCAACTGCTTTGCCCTCTCTGAAGCCTGGGACGATGAATTCCGCCGCTATCCGCTGGTGATGGGGCTGATCCTCGGTACCGGCGTAGGCGGGGGGATTGTCATCAACGGCAAGCCGATTACCGGGCGCAGCTACATCACCGGGGAGTTTGGTCATATCCGTCTCCCGGTGGATGCGCTGGAGGTGGTGGGGCGTGATTTCCCACTGACCCGCTGCGGCTGCGGCCAGCACGGCTGTATCGAGAACTATCTCTCAGGACGCGGGTTTGCATGGCTTTACGAACACTTCTATCATCAGAAACTTGAGGCCCCTCAAATCATTACCCTGTGGGAGCAGGGGGATGCGCAGGCGCGTGAACACGTCGAGCGCTATCTGGATCTGCTGGCGGTGTGTCTGGGAAATATTCTCACCATCGTCGACCCGGATCTGCTGGTGATCGGGGGAGGGCTGTCAAACTTTACTGCGATTACGGAACGGTTGTCCGGGCGTCTGCCCCGACATTTATTGCCGGTCGCCCGCGTGCCGCGCATTGAACGCGCGCGACACGGGGACGCGGGAGGCATGCGCGGAGCCGCATTCCTTCATCTCACCGATTAGTTTACGAGGTCTTTATGCTGTCGCGTCGCCAGGGTCGACTCAGCCGTTTTCGCAAAAACAAACGCCGCTTACGAGAGCGCTTGCGCCAGCGGATCTTTTTCAGAGACAGAATCATGCCAGAAGCGATGGATAAACCCAGAGTGGTGGTACTGACCGGGGCGGGGATCTCCGCCGAGTCAGGAATTCAAACCTTCCGTGCGGCAGACGGGCTGTGGGAAGAGCACCGCGTCGAGGACGTGGCGACGCCGGAAGGCTTTGCCCGCGATCCGGATCTCGTGCAGGCGTTTTACAACGCTCGCCGTCGGCAGCTTCAGCAGCCTGAGATTGCGCCAAACGCGGCGCATCTGGCGCTGGCGAAGCTGGAAGAGGCGCTCGGGGATCGTTTTCTGCTGGTGACGCAGAATATCGACAACCTGCACGAGCGGGCCGGTAACAAGAACATCATCCACATGCATGGCGAGCTGCTTAAAGTTCGCTGCGCCTGGAGCGGCCAGGTGCTGGACTGGAAAGAGGACGTGCTGCCAGAGGACAAGTGCCACTGCTGCCAGTTCCCGTCGCGCCTGCGTCCGCACGTGGTCTGGTTTGGCGAAATGCCGCTGGGGATGGATGAGATCTACAGCGCGCTGGCGATGGCGGACGTGTTTATCGCTATTGGCACATCAGGGCACGTTTACCCGGCGGCGGGGTTTGTTCACGAAGCGCGACTGCACGGGGCGCATACGGTGGAGCTCAATCTGGAGCCGAGCCAGGTGGGCAGCGAGTTTGAAGAGAAGCAATATGGCCTGGCGAGCGAGGTGGTGCCAGCGTTTGTAGATAAGCTTCTGAAGGGGCTGTAAGAGTAACGGGCGACGTTGCGTCGCCCGTTATGTATTGGATTAACGACCTGCTTTTAACTTCTGATAATACTCTTCGTAAAGGCGGCTCGCGTCGCCTACATCGTTCTGCCATTCTCCTTTGCTGATGGTTTCGGCATCCGGATAGAGTGACTTATCGTTAGCCACGTCAGGCTTCAGCAGCTTGCGGGCGGCCAGGTTTGGCGTCGGGTAGCCAATCGTCTCGGCTACCTGTTTCGCCACGTCCGGACGCAGCAGGAAATTAATCAGCTTCAGCGCACCGTCCACGTTCTTCGCGTTGGCCGGGATCGCGAGGCTATCCATCCAGAAGATCCCGCCTTCCTTCGGCCAGACCACCTCCAGCGGCGTCCCGGCCTGGCGGGCAACATACGCAGAGCCGTTCCACACCATCCCCAGGTTTACTTCGCCTTCCATATACGGGTTTGCCGGGTTATCAGAGTTGAATGCCGCCACGTTAGGCATCAGCTTTTTCAGCTCGTTGTAAGCCGCGTCGATCTCTTTCGGATCGGTGGTGTTACCGGAATAGCCAAGCTTACGCAGCGCGATCTGGAACACTTCACGCGCGTCGTCGGTTAACAGCAGGCTGCCTTTGTATTCCGGTTTCCACAGATCCGCCCAGCCGGTGACCGTTTTCGGATCGATGGCCTCGCTGTTCACGCCAATCGCCGTCGCGCCCCAGATGTACGGAATGGAGTAGTCGTTATTCGGGTCGAACGGCTTGTTGAGCATCTCAGGATCGAGGTTTGAAAAATTAGTTAGCTTCGTTTTGTCGATCTTCTGGATCATGCCCTCTTTGCGCATTTTGTCGACAAAGTAGGTGGAAGGAACGACCAGATCGTAGGCACCGTCCTTGTAGGTTTTGAGCTTGGCGTACATGGTTTCATTTGACTCGTAGGTCGAGTAGATCACCTTGATGCCCGTCTCCTTTGTGAACTGCTCCAGCAGGCCCGGCGGCACGTATTCCGTCCAGTTGTAGAAGTAGAGCGTTTTGCTGTCATCAGCGTGCGCGGCACCCATGCCAAGCACCAGCGCCGCAGCGGCGAGCATTTTTTTCATTTCATTGTCCCCTGAGATTTTGTTTTATCACGAGCAAGAACCTGGCTGGCGATCACCAGAACCAGCGAAAACAGCAGCAGTATGGTCGCCAGCGCGTTCACCTCCGGTGAGACGCCAACTTTTACCATCGAATAGATCTTCAACGGCAGAATTTCGTAGCTCGGCCCGGTCACGAAGGAGGAAACCACGACGTCATCCATCGACAGGGTAAAGCTGAGCAGCCATCCGGCGGCGACGGCTGGCATCGCCAGCGGCAGGATGATTTTGCGCAGGATGATCGTCTCGCTGGCACCCAGATCTTTCGCCGCCTCCAGCATGCGCACGTCGAACCCTTTCAGACGCGCGTAGACGGTGACCACAACAAACGGCAGGCAGAAGGTGATATGGGAAAACAGCAGTGACCAGAAACCAAGCTGTACGCCCAGCAGCATAAACAGCACCAGCAGCGAAATCGCCATCACGATGTCCGGCGACATCATCACTACAAACAGCATGCCGCTGACGAACGGCTTGCCGCGAAAACGGTAGCGATACAGCGCCACGGCAGTCAGCGAGCCAATCAGCGTGGCGAAGGTGGCGGAGACGATCGCCATCGTCAGCGAGTGCTGTGCGGCCTGCAGCAGGCTGTCATTGTTCATCAGCAGGCTGTACCAGTTGGTGGTAAACCCCTGCCAGTTGATCCCGAACCGCGAGCTGTTAAACGAGTTCACGATCAAAATGATAATCGGGATATAAAGGTAAGCGTAAATGGCGGTCATAAAACCGCCGCGAAGCAGTCGACCGATCATTCGAGTTCCACCTTCTTGTTGAGCAGGCGAGAAGCGCGCCAGTAGACCAGCAGCATCAGCCCCATCACCACCGTGAGCGTAATGCTGGTCGCGGAGCCGAACGGCCAGTCGCGGATGTTCAGGAACTGACTCTTGATCACGTTCCCAATCAGCAGGTTTTTCGCCCCGCCCATCAGGTCAGACACGTAGAACAGGCCCATCGCCGGGAGCATGACCAGCAGACAGCCCGCAATAATACCGGGCATGGTCAGCGGAATGATAATGCGGATAAAGGTCTGCAGCTTGCTGGCCCCCAGATCTTTTGCCGCTTCCAGCAGCGGTTTATCGAGCTTCTCAATGCTGGAGTAGAGCGGCATCACCATAAACGGCAGCAGGATATAGACCAGGCCAATGATTACCGCACCTGGGGTAAACATGATGCGCACTGGCGTATCAATCACGCCCAGCCACAGCAGAAACGCGTTGAGGTAGCCTTTGGTGCTGAGGAAGATTTTCAGCCCGTAGATGCGAATCAGCGAGTTGGTCCAGAACGGCACAATCAGCAGAAACAGCAGCAGCGGGCGCACCTTTTGCGGCAGTCCCGCCAGGAACCATGCGAAAGGGTACCCCAGCAGCAGGCAGGCCACGGTGGCAATCAGCGCCATATTGAGCGAGTGCAACAGCACGTCGAAATAGAGCGGATCGAGCAGGCGCGCGTAGTTTTCCAGCGTAAAGACCAACGAAACGAAGTTTGCATCGTCGCGGGTCAGGAAGCTGGTGGCGATGATCATCAGGTTGGGTAAAAAGACAAATAACACAAGCCAACCGACGATCGTGGCAATGACCACCTTCTGGAACTTACTTGTGTTCTTCATCAGCCAGCACAACCTCCCAGCTTTCTACCCAGTTGATAACCATTTTCTGGTCAAGAGAGTGGTCAAAGTCAGGATCGTCCTCGTTAAAGAATTCGCTGACCATCACCATTTTGCCGTTCTCCAGTTCCACAACGGACTCGAGGGTCATCCCTTTATAGTTACGTTCGCGAACGTAACCGATCAGACCTTCGACGTCGGCCGTGTCGTGGATCTCATCAACGCGGAGATCTTCCGGGCGCAGCAGGACGTTGAGTTTTTGTCCTTTCTCGACGGCAAAGTTCACGGTGATAATGCAGTCGCGTCCCTCGACGTTCGCGCGAACGCGCTGTGCATCCAGACGCTCAAGCACGGTGGCGTTGAAGATATTGATCTCGCCAATAAAGCTGGCGACGAAGAGGTTTTTCGGCTCTTCGTAAATTTCACGCGGCGTACCGTCCTGTTCAATCTTACCGTCACGCATTACCACGATACGGTCTGACATGGTCAGCGCCTCTTCCTGATCGTGGGTGACGAAGACAAAGGTGATGCCGAGCTTGCGCTGTAGCGCTTTCAGCTCGTTCTGCATCTGCTTGCGCAGCTTGTAATCCAGCGCGGAGAGGGATTCATCCAGCAGAAGCAGGCGCGGTTTATTGACGACCGCGCGGGCAATGGCCACGCGCTGCTGCTGACCGCCGGAGAGCTGGTGGGGCTTTCGCTGGGCAAACGTCTCCAGCTGAACCATGCGCAGGGCTTCGGTGACGCGCGGTTCGATCTCATTAGCCGGGGTTTTTTGCATCCGCAGGCCAAACGCCACGTTCTCAAACACGGTCATGTGCGGGAACAGGGCGTAGCTCTGAAAAACGGTATTGACGTGGCGATCTTCGGCAGGAACCTGGGTTATGTCCTGGTTCTCAAGATGGATGCGGCCATTATCAACGCTTTCCAGCCCGGCGATAAGGCGCAGTACGGTGGTTTTGCCGCAGCCGGAAGGGCCAAGCAGCGTAAGAAACTCACCATCATTGATGGTCAGGTTGAGGTCGGAAATGACGTCTTTGCCATCAAAGCTTTTACGAATTCGTTCCAGTTGCACCAGCGGTGAACGAGAACGGGATTGTGTATTCAATTTTTGCGCTGTCCCATATAGACGCCTCAGGCAGCAGACTGAAGCGGGGTTTGTGTGTAACCACCTTGGTGACTCGTAATGAGGGCGGACATTCTACGGCAATCCCCCGTAATCGCCAATCCTTGTCACTGATTCATAAGCTACATTTATTAACGCATAAAGATATAAACGTAAAAAGTTCTCGTTTGCGGGATAAAAGTGACCTGACGCAATATTTGCGTTTTGATGCTTACTGATAATGTTGTCACAAAAAGTGAGGGTGACTGCATGGATAAATTACTTGAGCGTTTTTTACAGTATGTTTCGCTGGATACCCAATCTAAGCCGGGTGTCCGCCAGGTGCCAAGCACCGAAGGCCAGTGGAAGTTGTTAAACCTGCTTAAAGAGCAGCTTGAGGCCATGGGGCTGGTCAACGTCACGTTAAGCGAAAAAGGCACTGTGATGGGAACGCTGCCGGCGAATGTGCCGGGTGATATTCCGGCGATTGGCTTTATTTCTCATGTCGATACCTCACCTGATTTTAGCGGCAAACACGTGAACCCGCAGATCGTGGAAAACTACCGCGGCGGTGATATCGCGCTGGGGATTGGCGACGAAGTGCTCTCTCCGGTGATGTTCCCGGTGCTGCACCAGCTGCTCGGGCAGACGCTGATCACCACCGACGGCAAAACGCTGCTGGGGGCGGATGACAAGGCGGGCATCGCTGAAATCATGACGGCGCTGGCGGTGCTGAAAGGTAAAAACATCCCGCACGGGGACATCCGCGTTGCTTTTACCCCAGATGAAGAGGTGGGTAAGGGCGCGAAGCACTTCGACGTGGACGCTTTTAACGCGCAGTGGGCGTATACCGTCGACGGCGGTGGCGTGGGCGAGCTGGAGTATGAAAACTTCAACGCGGCGTCGGTGACCATAAAAATTGTCGGAAACAACGTTCACCCAGGATCTGCCAAAGGGGTGATGGTGAACGCGCTGTCGCTGGCGTCGCGTATTCATGCGGAAGTCCCGGCGGAAGAGAGCCCTGAACAGACAGAGGGGTACGAGGGCTTTTATCACCTCACCAGCATCAAAGGCACCGTGGACAGCGCGCAGATGCACTACATCATCCGCGATTTCGACCGTAAAGCCTTTGAGGCGCGCAAGCGCAAAATGATGGAGATCGCCAAGAAGGTTGGGAAGGGATTGCATCCTGACTGCTATATTGAGCTGATCATTGAAGACAGCTATTACAATATGCGCGACAAGGTGATGGCCCATCCGCACATTCTGGATATCGCCCAGCAGGCGATGCGAGACTGCGATATTGAACCGGTCTTAAAACCGATTCGCGGCGGCACTGACGGCTCGCAGCTGTCATTTATGGGGCTACCGTGCCCGAACCTGTTTACCGGGGGCTATAACTACCACGGCAAGCATGAGTTTGTGACGCTGGAAGGGATGGAAAAGGCGGTGAAGGTGATTGTGCGCATAGCCGAGTTAACCGCGAAGCGGTAAGAAAAAGCCCGGTGGCGCAGCGCCACCGGGCATTGTCACAACTCAGTCCTCAAAGAACCAGTATCCGCTGTTGACCAGCGCGGCCAGCATCGCGAGGAATGACGGATCTTCCAGCGCGTCGCCAAAGGTTTCTGCAGTGAGTACCATATGGCTGGCAATGGCTTCCAGCGCCGGACGGTGCGGGGAGTCGAGCTTCTCACCGTTGACGAAGACCTCTTCACCAATGCGCAGCACGCGTAATCCGCCCAGACGAACCAGCTTGTCACCCTGCTGCAGCGCATCATAGATCTCATCTGCCTGATACGGCGGCTCCGGCGGTGCAACGTCCAGCTCGTGGCGTGACTGACTGATAAATTCGCCAAACCACTGCCTGAAATGTTCCGGCTCGTTGATCAGATCCAGCATCATGCCGCGCAGCTTATCCAGCTCTTCTGGCACGATGTCTGCCGGATGCTCGCGCTCAGGCACATCCGGATCGCTGTAGCGATAGCTTCCCAGCTCGCGCTGCAGGACGTAGTCGGCAAAGCCGCTGATCATCTCGCGGCCGCTCGGCGCGCGGAACCCGACAGAGTAGTTCAGCGAGTTCTCCAGGGAGTAACCTTCGTGAGGGAATCCTGGCGGAATGTAGAGAATATCGCCTGGCTCCAGCTCTTCGTCGATAATGCCTTCGAACGGATCCACCTGAAGCAGATCCGGGTGCGGGCAGTGCTGCTTCATCGGCACTTTTTCGCCCACGCGCCAGCGGCGGCGGCCCGTACCCTGAATGATAAACACGTCGTACTGGTCCAGATGCGGACCCACGCCGCCGCCAGGTACGGAGAAGGAGATCATCAGATCGTCCATTCGCCAGTCTGGCAGGGCGCGGAACGGGCGCATTAGCGCGGCAGTCGGCTCGTGCCAGTGGTTAACCGCCTGCACCAGCAGCGACCAGTTACTTTCGCCGAGATGATCGTAGCTTTCGAAAGGACCGTGGCTGACCTGCCATTTCCCGTCCTGGTGGCTGACCAGACGGCTGTCGACGTCGTTTTCCATGGCCAGACCGGCCAGCTCGTCAGGTGAGATAGGGTCGACAAAGTTGCTGAACCCGCGTTTCAGAACCACCGGGCGCTTTTGCCAGTAACGTTCAATAAACTCGGGCCAGTTAAGTGTTAAATGATAATCCATATTTTTTTATCCGCAGGCTCTTACTGACTCGGATTATAACGGAAGCTCAGCCCCCCGGCTGCGAGATCCTCGCATTTTTCACATAACGGGTTAACTATCGTCCGATGTGGGCTGCTGACGACCAAAAATCACTTCCATTCTGGCCCCGCCGAGCAAGCTTTCGCTGGTTTCGATTTTTCCGTCATACTGGTCGACAATCTCGCGGGCGACGGCTAAACCCACGCCCTGACCGGGGCGCAGCGTATCCGCTCGCTGACCGCGATCGAACACCACATCACGTTTATTAATCGGGATCCCGGGGCCATCATCCTCAACGATAATGTGTAACTCGTTATCCGTCTGGCGCGCCGATACTTCAACAAACTCCAGGCAGTATTTACAGGCGTTATCCAGCAGGTTGCCCATCACTTCCATAAAGTCATTTTTTTCGCCTACAAAGCTAATTTCAGGCGAAATATCGAGGCTGATGTTGACCCCTTTACGCTGATACACCTTGTTAAGGGCGGACGTGAGATTATCCAGCAGCGGGGCCACCGGGTGCAGCTCGCGGCTCAGCAGCGCGCTGCCGGAACGCATGCTGGCGCGGTGCAGATAGTAGCCAATTTGCTGCGAGATTCGGCTGATTTGTTCCAGCATCACCGGCTCGGCATCGTCGACGCTCAGCCTTGAGCTGCGCATGGAACGCAGGGTGCTTTGCATTACGGCCAGCGGCGTTTTCAGGCTGTGGGTGAGGTCGGTCAGGGTCGTACGGTACTTATCATAGCGTTCACGCTCGCTTTTCAGCAGGCGATTGAGGTTACGCACCAGGCTGGTCAGCTCACGAGTCGTTTCCGGATTGAGCTTTTCACGATGATGTTCCTCAAGCTCGCGCACCTCTCGCGCCAGGGACTCAATAGGGCGCAAGCTCCACCACGCCGCCACCCAAAGCAGCGGGATCACCAGCAGCAGGTTTGCGGCCAGAACATAAACGAACCAGCCCCAGACCTTATAGGAACGTTTTAGCTCAACCGGAATGGTGTCGATCACCACAATGGTTAACTGCGGCATGTTCATGGTCGCCGGGTAGATATTGATCGCCACCGAGTGCGTCATTTCCGTCTCGGCATCGTCAGCCCGGATTTCATTGAGCTTTTGCTGCATCGAGCGATCTTCGCGAATCAGCGTGCTGGTGGTATTGAGATCGGCTTCTATCTCATGAAACCCGTTGGTTTTGAGCCACTCCGGACGAATGCTTTTCGCCAGCCACGGAATATCGCGTTGCGCCCAAAGCAACTTTCCCTTTTCATTGTAAATCAGGGCTAAAGTAGGACTCTGTTGATCCAGGTTCTCCGGCATTTCAACGGTGATGTGGTTGTCTTCCCATGTGGCCAGGGTATAAAACAGATTACTTTCGCCGCGTAACAGTCGAAAGGTCGTTTTATCGAAGCTGACGCTGTAGCCCACCAGGGCGACCAGACCGTAGGAGAGCGACAGCACCAGCACCACCGCGGCCGTTGCCAGTAAAAAACGAACCCGCAGCGAGAGGGGCAGAATGTGGCGCAAAATCCGTCTCATTTAGCGTAATTCGAACAGGTAGCCCTGGCCGCGGACGGTCGTAATCACGTCCTGCGGATACTGCGCCTGAATTTTCTTACGCAAACGGCCCATGAGCACGTCTATGGTGTGACTCTCGCGCAGCTCAGCGTCAGGGTAGAGCTGGAGCATTAAGGAGTCTTTGCTCACTACTTTTCCGCTGTTACGGATCAGCGTTTCCATAATGGTGTATTCGAACGCGGTGAGCTTGATCACTTCATCGTTAATCGACAGCTCGCGACGGGAGAGATCCACCTGGAAAGGCGGAATGGAGATAACCTGTGAAGCCAGCCCGCTGTTGCGGCGTAACAGCGCCTGCATGCGCGCCGCCACTTCTTCAATGTGAAACGGTTTGGTGACGTAATCATCCGCACCGGCGCTGAGCACTTCAACTTTGTCCTGCCAGCCTTCGCGGGCGGTGAGAACCAGAACCGGCAGGGAAACGTCATGGCTGCGCCAGCGACGAATTAACGACAGGCCGTCTTCATCAGGCAGGCCTAAATCGACAATGGCGATGTCCGGCAGGTGTTCATTGAGATAATAATCGGCTTCTTTTGCATCTTCAGCATCATCCACCTGATGTCCCATCTCCTGAAGCTGAACCTTCAGGTGGTGGCGTAGCAATGCGTTATCCTCAACAACCAGTACGCGCATCATCTTTTCTCCCAGAATAAATAGTATGAATAGTTTAACGCTGATTATGTTGCTGTGGGGATAAACATTCAGTAAACCGGGGAAAAGCAACCCCCTTTCCGGGCGGAAAGGGGGGGAAGGAACATTACTTCAGCTCATCAACCATAGTGATGGCGCGGCCAATGTAATTCGCCGGAGTCATGGCCTTCAGGCGGGTTTTCTCTTCTTCCGGCAGTGCCAGACCGTCGATAAACTGTTTCATGCCTTCGGCATCGACGCGTTTACCGCGTGTCAGCTCTTTCAGCTTCTCGTACGGTTTTTCGATACCGTAGCGGCGCATCACGGTCTGAATCGGCTCTGCCAATACTTCCCAGTTGTGATCCAGCTCGTCCAGAAGACGGTCACGGTTCACTTCGAGCTTGCTCACGCCCTTCAGGGTGGACTGATACGCGATCAGCGCGTAGCCAATGCCCACGCCCAGGTTACGCAGCACGGTGGAATCGGTCAGGTCACGCTGCCAGCGGGATACCGGCAGCTTGCTCGCCATATGCTGCAGCACGGCATTCGCCAGGCCCAGATTGCCTTCGGAGTTTTCGAAGTCGATTGGGTTCACTTTGTGCGGCATGGTGGAGGAGCCAATTTCCCCGGCGATGGTCTTCTGCTTGAAGTGGTTCAGCGCGATGTAGCCCCACACGTCGCGATCGAAGTCGATCAGGATGGTGTTGAAGCGCGCGATGCAGTCAAACAGCTCTGCAATGTAGTCGTGCGGCTCAATCTGGGTGGTGTACGGGTTCCACTGGATCCCCAGAGAGGTCACGAACTCTTCGCTGAACTGATGCCAGTCCACTTCCGGGTACGCGGCAATGTGGGCATTGTAGTTACCGACCGCGCCGTTGATTTTACCCAGAATTTCAACCTGCTCCAGCTGACGATACTGGCGCTCCATACGGTACGCCACGTTCGCCATCTCTTTACCCATCGTGGATGGTGTGGCTGGCTGGCCGTGAGTACGGGAAAGCAGCGGAATGTCGCGGTATTCCACGGACAGCGCTTTCACCGCGTCGATGATTTTACGCCAGTAAGGCAGCACCACTTCTTTACGCGCGGTGGAGAGCATCAGCGCGTGAGACAGGTTATTGATATCTTCGGACGTACAGGCGAAGTGAATGAACTCGGATACCGCATGCAGGGCCGGGACGCTTTCCACTTTCTCTTTCAGAAAGTACTCAACCGCTTTCACGTCGTGGTTGGTGGTGCGTTCAATGGTCTTAATGCGCGCGGCATCTTCTTCGCTAAACTCAGCAACGATTTTATCAAGGTAATCGTTTGCCTTTTCGTCAAAAGCAGGAACTTCCTTGATTGCTGCCTGGGCGGCCAGCTTCTGCAGCCAGCGTACTTCAACCTGAACACGGAACTTCAGCAAACCATATTCGCTGAAGATCCCGCGCAGCGCGCTGACTTTATCGCCGTAGCGTCCATCGACAGGGGATACGGCGGTCAGTGAGGATAATTCCATAATTCGCAACTCCGGGAGGTTAACAATGAGCAAGAATTTGTTTTGCCTGAGTAGTCAGGCGATTACGAGAAAACATTAACTGCAGGCGGCCACCGCCAACCTGATGCCACAGCACGGCGGCGCGGATCCCAGCCAGCAGGGAAGCGCGTACCTTCGCCTGCACCTGCGGGCTTTGCAGCACGGCAGGGGAGCCGGTGACCTGAATGCGCGGGCCCAGCGGGCTGATGACGTCAACGTAAATGCCCGCCATGGCGCTCAGCAGCGTTTCAGACTGCAGGTCAAAATGGTCGAGCTGACGCTGTAGCCCGGCGATGCGATCGCCCAGGGTATTGAGCGCGCCTTTTGCCGCGCTCAGCTTACGCTCAAGCACCATCAGGCTTAAGGTGTAGCGGGTCAGTTCCGCGTTTAACCCCTGACGGCTGCTGGCGTTAAGCACGCCAAGCAGGGTTTCAAGACCGAGACGAAGATTGGTTTCGCTGCCGCCGAACACGCCCAGGGTTGAACCGGGGTTGAGGTCGATAACGCTGTTGAGCGAAACGTGCAGGGCATCAGCGTCACAGTGACCCTGATGCGCCAGCTGTTGCACCAGACGAGCAGACTGGCAAATTCCTGCCAGCGCAAGGGTGATGTCATAATAATTCTTCGCCACACGGTCTCCTTTATGTGTGCAATCGGTTAAACAGCGGGCAGCGGCAGGCGCTGTTCAATGATCCCGCCGCCCAGGCAGATTTCGCCGCTGTAGAAGACAGCAGACTGGCCCGGTGTAACGGCGGTGACCGGCTCGTCGAAACGGACGTCAATACGGTCGTCATCAAGCGCGGTGATGGTGCAAGGAATATCGGTCTGGCGGTAGCGCGTTTTCACCGTGCAGCGCAGCGTGCCTTTCAGGGGCTCGCGATCGACCCAGTGCAACTGCTGTGCGATAAGGCCAACGGACATCAGACGCGGGTGGTCGTGACCCTGAGCCACCACCAGAATATTGTTTTCGACGTCTTTGTCGACCACGTACCACGGATCTTCGCTGCCTTCTTTCGTCCCACCAATACCGAGGCCTTTACGCTGGCCTAAGGTGTGGTACATCAGCCCCTGATGCTGACCAATCTCGTCGCCATCAACGGTGACAATTTTACCTGGCTGTGCAGGCAGGTAGCGGCCCAGGAAATCACGGAATTTGCGCTCGCCGATAAAGCAGATACCGGTGGAGTCTTTTTTCTTCGCGGTGATCAGGTCCAGCTCTTCGGCAATTTTACGCACTTCCGGCTTTTCCAGTTCGCCGACCGGGAACAGACTTTGCGCAATCTGTTCGTGGCTCAGCGTATAAAGGAAGTAGCTCTGGTCTTTATTGCCGTCGAGGCCGCGCAGCAGCTGGCTTTTGCCATTCACGTCCGCACGACGCACGTAGTGACCGGTCGCAATGTAGTCAGCGCCCAGATCTTCCGCGGCGAATTCCAGGAAGGCTTTAAATTTGATCTCTTTGTTGCACAGAATATCCGGGTTCGGGGTACGGCCCGCTTTGTACTCTTCCAGGAACAGTTCAAAGACGTTGTCCCAGTATTCTGCGGCAAAGTTAACGGTGTGCAGTTCAATGCCGAGCTTGTCGCATACGGCCTGCGCGTCGGCGAGATCCGCTGCGGCAGTGCAGTATTCCTCGCCATCGTCTTCCTCCCAGTTCTTCATGAACAGGCCCTCCACCTTATAGCCCTGTTGCTGCAACAGGTAGGCGGAAACGGAGGAATCGACACCGCCGGACATGCCGACGATCACTTTTTTCTGGCTGTTATCTGACATGGAATACTCACGACATTGAACTTCAAGGCGGCGTATTCTATCACGCCCCCCCACCGTTGACACCCTCTGTAAACGGCCAGTTAAATTCTCCGATGACACCCAGCGGCAGGCGTGCGCCTGACTGCCAGCAGCGGATGCTTTCCGCAACCAGCGGCGAGCGCAGGTTTGGCGCGTTCAGGATCTCCTCGGCGGTGACCCACAGGCAGCGATCGATATCGTCATCATGCGGTTCTGTGGCGCACGTTTCGCTAAGCTCAACGGCGAATAAAAAGCGCAGGAATGGGGTGCTGTCGGGCGCAATCCACTGGTGCATGCGAATGAAGTGCTGGGGCTCAGCGCGAATGCCGGTCTCTTCCCAGAGCTCGCGCTTCGCGGCCTGCAGCAACGTTTCATTGGCTTCAAGATGCCCGGCAGGCTGATTCCACAGCGCCCTGCCGTTGATGCTCTCTTCCACAACGAGGAATTTTCCCTGCGCGTGCACCACGCAGGCAACCGTAACATGAGGTTTAAACATCGTTTCTCCTTAAGGGGCAGCGTCGCGCCATTCGCCGTTTGCCAGCGTATCCAGCGTGTAGCTGCCCATGGCGTAGCGAATCAGACGTAGGGTAGGGAAGCCGACGTGCGCGGTCATTCGCCTCACCTGGCGGTTGCGGCCTTCATACAGGGTGATTTTGAGCCAGCTTGTCGGGATGGATTTGCGCTCGCGAATGGGTGGGTTACGCGGCCACAGCCACTCCGGCTCATTCACGCGTTCAATACCAGCGGGCAGGGTGGGACCGTCGTTCAGCGTCACCCCGCTGCGCAGTTTCGCCAGCGTCTCTTCGTCCGGCTCGCCTTCAACCTGCACAAAGTAAATTTTGCCGGTGCGTTTGCCCGGCTGCGTAAGCTTTGCCTGTAGGGCGCCGTCGTTGGTTAGGACCAAAAGTCCTTCGCTGTCCCGGTCCAGGCGACCAGCGGCGTAGACGCCCTGAACGGGGATGTAATCCTTCAGCGTGCTGCGTCCGGCCTCATCGGTAAACTGCGGCAAAACATCGTAGGGTTTATTGAACAGAATAACCCGCTTTGGCTGGGTTTCTTGCGGTCGTCTGGCGGCTTGTCGCGAGCTGAATCGCTCAACCCGGTGTTTTGTAAAAGAAGTTTTCTTCATGGTATTTTCAGGCGTTATCAATTGCCGCATTATAGCCTAATAACGAAGACCTTTCATGGCGCAGGACAATCAGGTACTATCGAAGGGCTCATTACAATTTATTAACATAAGATCAGTAACAACCAGAAGCGCTCGAAGGAGAGGTTAATGGAAAGCAAAGTAGTTGTTCCGGCGGAAGGTAAAAAGATCACCCTGCAAAACGGCAAGATTAACGTTCCTCACAATCCGATTATTCCGTTCATCGAAGGCGACGGTATCGGTGTAGACGTTACCCCGGCAATGCTGAAAGTGGTTGATGCCGCTGTTGAGAAAGCCTACAAAGGCGAGCGTAAAATTTCCTGGATGGAAATTTACACCGGTGAGAAATCGACGCAAGTTTATGGCCAGGACGTCTGGCTGCCAGCAGAAACGCTGGACCTGATCCGCGACTACCGCGTTGCTATTAAAGGCCCACTGACCACTCCGGTCGGCGGCGGCATCCGTTCTCTGAACGTGGCGCTGCGTCAGGAGCTGGACCTGTACGTGTGTCTGCGTCCGGTTCGTTACTATCAGGGCACCCCAAGCCCGGTTAAGCACCCTGAACTGACCGACATGGTTATCTTCCGCGAAAACTCAGAAGACATCTACGCGGGCATCGAGTGGAAAGCGGACTCTGCTGATGCAGAAAAAGTGATTAAATTCCTGCGCGAAGAGATGGGCGTGAAGAAAATTCGCTTCCCTGAGCACTGCGGTATCGGCATTAAGCCGTGCTCTGAAGAAGGGACCAAGCGCCTGGTGCGTGCGGCCATCGAATACGCGATCACCAACGACCGTGATTCTGTGACCCTGGTTCACAAGGGCAACATCATGAAGTTCACCGAAGGCGCGTTCAAAGACTGGGGCTACCAGCTGGCGACCGAAGAGTTCGGCGGTGAGCTGATCGACGGCGGCCCGTGGCAGAAGATCAAGAACCCGAACACCGGCAAAGAGATCATCATTAAAGATGTGATCGCCGATGCGTTCCTGCAGCAGATCCTGCTGCGTCCTGCTGAATACGACGTGATCGCCTGTATGAACCTGAACGGTGACTACATTTCTGACGCCCTGGCGGCACAGGTTGGCGGTATCGGTATCGCCCCTGGCGCGAACATCGGCGACGAGTGCGCCCTGTTCGAAGCAACCCACGGTACTGCACCAAAATACGCAGGCCAGGACAAAGTGAACCCAGGCTCTATCATCCTCTCCGCAGAGATGATGCTGCGCCATATGGAATGGTTCGAAGCCGCAGACCTGATCGTGAAGGGTATGGAAGGCGCAATCAACGCGAAAACCGTAACTTACGATTTCGAACGTCTGATGGAAGGCGCTAAGCTGCTGAAATGCTCAGAGTTTGGCGACGCGATTATCGCGAACATGTAATCCAGATTCTGGGTTAAACAAGAGCGGGGGCCTGAGGGTTCCCGTTTTTTTTGCCTCTGCCTACGGGAAATAACACGATGCTCGCTACTGTTCTTATCGCTGTCGTTGCATTCATCCATATCTACATTCTTGTGCTGGAAATGTTCCTGTGGAACACCAGAACAGGGCACAAGGCCTTTAATCTGCGTCCCGATTTTGCGCGCGACACCCGCGTGCTGGCCGCGAATCAGGGGCTGTATAATGGTTTTCTGGCTGCGGGTCTGCTCTGGAGCCTCTGGCTTGGTGAAAAGGGTATATCTGTGGCCATCTTCTTCCTGACCTGCGTGTTGATTGCCGGACTCTTTGGCGCAGCGACCGCCAGCCGAAAGATACTGTACGTTCAGGCCATACCTGCTCTTGCAGCCCTGCTTGCCCTGCTTATCTGACGCAACGCGTTGGTTAACCGTACGTCGTCGGATATACTTGTGGCTTCACCCTCAAAGGTTAACGCTGTTATGAATAACGAAATCCCACTGAAGTATTATGACATCGTCGAAGAGTACGCGACGGAAGCCACAAAGCCCGTGAGTGAGTCAGAGCAGGATTCGCTGGCGCATTATTTCCAGCTGCTTCTCACGCGTTTGTCGAATAATGAGGAGATCGATGAGGAAGCTCAGCAGGAGATGGCGCGTGAAGCCGGGGTTCGTGCCGATCGTATTGATGATATTGCGAACTTTCTCAATCAGTGGGGAAACGAGTAACCTACCGCGCGATCCCAGCGAGTCGCTTCGCAAGCTCGCTTCGGGTGACGGATTTTGAGAAATACCATCCCTGAATCAGCGCCTCGGGGTATCTTTCAGCAATAAAGCGATACTGTATTTCGCTCTCTACGCCTTCGAAAACAAGCGTTTTATTCAGTTTTGCGAGGGCGTCGCTAAAGATGACAAAAATGTTCTGCTTGTAATGTTCACTGATGCCATCGACCAGCGACTTGTCGATTTTGATCTCATCATATTCAAGCAGCGAAAGCCTTGCCAGGTTTGAGTTTTGCACCCCGAAGTCATCAATGGATATTCTCACGCCAAGGTTTTTTAAATCCTTGCAGAAATCTTCCAGAATATTCCCCGTTGAAATGGCTTTTTCAGAAAGCTCGATTTTGATCAGAGAGAGCGGAATGTTATTAGCTAAACAGCTACGGCGCAAAATGCTGATAAACTGTCCGTCTTCAATTTCCGTTCGGCCAACATTGAGCGAAACAACCAGATGATATTTAATAATAAGTGGCGCGATATCCGAAAGGGATTTTTGGAGAATATTAATATAGTAATTTTTATACAGGCCAATTTTTTTGATTAATGGAATAAACAGTTCCGGGGAGACGTCACCGTATCTTGCGTCACGCCATCTCGACAAGACCTCCACACCTACAATTTTTTTATCCTCAATCCGAACAATGGGCTGGTAATGAACGCCGATAGTATTAGTGATAACAGCTTTGACCAGCGTCCGCTCCAGGGAGAACCGGTCCTCGTTGAGTCGAAAGAAAAAGAGCGTTATCGCAATCCAGATAAAACATAAAATGACCGCGAGAACGATAAATACAACGGGAGATAACGAGGCCAGTCCCGCGTTGTGATGCTTCACAATGACGCACAAATCCCACGTGGTGCTGCACCGGGTGAGGGTCAGGGTAAACAAGGAGGAATTCAGTTCGCTCTGTTGGTTTAATTCAGGCGTAGCCGAAAAAAACGTTCTGCTTAAGTCCCTGGTGGTGGTGCTCAGAGAATAGCTCTCCGTAACCGGGGTGAATTTATCGTAAGCATAGCGGGAGGTGAAGATAATGTGATTATTATAGATGGCCGCATTGCCGGTAAAAAAATCTTTTCTCGAAAATTGCGCGAGGAGAAATCCTCTGGGCGTTTCATGGAGCTCTTCAGGAAGCGGGACAGGATTAACGAGTTTACCCCAAAAAGCGGTACAGACTATTTTTCCCTTTTCAATAAAACCGACGTCAGCGACATAGCGGCTTTCGAGCTTGACCTGCCGGTAGCGATCGAGGCTGTCTCTGTCGCATCCCTGTGTGGTCAGGTTTTTGAGCGTCTGCGCCACGCTCTGGGTCAGACTTTCTGAATGCTGTAAAAGGGTTCGGGAAATCTCAAGCTGTTTGCTCTTCTGCTGGCTCCCGATAACTGCATTAACCGCAAAAAGAGACAGGAAGACCAGAAACGCTGAAACGATAGTAACGGCAATGATCTTTTTCATTTTCCAGATACCCTGTCCGCTCCCTCATCTCTCAAATCTTATCACAGGCAGTGCAAGCTACAAGCCTGATAATAACGGCAGCCGTTATGCTTAAGTGCAATTTGTTTTCCTCTTAACCTGAGCTTTGTTACAGTGACAAGAGTTGTCAGCCAGGGATGCCAGGCGTGATAAGGTGGAAAAGCTCGTGCATGTGAAAAATACTTTTTACACAACAACCATTACCGTCATCATTGTCTCATTGATTGTTTCATTGTCGCTTGCCGTCCAGATTGCCACGTCCCGACAGCAGTCAATCCAGCAAATCAATACCAGCGTTGCCAACCTGAGCCATACCCTTAACGTCTACACGGAAGGGATCATTCGCCAAAGTGAAATGTTGATTACCACCGTTTCCGACACAATCGAAATTTATGGTATGACCCCGCAACAGGCGATCAATATTCAGCGAATGATAAGCAATCAGGATAATCTTCTTACTCAGATTAATAATGTGGTTGTCTATGATGCGCATGGGGATATCTTCACTGCATTGCACAAAAATTTTGCGGGCCCCCATAATGGCGCGGACAGGGCATTTTTTGTCTATCACAAGGAAAATAAAAGTCAGCAGATTTATATTGGTGAGCCGGTGATAAGCAGAACCAATGGTAAATGGGTTATTACTCTTAGCCGACGCCTTGAAACCCACACCGGTGCATTTAACGGTGTTGTGGTGGTGACGCTGGGTATCGAAAATTTTCTGGCACTTTATGGACAGATTAATATTGGTCACGCGGGCGTTATTGGTTTAACGACGCAAGCAGGCGTTTTACTGATTCGTTATCCCTTTAAAAATAACTATATCGGTACGATTTTTTCTGACTCACCTCTCTTCAGAAAATACCTCAAGGTACAAAATACAGGGATAGCCAGCTCTGTCTCCAGGTTTGATAAAATCGAACGCATTTATGCCTATGAGAAAAACAGACGCTACGGACTGGTTACGACGGTAGCGGTAAGCATTGATGAAGCCCTTTCACCGTGGCGCAAGCAAGCGATTCAGCTTGCCGCACTTATTTTGGTGTTTACCGCGACGCTCATCGTGGCGTCCTGTTTCCTCTATTCCGACCTATCCAGAAAAGCACGGGATAACAAAGCGCTAAAGATTATTGCCTCGGAGGATGCGCTGACAGGGCTTTATAACAGGCGCATCTTTGATGAAAAAATCGTCTCGGAAATTGCGGCGTGTGCGGCAAAGGACGCGCCGGTTTCGCTGCTCCTTGTGGATGTGGACTACTTCAAAAAGTACAACGATAACTACGGTCATCCGGAAGGGGACAGATGCCTGGCGTTGCTGGGAAACTGCCTCAGGGAAAGTCTCACCCGCGACAACCAGATTGTGGCGCGCTATGGCGGGGAGGAGTTTGCGCTGATTTTGCCTGAAACGGATATCCAGGAGGCGCTCCGCCTTGCGCAGACGATTATTCGCTATGTTTTCTCTCAGCAAATTGAACACTCGTTTAGCCCCTTCGGGCGGGTCACGGTAAGCGTAGGGGTCTCCAGTGCGCGTGCTGTCAACATCGCGGGTAGCCAGCAGAATATTATTAATGCTGCCGACCAGGCGCTCTATCAGGCAAAACGCGGCGGGCGCAACCGGTACGCTTTCGTTGGGGCTTGATCAAAAAAAAGCCCACTCATGAGTGGGCAAGAAATACTGGAAGCAATGTGAGCAATGTCGTACTGAATACCTGAGTGTTTATCTCAACTATTCAGTATTGAGAAAGATAATCTTTCTCAATAAAAGATGCAACCCCACAGTTCTTGTGTAAGGGCATGTTGATGAAGAAATGCGCAGACTCTCTCTGTGAGGCTTATCACAAATTTCCTTTCTCAGATCCTGTGCTATCCTTTTTGTGTCGTTGATTTAATGACAAAAACCATACAGAGAGGAAAGTTATGGGAATTTTATCCTGGATTATCTTTGGGCTTATTGCGGGTATTCTGGCGAAGTGGATCATGCCGGGCAAAGATGGCGGTGGGTTTATCGTCACCATAATACTGGGTATTGTCGGCGCGGTAGTCGGCGGTTGGATCAGTACGCTGTTCGGTTTTGGTAAAGTCGATGGCTTTAACTTCGGCAGTTTCGCGGTCGCGGTAATCGGCGCGCTGGTTGTGCTGTTTATCTACAGAAAGATCAAAAGCTAATACTGAAGCGTTAAAAAGGCTGCCATATGGCGGCCTTTTTGCGTAACGGGTTTACCACCAGCCAAACTGCGTGCCGGCAAACGCCACGACGGCAACGATCAACATTATAAGGGTGGTTTTTCTCATTTATGCCCCCGGAGCAGCGTAACCACCGACAAAAAACCACGTCAGAAATACCACCGCCGTTATAAAAATAACGACCGGGAAGAGGATCCCTATTCTCATATCATCACCTGTTTCGGTTTTTATAACGCCGTAGAGTGTACGGGGTTAATCCATCGCGAGAAAGCCTGTTTTGCTTTTTCCTTTCTTATCCTGATACATCGCGATATCTGCGGCACGTAACGCACTGTCCGGATCGGTTACGCCGGGATCCACTTCGATAACGCCGAGGCTGGCGCCAGGATAAATGATGCTGATGCTACCCAGCCAGTATTCCCCCGCAATTCGGGCGCTGAGGCGCGTTCTGAGAAGGTGGATTTGCTCCTCATCCTCGACGTTGCTCAGAGTGGCCACCAGGAACTCATCGCCGCCCAGCCGGCCGATGATATCGTCCTGCTGTTTTTCTGCGGTCAAACGCTTGCCCACTTCAATCAGGAACTGGTCGCCTGCTTCATGCCCGTAGCGATCGTTAATCAGTTTAAAATCATCCAGATCGATAAACGCAATGATGGCGTTACGTTTCAGATGCCTCGCCAGAGAAAACAGGGTCGTTAAATCCTCAAAAATGGCGCGACGATTGGGCAGACCGGTCAGAGCATCGGTATAGGAGTGTGCAATGAGGGCCGCATTGGCTTCACGAAGCTGGGTGACCAGAGACTCTTTTTGAATGTACTGACCGATCAACCCGGCGAAAAGTTTTAATATCTGTTCACCGCGTTCGCTGAGCGGTTTTTTTGCCGTGCTGGTGGCGCAGAGCGTACCGTAAAGCGAGCCATCGGCAAGATGAACGGGGATGCTCATGTAAGTGGTAATGCCGAGTGCTTTCGCCGCTTCACACTCCGGCCAGCGCTCGGGAACATCGTTACTGAATAATGTGTCGCTATCCAGCGCGCGCTTACACAGCGTTTCATCCCATGGCACGCTTAACCCTTCCGGGATAGTCATCTGCTTGCTGTTTCGGGCATAGAGGATATGCTGCAGCCGGGCTGTTATATCCACCTTCGTCAGGTAAGTCGACTCCATGTCGGTGACGATTTCCAGCATCTCCAGCAGCTGACGAACGAGGCTTTCAAGGGATTGCTCGGTGGCAAGGGTTTCTGAAACGCGAGCGAGGATAAGATCCGACATGACGTAGAATGACTCCCAGGCAGAAGACGTCTGCATCTGCATGTTATGCTGAATTTTTAGGCTTCCGGCATAGTAAAACATGAATATAGAAAATTTAATATATGGAGAGGTAGGCAGCAGGCGGGAAAAAAAGCCCCGTTGTTGAGAACGGGGCAAAGACATCTTGATTACGGAATGATGTTCTCTGGTCAAAGTGAGAACATGCCAGACTGTAGCGTTGAAAAGTGCAGTTAGAATGGAGAAATCATGGAGAAAGCGGCGACAAGCCGTTACCCTTAGCCAATGATGATGTCAAAAGGATCAACAAGATGAGATTTCTGCTACTGGCGCTGGCGCTTCCCCTGGTTGCCTGCACCGCAAAAACAACCCCACCCGATGCCCCGAAACCGCCGCACGCCGTGGGCATGGCGAACCCGGCTTCCGTTTACTGCCTGGAAAAGGGCGGGGAACAGGTCCCAATTCAAAGCCCGCAGGGGGTCCGCACCGAGTGCAAGCTGCCCGGTGGCGAAGTGATCGACGAATGGACGCTCTATCGTCGCGATCATCCGCAACCTGCCAGGTGACAGAGGGACAGTAGCTGCGATACACTTCTCTTTAGGATTATTCTTAGCCAATTTCTGGCTACCGTTACCGCGAGAGAAGTATGTTTCAGCTTAAACCGGGCAGCGTGGCGATGATCGTCGGTGCCCGCACGGCGTCAGGCCGTCGCAATATTGGTAAATCTGTGGAGCTATTTGGTCTCTGCCAGCCCGGCCAGCGTTTCGTTAACCCGGTCAACGGCGTGATGACGCAGTTACCCGCAAGCGCGGACCGCGCGCTCTGGCTGGTGACGGGAGACGTCTACGCCTTTGACAATCAGCACGGCTTTGCGTTTGTTCGCGCCGAACACCTGATGCCGCTCACCCCGGACGAAGCTCCGCAAATTCAGGATGAGCTGGCGGTCAGCTGATCACAGATGGCGCAGCCAGTCGGCTAAGACCAGAGCGTGATTCTGCTTCGTGTCCTTCGCGCCGTAGAGCAGTGTTACGGTCTGCTTTTTCGCCAGCGCCGCCAGACGCTCTCCTTCGTCCTTATGCTGCGCCAGCTCTTCCTTGTAGGCTTTAGTGAAGGCTGCGAAATCAATCGCTTCGCTATGAAAGTCCTTGCGTAACGCGCTGGACGGTGTGAGTGTTTTACACCATTCGTCATACGCGAGGTCCGTTTTTTTCACCCCGCGGGGCCAGAGCCTGTCCACCAGAACCCGATAGCCATCGCCCGGGCTCGCCTGTTCATAGACGCGTTTGCACTGAATCATAATTCCACCCTCCCAATTTAAGGTATTGTGATAATTGCAGAAGATCGGTAGTCTGAGGTTCCTTATGTTATCTGATAATACTCTGGCATAAGGAACCTTTCATGGAACACCTCCCGGTTAAAACGACGCTGCGCATTGCGCTGGTTGGCGATTACAATCCTGATGTTATTGCACACAAGGCGATCCCGCTGGCCATTGACGACGCCGCCGCGGTCCTTGACCTCACCGCCGATTACGACTGGCTTGCCACCACGGAATTAACCAGTTCTGAGGATCTGGTGGGCTACGATGCCATCTGGCTGGTTCCAGCAAGCCCCTATAAAAATACCGAGGCGGCCTTTATTGCCGCACGCTACGCGCGTGAAAACAGCATTCCGTTCCTGGGCACCTGCGGTGGGTTCCAGCATGCGTTAATTGAGTATGCCCGTAACGTGCTGGGCTGGAGCGACGCGGCACATGCTGAGACGGATACCGAAGGCACGATGGTGATTGCGCCGCTGACCTGCTCGCTGGTGGAAAAAACCGATGCCATTGAGCTGCGCAATAATACGCTGATCGCGAAGGCCTACGGAAAGTCGGAAATCGTAGAGGGTTATCACTGTAACTATGGCGTATCGGCGGCATTTGCTCAGGAACTGGAGAGCGGTGATATGCGCGTGACGGGCTGGGACGAGCAGGGGGAAATCCGCGCTGCGGAGCTGGTGACCCATCCGTTCTTTGTGATCACCTTATTCCAGCACGAGCGTGCTGCGCTGGAAGGGCGTCCGGTGGTGCTGGTGCAGGCAATGCTGCGCGCGGCGCGCGGGTAAAAAAGGCAGACCCGATGGTCTGCCACCGTGTTTATCGGGGCGCGATTTCCCGGTCGCGCCCGGCAAGTACGCCGCAGATGGCCATGACGACAGCGGCCAGCGCGCAGGCGAGAAGCGGGATCCGCCAGTCTCCAGCCGAATCGTGAATTTTACCCATCAGCGGCGGACCGCAGGCGGCGAGCAGATAACCAATAGACTGTGCCATACCGGACAACGCTGCCGCCTGGTGTGCGGAGCTGGCGCGCAGGCCGATGAACGTCAGGCCGAGGATCATCGTTGCCCCGGTACCAAAGCCAAACACCAGCGTCCACATTACCGCCATCTCAGGCATAAACCACAAACCCGCCGCGCTAACCGCGCACATCAGCCCAACCGCTCCGGCGATGGTTCGCTGATCCTTCAGGCGCTGGAGGACGAGCGGAACGGCAAGCCCCGGCACGGCCGTGGCAAGCTGTAAAAGGCCGTGCACCGAGCCGGCCTGCGCTTCGCTGAAGCCATGGCTGAGCAGTATTGCCGGCAGCCAGCCGATGATGACGTAATAAATCAGCGAGTTAATCCCCAGAAAGAGCGTCACCTGCCAGGCGAGTGCCGAGCGCCAGATCGCGCGGTTATGCAGCGCGCCTGCGCCCGTTACCGTTGCGACGTGTTTCTGACGCCACTGCGGCAGCCAGAGCAGCAGTGCGACCAGCGGAAACGCCATCAGCATCAGCAGCGCGCCATGCCAGCCCGCATCACCCTGAGCCAGAGGTACGATCAGCGCCGAGCCTAACGCGGCAGAGACACCCATCGTCAGGGAATAGGCGCCCGTGAGTCGGGCAACCTGGCCTGGGAAATCACGCTTAATTAAGCCGGGCAGCAGCACATTCCCCAGCGCGATCCCGCAACCAATCACCGCCGTTCCGATGAAAAGCAGGGTAGCGGAAGGCAGGGAGCGAACCGCAATCCCGATGCAAATCAGCATCAGGGCGATAAACAGGCTGCGCTCCATGCCGATACGCCGGGCAACGCCCGCCGCGAGCGGGGAGACAAGAGCAAAGGCCAGCAGGGGCAGGGTGGTCAGCAGACCGGTTTGCGCCGTACTTAAGCCATAATCAAGGCGAATAGTGTCGAGCAGCGGCGCTGCGCCGGTAAAGGTGACGCGAAGCGTGGTGGCAATCATCAGGATGCCTGCGATCAACAGCGCGCCCTGTTTTCCTGAGGTGCGAAGAGCAGTAGTCATTGTGTTCTCATACGTTCAAGCGAGCGCACACAATACCGATTTTCTCAGCGGTTGAAATCAGGCTAAAATGACAGTTTATCGCTAATATCGGACAACCTGATGATTGGTCTGGGACTGGACGGCTACGATCCTGATAGCCAGCACGATGCGGCCGTCGCGTTTCGCATCCGCGTGGTGACGGAAGAACAATATATTCCGCAGCATCAACACCGTAAGGGGCAGCTGATTCTGGCCCTTGGCGGCGCGATCACCTGCGAAGTGGAAAATGCGATGCTGATGGTACCGCCCCAGTATGCCGTCTGGATCCCAGGCCAAATGCCGCACAGCAACAGGGCCACGCCGGGGGCGCAGCTCTGCTTTTTGTTTATTGAGCCTGGTGCCGCCAGCCTGCCCGACCGCTGCTGCACCCTGAAAATCTCTCCCCTGGTGCGGGAGCTGATTTTATCCCTGGCGGAAAAACCGCGAGAACAGCTGCATCTTGCGGCCACATCGCGTCTGGTGGACGTCCTGTTTGACGAGTTGCCGCTCCAGCGCCAGGAGCATCTGCAGCTGCCCGTCTCTCCCCATCCTAAAATCCGGCTGATGAGCGAGAAGATGGCGGAAGAGCCCGCCGCCTGGCAGACGCTGGCACAGTGGGCGAGCCATTTCGCGATGAGTGAACGCAACCTGGCGCGGCTGGTGGTCAAAGAGACCGGTTTAAGCTTTCGCCGCTGGCGTCACCAGCTTCAGCTGATCGTGGCGTTACAGCATTTGATTAGCGGGAAATCGGTGCAGCAGGTGGCACAGTCTCTGGGCTATGACTCTACCACCGCGTTTATCACCATGTTCAAAAAGGGGCTGGGCCAGACGCCGGCGCGTTACATGGCCAGCCTGACTATGACTTCCCGATAAACAGGGACACCAGCCCTGCCGCAATCAGCGGGCCTACCGGCACGCCGCGGAAGAGCGCCACGCCGAGTACCGTGCCCACCAGCAGGCCCGCCACCAGCGAGGGCTGGCTGCTCATCAGCGTCACGCCGCGTCCGCCCAGCCACGAAACAAAAATCCCCACCGCGATCGCCACCAGCGATTTCCAGTTCACAAACGAGTGCAGCAGCGTTGAGGCGGGAAGGGTGCCGCTGGCGATGGGAGCCATCACCCCGATGGTTAAAATGATGATCCCGATGGTGAGGCCTTGTTTTTCTATCCACGGGAAAAAGCTATTTAACGGGGTCACGCGCACAATAATCAGCACCAGAATCGAGATGGCGACGGTGGTGTTATGGCTGATAAAGCCGAGCGCGGCGAGCGCCAGAAGAATGAGCAGAGTCGGGTCAAACATGGGGGATCCTTGCCAGAATAATTATTCTGCTTACTGTACGCGTAAACGCGGCGGAGGACAGCGTTTAAAAGATTTTATCGCTGTCATTACCCTGTCATTTACGCGGATTAAAACGAAGGCAGGTATCGCAAAGGGATCGCCATCATGAACGATCACATGTTTGTTGAAACGCTCATTATCTCCTCATCGTTTTTCGCTATTGCCGTGATTCTCGTCGCCTCCGTGCTGTTTCTGGAAAGAAGAGGCTAGCGCCGTCACGACGACGCCTTATGGAAGTTTACAAGCTCAGGACGGGCGATGCGCAGGTAATCCTGGGTGTCCATGATCACGGATTTCTCCAGTAAACCGGCGTTAAAAGCAATTTCGTCGAAACGCTCGAACAGCAGCGGGTCGGCCACCAGCGCCAAATCAGGATGGAAGCTAAAGGGCGGGATCGCGCCAAAAACGCAGGCGGTAAGGGTATCGACCTCGGCCGGGCTGGCGAGGGAGGCTTTAAGCCCGCCAAAATGGCTGGCAAGCTGGCTCAGATCGGCCTGCAGGTCGGCGGCCAGGATCGCCAGTACATGTTTTTTAACGCCGTTGCCCTTCACCTTGCAGACCAGGGCTTTTGCCCCCTGGCGCAGATCGGTCCCGCGAATTTCACTCACCGCTTCGCATTTCCCCACCGCCTCGTGCTCCATGACGCGAAAACGCGCGCCCTGCTCGGTGAGTAAGGTAATCAGCTGATGGTGGGTACTTGTCCCCATAACGTCGTCAGTCATCACAATTTTCCCGGTGATAATCCAGTATGCAGCTTGCTACATTAGCACGGGATAAACGGGGTCGAAAGAAAACAGCCAGCGGATTCGCTGGCTGTTGGGTTATGCATTGCTGGTAGCAGATTGCTTGTGGAACAGCTCCCTGAACACAGGATAAATATCATCCTGATCGCGGATATGCTGCATGGCAAAGTTATCGAACATGGACTGCAGATGTTCATATTCCCGCCACAGGGTCTGGTGGGCGCGACGGGTGATTTCGATATAGCTGTAGTAACGCACCACCGGCAGAATTTTCTTCGCCAGGATCTCGTGACACAGCGGTGAGTCGTCGGCCCAGTTGTCGCCATCCGACGCCTGCGCGGCATAAATGTTCCACTGCGCCGGGTCGTAACGCTCTTTCACTACTTCATCCATCAGCTTCAGGGCGCTTGATACGATGGTCCCCCCGGTCTCCTGGGAGTAGAAGAACTCATGTTCATCCACCTCTTTGGCCTGGGTGTGATGGCGGATATAGACCACTTCCACGTTCTTATAGGTTCTGCTCAGGAACAGGTAGAGCAGGATATAGAAACGCTTCGCCATATCCTTGGTGGCCTGGTCCATCGAGCCGGAGACGTCCATCAGACAGAACATCACCGCCTGGCTGGAGGGTTCGGGACGTTTTTCGTAGTTCTTGTAGCGCAGGTCGAAGGTATCGATAAACGGCACGCGGTCGATCTTCGCTCTTAGCTCGGCAATCTCTTTACGCAGGCGCTCCTCTTCCAGCAGCTGCGCCGGCTCCGTGTTTTCCACGACCTTCAGGCTGCTCTCCAGCTCGCGCAGTTCGCGACGTTTGCCTGCCGTCATGGCCGTGCGACGCGCCAGAGAATTCTGCAACGAACGCACAACGCTGATATTGGCGGGCACGCCGTTAGCGGTATAGCCCGCGCGATGGGTTTTATACTCGTTAAGCTGACGATGCTGATTCTTTTTAAGATTCGGCAGCGCAAGGTCCTCAAACAGCAGGTCGAGATATTCATCTTTCGAAATCTGGAAAACGAACTCATCCTGGCCTTCACCGTCCTGGCTGGCCTGCCCCTGACCGCTTCCTGAACCACCGCCGCCGCCCTGAGGGCGCTCAATTCTGTCGTTCTGAACGAAGTGGTCGTTACCTGGATGAACGCGATGGCGCAGGCCGCCGCGCCCCTGATGAAACATCGGTTCGCTGATGTCATCGGTAGGGATGGAGACAGACTCGCCGCTGTCGACGTCGGTCACCGAGCGTTTGTTGATGGCCTCGGAGATCGACTGTTTAATTTGCGCTTTATAACGGCGCAAGAAGCGCTGGCGGTTCACCGTGCTCTTGTTTTTGCCGTTAAGACGCCGGTCAATAAACCAGGTCATATACCCCCCGTACTGCATTTGCCAACTTGCGTTTTTGTTGGCCCGGCAGGCGCAGGCGCTACCGGGCACTTGTTTTAGGACGATTTACGCACGCGCAGATACCATTCGCAGAGCAGGCGAACCTGTTTGCGGGTGTAGCCTTTTTCCATCATACGGTCGACAAAATCGTCGTGTTTCTTCTGCTCGTCGGTTGAGGTTTTGGTGTTAAACGAGATCACCGGCAGCAGCTCTTCGGTATTGGAGAACATTTTCTTCTCAATAACCGTGCGCAGCTTCTCGTAGCTGGTCCAGTTCGGATTGCGCCCGTTATTATGCGCTCTGGCGCGCAGGACGAAGTTCACAATCTCATTACGGAAGTCTTTCGGGTTGCTGATCCCGGCAGGCTTCTCGATTTTCTCCAGCTCCGCGTTCAGGGATTCACGATCAAACAGCTGGCCGGTATCCGGGTCGCGGTACTCCTGATCCTGGATCCAGAAGTCAGCATAGGTGACATAGCGGTCGAAAATGTTCTGCCCGTATTCTGAATAGGATTCCAGATAGGCCGTCTGGATCTCTTTGCCAATGAACTCGGCGTATTTCGGGATCAGGTAGCCTTTCAGGAACTCAAGGTAGCGTTCAGCCTGCTCCTGCGGGAACTGCTCGCGCTCGATTTGCTGCTCCAGGACGTAGAACAGATGAACCGGGTTGGCCGCCACTTCCGCGTGGTCGAAGTTAAAGACCCGGGAGAGGATCTTAAATGCGAAACGCGTGGAGAGGCCGTTCATCCCTTCATCAACCCCGGCGTAATCGCGGTATTCCTGGTACGATTTCGCTTTCGGGTCGGTATCTTTCAGGCTTTCACCGTCGTAGACGCGCATTTTCGAATAGATGCTGGAGTTTTCCGGCTCTTTCAGACGCGACAGGATGGAGAAGCGCGAGAGCGTTTCCAGCGTGCCAGGAGCGCATGGCGCATGCACCAGCTCACTGTGGTTAAGCAGTTTTTCGTAAATTTTGATCTCTTCGGAGATCCGCAGGCAATAAGGCACCTTGACGATGTACACGCGGTCAAGGAAGGCCTCATTGTTTTTGTTATTACGGAAGGTTACCCATTCCGATTCGTTCGAGTGGGCGAGAATAATCCCGTTAAACGGCAGGGCGGAGATACCTTCCGTCCCGTTGTAGTTCCCTTCCTGGGTCGCCGTCAGCAGAGGATGCAGCACTTTGATCGGTGCTTTAAACATCTCGACGAATTCCATAATCCCCTGGTTGGCGCGGCACAGCGCACCAGAATAGCCATAGGCATCCGGGTCGTTTTGTGCGAAGTTTTCCAGCTTACGGATATCGACTTTACCCACCAGCGCCGAGATATCCTGGTTGTTCTCATCACCCGGTTCCGTTTTGGCGATAGCGATCTGCTCCAGGATGGATGGCCACACTTTCACGACGCGGAATTTGGTGATATCACCGCCAAATTCGTGCAGGCGTTTTGCCGCCCACGGCGACATAATGGTGCCGAGGTAGCGACGCGGGATGCCAAACTCTTTATCCAGAATTTGCGCATCTTCCTGCGGGTTAAACAGGCACAGCGGATGGTCGTTCACCGGGCTGCGTTCGCCGTTGGCGCTCAGCACGTAAATCGGTACGCGCTGCATCAGCGACTTCAGGCGTTCAGCCAGCGAGGATTTACCGCCGCCGACGGGGCCGAGTAAATAGAGGATCTGTTTCTTCTCTTCCAGACCCTGGGCGGCATGCTTCAGATAGGAGACAATCTGTTCAATGGCATCTTCCATACCATAGAACTCTTCGAACGCCGGATATCGGGCGACCACCCGATTCGAAAATAGACGGGAAAGCCGTGGCTCCAGGGCAGTATCAACCATGTTTGGCTCACCGATAGCCATCAATAGCCGTTCTGCCGCATTGGCATAGGCACTGCGATCTTGCCGACAAATGGTAAGAAACTCCTGCAGTGTGAACTCTTCGTCCTTGGCAGCTTCGTAGCGCTGGCGATAGTGATCGAATATATTCATGGCATGCCGTCCTTTCGTTTTTTAGCACAGGATAAGAGCCGTTCGTATGAGTAGTGGAGGCTCCCGGAAGAGAATCTCTCGCACCCCACTGCCAGAGCAGCAACCTGTGTGCCAGGTCAGACGCTAAGAACCGCAGGTGTTCAGGAAAACTCTTCTTAAATTTAAGCGTAGATGGCATTTGCCAAACTTGCATGCTGAGAAAAACTAATTTCAATGACATATCAATAACTCATCCAAAAATTTCCACCCTGGTTATAAGGCTTAAGCACGTTTTTCATTCAGCGGTCATATAAATGAAAGCGGGTTGTCATCTGAAAAGTTAAAAATAATGGGTTAATCAGACTGATTAGCAGGCAAAAAATTTTGGGATGTACGGGAATGGCGGTTACACTTCACCCGCTGATTATTTGACTACAGGAAAGAATGGATTGTGACCAAACTCAAACTTCTGGCATTGGGCATCCTTGCCGCGACCGCAGTTAGCACCGCTCAGGCGGAAAGTCAGTGGACGGTGGGTGCGGGCGTTGGCGTCATTAACAGCCCATACAAACAGTATGACCGCGATGTTTATCCTGTACCCGTTATCACCTATGAAGGCGATAACTTCTGGTTCCGCGGTCTCGGCGGCGGCTACTATCTGTGGAACGATACGGCCGATAAGCTTTCTATCATGGCCTACTACGATCCAACGCACTTCAAGCCGGGCGACAGCGACAGCCACGCGCTTCGCCAGCTCGACAAGCGCAAAAGCTCCATGATGGCCGGGCTTTCATACGTGCATAACACCCAGTATGGCTTCCTCCGTACGGCCCTGGCGGGTGATACGCTGGATAACAGCAACGGCTTTATCTGGGATCTGGCGTGGTTGTATCGCTATACCAACGGTGGGCTCACCCTGACGCCGGGTATCGGCGTGCAGTACAACAGTGAAAACTACAACGACTATTACTACGGCGTTTCTAAAAACGAGTCCCGCCGCAGTGGGCTGAAAAGCTACAGCGCCGATGATGGCTGGGATCCTTACCTGGAGCTGACCGCGAGCTATAACTTCCTCGGCGACTGGAGCGTCTACGGTACCGGCCGTTACGAGCGTCTGAGCGACGAAGTGAAGGATAGCCCGATGGTTGATAAGTCCTGGGCTGGCATCTTCTCGGTGGGTGTGACCTACAAGTTCTGATTGTGCATTATTGCGGTGCAATCATTGCATCAAAACGGGGCGCTTGCGCCCCGTTTGCTTTGGTGTGGTGCAGCGACCTTATCGCTTAACGATGCGAATTGTCTGCCCTAAACGAGACGGCTTTTCCTCGCTCGCTTTTTGCGGGGTCGTCACGCAGGCTGTTTCCACGCAGACGAACGTTTTGTAACCGTCATCAGGGATGTCGGCCATGCTGATGGAGAGTGCAGGCCCCGGGTTCCAGCCCACCACGTTGCTGTGATGGTGATGAACCACCTCAATGCCGCGGTTCAGAGCACCGTCGTGGATCACGCTGCACGCTTCCGGATGCAGATAGACGCGGTCAGTACGGTCAGGGAACGCCTGAACGCCGTCACTCAGCTTACCTTCCTTCGCGTTATCAACTTTGTCGATAAAGGTATCGCCCAGGCCGCTCACCTTCACTGCATTGATGTCACCCACGTTGAAGTAGGTATGCAGGGCAGAGGTGGTCTCGAACTCGCCGTGGGCTTCCAGCTCAATCTCGCAGCTCTGACCCAGTTTGAAGCGGGCATACAGGGTGAAATCATGCGGCCACAGGGCGCGGGTTTCATCATTAGCCTGCAGCTCAAAGGTCAGCACTGCGCCGTTGTCATCTTCGTTATGCGCTTTCAGCGTCCACTGCTGGTTACGGGCGAAACCGTGAGAAGGCAAACCCGGCTGTACGGACGGGCCAAACCACGGCCAGCAGATCGGTACGCCGCCGCGAATCGCATCCCCTTTTTTGAACGAGGTGGCGTCACTCAGCCACAGCGCCTCCGCTTCGCCTTCCGGTTTCCAGGAGAGCAGGTGTGCGCCGTTCAGCGCCACGGAGGCTTTAACGCGCGGGTGGTCAACGACGATAACGTCGGCACCGTCAATCTGACGGCGGGAGAGCACAGGGGTAAGTTGTTCGACTACCGGAAGTGCAAAAATTTTATTTATCATTAAGCAATCCTCTGTCTAAAAAACAATAAAAAAGGCGACCGAAGTCGCCTTTTTGGATCAATCACTCATCTCAACTTATTTGGAGATGTGAGCGATCAGGTCCAGTACTTTGTTAGAGTAGCCGGTTTCGTTGTCGTACCAGGAAACCAGTTTCACGAAGTTGTCGTTCAGTGCGATACCTGCTTTAGCATCGAACACGGAAGTGCACACTTCGCCGTTGAAATCGGTAGATACAACGTCGTCTTCGGTGTAACCCAGAACGCCTTTCATTGGGCCTTCGGAAGCAGCTTTGATTGCTTTCTTAATTTCTTCATAAGAAGCAGCTTTTTCCAGACGAACGGTCAGGTCAACAACGGATACGTTAGGAGTTGGAACGCGGAACGCCATACCAGTCAGTTTGCCATTCAGTTCTGGCAGTACTTTACCTACAGCTTTAGCAGCACCGGTAGAGGATGGGATGATGTTCTGAGCCGCGCCACGGCCGCCGCGCCAGTCTTTGTGAGACGGGCCATCAACGGTTTTCTGAGTAGCGGTGGTCGCGTGAACGGTAGTCATCAGACCTTCGATGATGCCGAAGTTGTCGTTGATCACTTTAGCCAGCGGTGCCAGGCAGTTGGTGGTGCAGGATGCGTTAGAAACGATGTCCTGGCCAGCGTAAGTTTCGAAGTTTGCACCGCGAACGAACATTGGGGTGTTGTCTTTGGAAGGACCAGTCAGAACAACTTTCTTCGCACCCGCAGTGATGTGTTTACGTGCAGTTTCGTCGGTCAGGAAGATACCGGTTGCTTCAGCAACAACGTCAACACCGATTTCGTTCCATTTCAGGTTAGCTGGGTCTTTCTCAGCAGTAACGCGGATGGTTTTGCCGTTAACAACCAGGTGGCCGTCTTTCACTTCAACGGTGCCGTCGAAACGACCGTGAGTTGAGTCGTACTTCAGCATGTACGCCATGTATTCAGCGTCCAGGAGATCGTTGATACCAACGATTTCGATGTCAGAACGTTTCTGAGCAGCACGGAAAACAATACGGCCGATACGGCCAAAACCGTTGATACCTACTTTGATAGTCATATATTCCACCAGCTATTTGTTAGTGAATAAAAGGTTGCCTGTAAAATTACAAAAACCTTACGCAGCGTCAAGCGGAATCGTGTCAATCATTGCGACAAATCAATCCTGTGACTAACGTTTGTGCGACTGACTCGCCTCACTTTCCCTTTGAGCTTGCAACCACATGGGGGCTGCGCCCGGAATTTTAAAGTCCTCGCAGGATAAAAATGTGAACGTGATCACAATTGCCTGACCGCCTTTTCGCGACACATAAGTTTAGAACAAAAGTGCACGCAAGGGTGTTAATGTTTTGTTAGAATCCGGGTTAAAAGATGTCTGTTTCTACAGCGAGATGTAAGCATATGTCGAACCAACATAACCCTGACGATCTGAAAAAAAACCTTACCGAAATGCAGTTTTACGTGACCCAGAATCACGGCACGGAGCCGCCATTTACCGGGCGATTACTGCACAACAAGCGAGACGGTGTCTATCACTGTCTGGTCTGCGATGCCCCGCTGTTCAATTCACAAACGAAATACGACTCCGGCTGCGGCTGGCCGAGCTTTTACGAGCCGGTGAGCGATGACGCAATCCGCTATCTGACCGACTCGTCGCACGGTATGGTGCGCACGGAAATTCGCTGCGGTAACTGCGACGCGCACCTGGGGCACGTCTTCCCGGACGGTCCTCAGCCAACGGGTGAGCGTTTCTGCGTGAATTCAGCCTCAATGAGCTTCACCGATGATGAAAACGGCGACCAGATTAAGGGTTGAAAAAACGATTCAGCAAATTATTCCTTTGAAAGGGAGAGATCGTGAATATTGAGGACATGATTAACGGGATGACCCCGGAAGTTTATCAGCGTCTGGTGACCGCCGTTGAGCTGGGAAAATGGCCGGACGGTGTGGCGCTCACGCCTGAGCAAAAAGAGAACAGTTTGCAGCTTGTGATGCTGTGGCAGGCGCGCAATAACACCGATGCGCAACACATGACTATCGACACTAACGGTCAGATGGTGATGAAGAGCAAGCGCGAGCTGAAGGAAGATTTTGGCATCACGCCGAAGCCGATTGCGACTTTCAAATAATGCTCTACATGCAGGCCGGGTAAGCGTTAGCGCCACCCGGCACAATACACCTTAGTGCGGGATCCCGAGCGACTCCGCCAGCTGTTTCGCTAACTGATTATTGTCGTCTGCTCCGTACTCCCAGAACATCGCCCCGGCGAGGCCTTTCTCTTTGATGTAGTCCGCCTTGATCGCGACAGAACGCGGATTCTCATACGAAATCGCAAACAGTGCGTTGCCATCGGCACCCTTTACCGAGAGCCACGGTACCTTCGCCTGGTCGTCCCAGTGCTCGGTAAAACGTTTCTGCGGATCGTTCAGCAGCTTCTTCACGATATCGTTGTACTTCACGTAGGTATCTTTAGTCAGGTCATAGCCGAGCGACTTAAACAGGGCGATCTCCTGCGGTCCAAAGTAGGGCTGTGTGACCGGATTTTTTTGCGCGTCCGGCTTGCTCCAGTCAATGCCCGGTTCAACCGCACGTTTCGGTACGCGGCCGTAAAAACCGATCCCGAGGTTCATCTGCTTCGGCTTAAGGCCGGCGGCCAAATAGTTGTTCACCACAAAATCGACGCTGTATTTGTCGGCGGCAGCCACCGTTGGCCAGGCGCTGGAGTCATACAGGTTCGCGTTGAAGTACTGTGTCCCGTACGCCATGTCGTAGGTCATCAGGTTGATGTAGTCGAGGAGCGGGGCGATGGCTTTGACATCCACCCAGCTTTTCGGACTTTCCGCATTCGCCCCACCGCAATGGTCACCAGCTTTTTCTGCCCGAACGCGTCGCGCATCTCTTTCAGCAGGGCGGTGAAGTTATCCCTGTCGGCTGGCTGGCTTGCAACCAGCCCCCACGCGCCGTTGACCGGATATTCCCAGTCGAGATCGATCCCGTCCAGACCGTATTTCTCAACAATTTCCTTCGCGGAGCGGATAAACACCGCGCGACTCTCCTGGGTTGCCGCTGCGCCAGAGAAACCGCGTGCCCCCCAGCCGCCAACGGAGAGCAGGACTTTCAGGTTCGGGTTTTGCTTACGCAGAGTGGGGATTAAGGCCAGATCGGACGCCACTTTTGGCGACAGCCAGATTTGATGCAGCTTCGCCGGATCTTTCAGCGCGGGGTTGGTCTCGTCTTTCTCGTTGTTATAAACAAGCCCAAACGAGTAGTTCAGGTGGGTGATCTGACGAACGTCCAGTTTATTGATATCGCCACCCGGTCCGGCGGTGACATCGCCACCCCCGTTAAAGTAGCCCACGGACATCAGAGGCGCGGCGGAAGCAAGCGACGCGCAAAGCAAGGGTAATGCTGCCAGCAGGGGCAAACGTTTCATACAAGTTCCTCTTTGACTTAATAAAAATAACCACGCCACAGAAAAGGCGTGGCGAAAAAACAGCCTGAAGAGAATAGCATTGCCGCTTCGCTGAGGATGCGAGGGAGTTCACTTTATGGGGATTGGGAGGGGTTTTGCCGGGTAAGCGTCAGCGCCACCCGGCTTAAAAGGCTACGCCTGCGTTTCCTGCCAGTCTGCCAGCGTATACAGCGTTGCACCTTCGGCGGCCATATCCATAAACGCCTGGGCGCTGTCCTGTGGTTGGATGTTCACCCCGCGACAGCCGTCGGTGATGACGCTAACGGTATAACCCAGCTGGAGCGCGTCCAGCACGGTAAACTTCACGCAGTAATCCGTCGCCAGACCCAGCACGATCAGCTCCGTGATTTCATGGTGACGTAACCACGCGTCCAGTGCCGTCTTCTGGCGATGCCCGTTATCGAAAAACGCGCTGTAGCTGTCGATAACCGGGTTTTCACCTTTATGGAACACCGCGTCGATGGCCTTCTGATTCAGGAGCGGGTGCAGCTCCGCTCCTTCGGTCTGCTGTACGCAGTGATCCGGCCAGAAGGTTTGCGCCAGACCGTCGAGTTCACCCTGGGTGAAAGGCTCAACGTTGTGCTGGCTGGCAAAGCTGCCGTGGTTCGCCGGGTGCCAGTCCTGGCTGGCGACAACCGCTTCACCGCGGGCTTTGCACCAGCCAATCAGGGTATTTGCCACGTCAACGGTGCTGTCACCTTCGGCGACGGCCAGCGCGCCGCCCGCGCAGAAATCATTTTGCAAGTCGACCAGTAGCAGGGCGCGTTGCTTCATGAGAGCTCCTTATTCGTCCGGGGTCAGCTCGCCGCGAAGGTTTTGCATCATTGCGCGGCGAATGGACTGAATGTCCAGATCCTGACTCAGTAAATAGTGAAGTTTAGTCAGCGTCGCCTCAACGGTCATATCGAAGCCGCTGATCACCCCCGCGTGCGCCAGCGCGTTGCCGGTGGCATAGCCGCCCATATTGACCTTGCCAGACATGCACTGGGTCAGGTTTACCACCACAATTCCGCGCTCGCTGGCTTCCTGAAGCTCCTTCAGAAATTCGCCGTTCTGCGGAGCGTTGCCGACGCCATAGGAACGGAGGATCAGCGCTTTCACCGGCTGACGCAGGAAGTTGCGCACCACGTCCGCGGAGATGCCTGGATAAATGGTGACCACGCCAATCGGCTGCGGGGTAATCGGATGCACAATCAGCTCGCCGGCGGTGTTCGGTGCCGGAGGCGTTCCCAGACGACGGATATGAATACCCGCTTCCAGCAGCGGCTGCAGGTTAGGGGAGGCAAAGGCGTCAAAACCGTCGGCATGGGCTTTGGTGGTGCGGTTGCCGCGATACAGGCGATTGTTAAAGAACAGCGACACTTCGTTGATCGGGTAATTCGCCGCCACGTACAGGGAGTTCAGCAGGTTGATCTGCCCGTCCGAGCGCAGCTCCGCCAGCGGTATTTGCGACCCGGTGACGATCACCGGCTTGCTCAGGTTCTCCAGCATGAAGGAGAGCGCCGAAGCGGTGAACGCCATGGTGTCGGTGCCGTGCAGGATCACGAAGCCGTCGTACTGGTCGTAATGGGCTTTAATGTCATCCGCGATGTGCTGCCAGTCTTCCGGCGTCATGTCGGAGGAGTCCATCAGCGGCTCGTATTCATGGATGGTGAAGTCAGGCATTTCCGGACGGTGGAATTCAGGCATCAGCGCAAGCTGACGCTGCAGATGGCCGGAGACGGGGATATAGCCATTTTCAGAGCGCTGCATACCGATGGTACCGCCAGTGTAGGCTACATAAATCGATTTCTTCTGCATGGTAGTGAGTTCTTGTTCTTCAAAAGAAAAAAATCCCCTCTTCACGGGAAGAGGGGACGGTTTTTAACGGACGTTCGCGCAGGTCAGGCAAAACGCGTAACGACTTTGTGGATCGTTAAAGGCCGCGAGCTTATCGCTTTCCGCCTTCATCGCTTTCGCAGCCGTGGTCACCGGGGCCGGCAGGTACGCCTGCAGCGCCTCCGGCAGCATGGCGCGTACGGAGACGGACATGCTGTCCATCACCATATCGAAGAACGACGGTTCGTCCTGATAATACTCAACGTGCCACTGCTTGAGCTTCGCCAGTTCGGCGGCTTTCTTCACCGCGTCGTCGAAGTCGCCCAGGCTGTCGACCAGACCGTTACTCTTCGCATCCTGTCCGGTCCAGACGTGGCCCTGAGCAATCTGGTCGATCTGTTCCGGCGTCTTCTTACGCGAGTCGGCAACCAGCGTGATAAAGCGTTTATAGCCGTTCTCAATGCTCAGCTGCATCATCTCTGAAACTTCCGGCGGCAGAGATTTGGTCATCGACACATCCGCCAGCGGCGACGTGGAAACACCATCGGTATGCACGCCCAGATAATCCAGGCTGTTTTCCACGGTGTTAATCACCCCGAAGATGCCAATCGAGCCGGTCAGCGTGCTTGGGTTCGCCACAATATAGTTGGCAGGCGTGGAGATCCAGTACCCACCAGACGCGGCCATGCCGCCCATGGATACGACGATCGGCTTGCCAGCGGCACGCGCTGCGGCCAGCTCGGCGCGGATCACTTCGGAAGCGCTAACGCTGCCGCCAGGGCTGTTCACCCGCAGGACAATCGCTTTCACTTTCGGATCAAGGCGTGCATCGCGGATTTGCGACGCGGTAGTATCACCGCCGACGTTCCCCGGGGTTTCCTGACCGTCCATGATAGCGCCGTTAGCAAACACCACGGCTACGCTGTCGCCGCTATCGTCCGGCTTTTTCGCAGCATAGTCATACATGCTGATGGCGCTGTAGTTTTTGTCCTCTTTGCTCCAGCCAAACTGTTTGGTCAGGGCTTTTTCGATATCTGCACTGGTGCCCAGCGCGTCAACCAGCTTGTTGTCGAGGGCATATTTCGCGGTATCACCGTCGACCTTGCGCAGTCCATCCAGCACGCCGCGAGCGCCAGGGAACACCTGCTCAGCGGTAATTTGACGGTTAGCGGCAACGGTACCCAGATAGTTCTGCCACAGCTCGCCAATCCAACGGCTGTCCGCTTCACGGGCGGCAGGGGACATATCGTCGCGGATAAACGGCTCCACGGCAGATTTATAGGTGCCGACGCGGAAGACGTGGGTGGTGACCTTCAGCTTGTCGAGCAGCGATTTGTAGTACAGGCCGTTGGTGGCAAAACCGTGCAGATCGACCGTACCCTGCGGCGAAAGCCAGATCTTATTGGCGAAGCTTGCCAGATAATATTGCCCCTGGCTGTAGCTGTCGCCCACGGCAATCACCGGCTTGCCGCTGTCGCGGAACTCGCGCAGCGCTTTACCGATGTACTGCATAGAAGGCTGGTCGCCGCCGGCAAAATCTTTCAGATCCAGAACGATCCCGGTGATGTTTCGGTCGTCTTTGGCCTGACGGATAGTATCGACGATATCGAACAGGGAGTTCTCCTGCAGGCGGTCTGACGTCGCGCCAAACAGCTGGCGGCCGATCACCCCCAGACGGTTGCTGGTGGACGGTTTATCAACGATCACGCCGGTGATATCGAGTAACAGGGCCCCACGAGTCGAATGCTGCGCCTGATTCGTGTTGCTGATATGCATCCAGATGCCCGCGCAAACCAGTACCAGCAGGATGAAGAAGATGTTCATCACCAGGTTGCGGACGAAGTTGAGCAGTCGCCACGTCCATTTAAAGAAACCGGCAAAGATTCGCCAAAGGGTTCGCATGTATTCTCCCTAACCAGAAAATGACTGTTTCCGTCGCCACTGGACGGTAATGTTGGGTTATCGTAATGACCCAACCGCCACTTGTCAGCAGGAATCGCCTGCCAGGCTGTAACAAAATCTGCCGTCGTGTTAATTTTGTGAGTAAATTTCAAGAAAGGAGTTAACCAATGGATGCACTCGAACTGCTTGTTAACCGTCGTAGCGCGTCACGTCTGGCCGAACCCGCCCCTGCGGGCGAGCAGCTGGAAAACATTCTGCGCGCCGGCATGCGTGCGCCGGATCATGGCACGCTGCAGCCGTGGCACTTCTTTGTGATTGAAGGCGAAGGCCGCGATCGCTTCAGCCAGCTGCTGGAGCAGGGGGCAGTTGCCGCCGGGCAGGATGAGAAAGGTATCGACAAGGCGCGTAACGCGCCGTTCCGCGCCCCGATGATTATTGCCGTCGTGGCGAAATGCCAGGCCGACCATAAGGTGCCGGTCTGGGAGCAGGAAATGTCTGCTGGCTGTGCGGTGATGGCGATGCAGATGGCCGCCGTTGCGCAGGGTTTTAACGGTATCTGGCGCACCGGGCCGCTGACCGAGAGCGCCGCAGTGCGGGCAGGATTCTCCTGCGGTGAGCACGACAAAATTGTCGGTTTCCTTTACCTCGGCACCCCGCAGCTTAAAGCCTCCAGCACCATTAGCGTGCCGGACACCACGCCTTTCGTCAGCCGTTTTTAATTACACGCGCTAAACTGTCTGGATTCTGAGCATCCGCCGCAGAATTCAGACAGTCATACTTACCTCTTTATGGAATGAGCGCTACCATAGCGCGATTGAGATGACAGGAGACGTCCATGAGCGAGCAAACCATTCGTTTAACGCAGTACAGCCACGGAGCCGGTTGCGGTTGTAAAATTTCCCCGAAAGTGCTGGAGACCATTCTGCACAGTGAACAGGCGAAGTTTGTCGACCCGAACCTGCTTGTCGGCAACGAAACGCGTGACGATGCGGCGGTTTATGACTTAGGTAACGGCACCAGCATTATCAGCACCACTGACTTCTTTATGCCGATTGTTGATAACCCGTTCGACTTCGGGCGCATCGCGGCCACCAACGCCATCAGCGATATCTTCGCCATGGGCGGTAAGCCGATCATGGCCATCGCCATTCTGGGCTGGCCGATCAACACCATTCCACCGGAAATCGCCCGCGAGGTGATTGATGGCGGGCGTTTCGCCTGCCAGCAGGCGGGGATTGCGCTGGCCGGCGGCCACTCGATTGATGCGCCAGAGCCGATCTTCGGCCTGGCCGTTACCGGCGTGGTGCCGACCGAGCGCGTGAAGCGCAACAGCACCGCGCAGGCGGGCTGCAAGCTGTTCCTCACCAAGCCGCTGGGCATTGGCGTGCTCACCACCGCTGAGAAAAAATCCCTGCTCAAACCGGAGCACAAAGGTCTGGCGACGGAAGTCATGTGCCAGATGAATCTCGCCGGCGCGGCGTTCGCCAATATCGACGGCGTAAAGGCGATGACCGACGTCACCGGTTTTGGCCTGCTGGGGCACCTCTCTGAAGTCTGTCAGGGCGCGGGCGTGCAGGCGCAGGTCTGGTATCAGGACGTGCCGAAGCTGCCTGGCGTGGAAGAGTACATTGCCCAGGGCGCGGTTCCGGGCGGTACCCAGCGCAACTTCGCCAGCTACGGTCACCTGATGGGCGAAATGCCTGAAGAATGGCGCAACCTGCTGTGCGATCCGCAAACCTCCGGCGGCCTGCTGCTGGCGGTGACGCCGGAATCCGAAGCCGAGGTTCAGGCCACGGCCGCCGAGTTTGGCATCACCCTGACGGCGATCGGCGAACTGGTGACCGCCCGCGGCGGCCGACCGATGATTGAGATCCGTTAATTCGATGCGGTTGTTTATTGCCGAAAAGCCGAGCCTGGCCCGTGCCATCGCCGACGTGTTGCCTAAACCGCATCGCAAAGGCGACGGCTTTATCGAATGCGGTAACGGGCAGGTGGTCACCTGGTGTATCGGCCACCTGCTTGAACAGGCGCAGCCGGACGTCTACGACAGCCGCTACGCCCGCTGGAACCTCAACGACCTGCCCATCGTGCCGGAAAAGTGGCGTCTTCAGCCTCGTCCGTCCGTCACCAAACAGCTTAACGTCATCAAGCGCTTCCTGCATGAGGCGACGGAAGTGGTCCACGCAGGTGACCCGGACAGAGAAGGGCAGCTGCTGGTGGACGAAGTGCTGGACTATCTTGAGCTGGCGCCGGAAAAGCGCCAGCAGGTGCAGCGCTGCCTGATCAACGACCTCAACCCGCAGGCCGTTGAGCGGGCGATCTCGCGCCTGCGTTCCAACAGCGAGTTTATTCCGCTGTGCGTCTCTGCTTTAGCGCGCGCCCGCGCCGACTGGCTGTACGGCATCAACATGACCCGCGCCTACACTATCCTCGGGCGTAACGCGGGCTATCAGGGCGTACTCTCCGTGGGCCGCGTGCAGACGCCGGTGCTGGGGCTGGTGGTGCGTCGCGACGAAGAGATCGAGAACTTTGTCGCCAAAGATTTCTTTGAAGTGAAAGCGCATATCGTCACGCCTAAAGACGAGCGCTTTACCGCCGTCTGGCAACCGAGCGACGCCTGCGAGTCGTACCAGGATGAAGAGGGGCGTTTGCTGCATCGTCCGCTGGCGGAGCATGTGGTTAACCGTATTACCGGCCAGCCGGCCATCGTTACCAGCTATAACGATAAACGGGAATCAGAACCCGCGCCGCTGCCGTTCTCCCTTTCTGCTCTGCAGATTGAGGCCGCGAAGCGCTTTGGCCTCAGCGCGCAGAACGTGCTGGATATCTGCCAGAAACTCTACGAAACCCACAAGCTGATCACCTATCCGCGTTCGGACAGCCGCTATCTGCCGGAAGAGCACTTTGCCGGACGCCATTCGGTGATGAATGCCATCGGCGTCCACGCGCCGGATCTGCTCCCGCAGTCCGTCGTTAACCCGGACACCCATAACCGCTGCTGGGACGACAAAAAGGTCGATGCCCACCACGCGATTATCCCGACGGCGCGCGCCAGCAGCGTCAACCTGACCGACAACGAAGCGAAGGTCTATAACCTGATCGCCCGTCAGTACCTGATGCAGTTCTGCCCGGACGCGGTGTTCCGCAAGTGCGTCATCGAGCTGGAAATTGCCAAAGGCAAGTTTATCGCTAAAGCGCGTTTCCTCGCGGAAGCGGGCTGGCGCACGCTCCTCGGTAACAAAGAGCGCGATGAGGAGAACGACGGCACGCCGCTGCCGGTGGTCGCTAAAGATGACGAACTGCTGTGCGAGAAGGGCGAAGTGGTTGAACGTCAGACCCAGCCGCCGCGCCACTTCACCGATGCGACGCTGCTGTCAGCCATGACCGGGATCGCCCGCTTTGTGCAGGATAAAGATCTGAAGAAGATCCTGCGCGCCACCGATGGACTGGGTACGGAAGCAACCCGCGCGGGGATCATCGAGCTGCTCTTTAAGCGAGGTTTTCTTGAGAAAAAGGGGCGCTACATCCACTCAACGGAACCGGGCCGGGCGCTCATACACTCTCTGCCGGAGCTGGCCGCAAGGCCGGACATGACCGCGCACTGGGAGTCGGTGCTGACGCAAATCAGCGAAAAGCAGTGCCGCTATCAGGACTTTATGCAGCCGCTGGTGGGGACGCTTTACCAGCTGATCGATCAGGCGCGCAGCACGCCGGTGAAGCGGTTCAGAGGCATGGTTGCACCCGGTGGTGGCGCGAAGAAACCGTTCAAAAAGAAAAAGAGCGCGGCCTGATACGCCCGGTTTTCTCCCTCTCCCTGTGGGAGAGGACCGGGGTGGGGGCTCCCGGCCGCACGATATAAACCTTAAATCACACCCTGCCCAATCATCGCATCCGCCACCTTCACGAACCCGGCGATATTCGCCCCGCGCACGTAGTTGGTTTGCGACGCTTCACCGCCATACTCCACGCAGGCGTGATGAATATCCAGCATGATGTGGTGCAAGCGCGCATCTACTTTCTCCGCCTTCCAGCCGAGCCGCGCCGCGTTTTGCGCCATCTCGAGGCCGGACGTCGCCACGCCGCCCGCGTTGGCAGCCTTGCCTGGTGCAAACAGCACGCCCGCCTCCAGGAACAGATCCGTCGCCTCGATAGTGGTCGGCATATTCGCCCCTTCAGCCACCGCCTTCACGCCGTTGCTAATCAGCGTGCGCGCGGCGTCCGCGTCCAGTTCGTTTTGCGTGGCGCACGGCAGGGCGATATCCACCGGCACGCCCCACGGCTGTTTGCCTTCCAGATACGTCAGGCCAAACTCCGCGGCATAATCGGCAAGTCGGCCATCGCGGCTGGCTTTGATTTCGCACAGGCGCGCCAGTTTCTCCGCCGTAAAGCCCGCTTCGTCCACTACCGTCCCTTTAGAGTCGGAGGCAGTCACCACGCGGGCACCAAACTGCATCGCTTTTTCGATAGCGTACTGCGCCACGTTACCGGAGCCGGAGACCGCCACGCGCATCCCCTCGAAACCTAAGCCGTGACGCTTGAGCATTGCCTCGGTGAAGTAAACCAGGCCGTAGCCGGTCGCCTCCGGGCGGATCAGGCTGCCGCCAAACGATAACCCTTTGCCGGTAAAGACGCAGGCGCTGTTGTTGGAGAGTTTTTTCATCATCCCGGCCATAAAGCCCACTTCGCGGGCCCCCACGCCGATATCCCCCGCTGGTACGTCGGTGTCCGGGCCGAGGTGGCGGTAGAGCTCGGTCATTAGCGCCTGACAGAAACGCATCACTTCGCCTTCGCTTTTACCTTTCGGGTCGAAATCGCTCCCGCCTTTACCGCCGCCCATTGGCAGGGTGGTGAGCGCGTTTTTAAACGTCTGTTCAAAGCCAAGGAATTTCAGAATCGACAGGTTCACGGAAGGGTGGAAGCGCATGCCGCCCTTAAACGGACCGATGGCGGAGTTAAACTGCACGCGCCAGGCGCGGTTGACCTGTACCTGGTTGCGGTCATCCACCCAGGTCACGCGGAACTGGATCACACGCTCTGGTTCAACCAGACGTTCCAGCAGCGACAGTTGACGATAGCGCGGGTTTTCTTCAAGGAACGGCCAGAGGGTAGTCATTACTTCACGAACGGCCTGAGCAAATTCGCTTTGATGCGGGTCGCGCTGCTGAACATAGGCAAGGAAACTTTCCAGAGAGCGTGTCTGATCCATAGATATAAGAACCTCTTATAGTAATTAATGTATGTTGCTTATGCGATTTGTGTTGTTTTTTTGACTATACCACCCGTACCGCTTTGTGAAGCAAGCAGAAATGTGGACCGAAAGGGAAATTAATGACCCGGGCCGCGTCATAACAAAAAGCGATGGCGCGCTAAATTAAAGATTCTGCGCGATTTACCGTTATAGTCATTATCAGGACACAACAGGAAGAGAAGTCTATGAACCGTTACGTGATGGCCGCGTTATCATTGATGTTGACCGCAGGCGCTCAGGCTGACCGCATTCGCCCGGATGTAGAAGTGAACGTGCCGCCGGAGGTGTTTAGCTCCAGCGGCCAGCGCGCGCAGCCGTGTAACCAGTGCTGCATCTACCAGGATCAAAACTATTCTGAAGGGGCCGTCGTGAAGGCGGATGGCGTGCTGCTGCAGTGCCAGCGCGATGAACGTACCATCAGCACGAATCCGCTGGTCTGGCGTCGCGTAAAAGAATAAACGCCTCCAGCAGCGGAATATCCGCCGGAGCTAACTCATAACTGAAAGCCTCTTCCGGCGTACACCACGCCAGCGCGCTGTGGTAGTGCGCCGTTAACTCTCCGCTGAAGCGGGGTACGTGCCAGGCGTGCAGGTTGATTAACCGCTGTGATACCTCGCGCTGATGGCTCGCCACGTACTGCTCAGGCTGAGCCTCGATACCCAGCTCTTCACGCAGCTCGCGGATAAGCGCCTCAGGCTGGGTTTCTCCGGCCTCCACTTTGCCGCCAGCGAACTCCCACATTCCCGGCTGGTCGGCGTGAGCAGGGCGCTGCGCCAGTAAAATTTTGTCGTCTTTTTCGATGATGGCCGCAACGACATCGACTGTTTTTAGCATGGTCGTCAATACTTGATAGCGAAAAACGCCATATTATCGTGCCCTTTCAAAGAGTCCAGCCATCAGGAGAATCAGGTGAAAGAGACGTCCACCTGGGTAGAGCCCATCCCAACCCTTCCGGCGAGCGTAAAACCCATTGCCGCCATGCAGCAAAAACACTTCGGCGCCGTGCTGAACCCCACGCGCTGGTGGGGACGCATGCCGCGTCTGTTCTGGCTGGTCGCTTTGTTTGTGGGGTTTCTGGAGCGCAGAAAAGCGCGCCTGACGCCAGTGCTGCGCTCGCTGCTTATGACGCGCGTATCGCAGCTGTGCCACTGTGCGTTCTGCATTGACGCCAACAGCCTGCGTCTGGCCGAGCGCTGCGGCGCGCTGGATAAAGTCCAGGCCGTAAGCGGCTGGGCTGATTCTGACGTGTTCAGTGAACAGGAACGCGCGGCGCTGGCCTATGCGGAGGCGGTGACCGCCACGCCGCCCAGGGTGGATGAAGCAATCAAAACGGCGATGAAACGCCACTTTACGGATGATGCCATCACTGAAATGACGGCGCTCATTGCCTTTCAGAATCTCTCGGCCCGGTTTAATGCCGCGCTGGATATACCGGCACAGGGGCTGTGCGCCACGTTTAAAGGGAAGCCTGATGCTTGACCGTCACCTGCACCCGCGGGTAAAGCCCGCTCTGGACCGTCTGGTATCCGTGCTGGATAAGCCGGGCGTTACGCCCGACGGATTAACGCTTGCCGGGTTTGCCATCGGCCTGCTGGCGTTGCCGTTTCTGGCCCTCGGCTGGTATCCGGCGGCGCTGGCCGCCATCGTCCTGAACCGCCTGCTGGATGGTCTGGACGGCGCGCTGGCGCGTCGGAGAGGGCTGACGGATGCGGGAGGGTTTCTCGATATCGCCCTCGATTTTCTGTTCTATGCGCTGGTGCCGTTTGGCTTTGCGCTGGCTGCACCCGCAGAGAATGCGCTGGCGGCGGCCTGGCTGTTGTTTGCATTTATCGGCACCGGCAGCAGTTTTCTCGCCTTTGCCGCGCTGGCGGCGAAGCACGATATCGACAACCCCGGCTATGCGCATAAGTCGTTTTACTATATCGGCGGGTTAACGGAAGGGACGGAGACCATCGCGCTGTTCGTGCTGTGCTGCCTGTTTCCGGCACAGTTTACGCTGTTCGCGTGGATATTCGGCGCGCTGTGCTGGTTGACCACCACAACGCGCATCTGGAGCGGCTACGTGACGCTGAAGTCACTCACCCGTTAGAGAGCACTCTCTGGTCCGCGCTCTCCGGCGGTGACCGGGTTCTGCGGGTGGCTGCTCCATTCGTACCAGCCGCCGTCATAGACGGCGATATTTTTCCAGCCCATCGCCCGGGCGTACATAAAGGTTTCGGATGCCCGCCAGCCGGTGCCGCAGTAAAACGCGACCTGCTGTTCCGGCAGAATATTCCAGCGCTTCCACTGGGCGGCGATGTCGTCAGCGCTGCGCATGGTGCCATCCGGGTTATGGAAGTCTTCCATATGGGTGGCATCGCTGCCCGCGTGACCCCAGCGGGCACCGGCAATTTCACCTTTTGGCTTGATGTAGCTGTAGCCGCTGGTTTCGCCGATAAACTCCGGCCACGAACGAATGCTGACCAGGGAGGCATCCTGACGGTGCAGCATGCCGCGCGCCTGTTCCATATCCACCATCAGCTGCGGCTGGCCGGGGATCGGCGCGCCAAAATCAGGGGCAGGAGCCACTTTGCCGGGCGTACCGCGCTCAACTGGCAGACCGGCATCTGACCACGCCTTCCAGCCGCCATCGAGAAGGCGCACATCCGTCACGCCCGCGTAGAGCATGATCTGCGCCACGCGCGCGGCGGCGTAAACGTCGCGCCCGTACAGAATGACGGTGGTATCGTGACGGATCCCGTGCTTTGCCAGCATTGCTTTCAGCCTGTCGTCGGAGACTTTGTTCCACAGCGGCTCGCTTTCCACCTCGTTGGTGTCAATGTAGCCCGCGCCGGGAATGTGGTTAAGCAGGTAAAACTTCGGCGCGCCCCAGGCCGCCTCTATGACTTTCCATTCGCCCGCCGGCGCGGCGGTCACCGGTTTGCCCTGCTGAAGCCGGTGGATCCACTGCGGGTAGACCAGCTGTTCAAAGTGGGGCAGGCGCTTCAGGCGGTCGGGCGTCTGCAGAGCATCGCTGAGCAGCGAAACGTGGCGGTAACCAGCTTTCTCCAGACGGGCTTTCACCGCCTGGTTATCGTTCTCGTCGCCATACAGCGCGATGGACGTCGCAGGGGTAAGCTGATGCTGTTTTGACCAAAGTGCAATCTGCTCGTCGCTCATGGCGCTATGCCAGGCGGCTGCCAGGTTGAGCGCAGCGGGTTCGTGCCCGGAAGGACCGCTGAGGGTCTGCGGCCAGCCGTTATAGAAGGCGCTGGGGCGGGTGTCGATTGCCGCGCCGTGCTGCGCCTGAAGCTGAGACAGCGTCATCGCGTTGGCCATATCAGCAGCCTGAGAGGAAAAAGAGGCGAGGCCGCAGATCAGGGCCAGCGCGGTCAGTTGAGAAACACGTTTCATCGAATAACCTGACGTCAGTAAAAGAGGGGGGCATTGTCGTCTCTCCCGAAACGAAAAACATTGCGTTAGCACATTATTGCCAGCGAGAAATCTCCATCACCTCGCCGCCGGGTGGAATATCGTCCTCGTCATGGGTGACCAGCACTACCGGAATATTGCGCGCGCGGACGGCGTCAAATACCCATGCCCGGAACGTCGTGCGTAACGCTTTATCAAGGCGGCTGAACGGTTCGTCCAGCAGCAGCGCCTGCGGCTCTGCGAGCAGGGCGCGAAGCAGGCTAACCCGCGCGCGCTCTCCGCCGGAAAGGGTGGCCGGATCGCTGGTGTAATGACCGCCAAGCCCGGCGGAATCCAGCGCCTGCTCGACCGCTTCTCGCCGTGCGCGTCCCGCGATCCGCTCAGGCAAGGCGAGCAGCAAATTTTGCCCAACGCTGAAAGGGTCAAACAGCAGCGCGTCCTGAAAAAGAATCCCCAGACCGCGGGATTCGACGGGCAAACCGTCGCAGCGGCGTTCGCCGATCCACATTTCGCCCCGCGCCTGAAAATCCTCTGACAGCGCGCCGACCATCCAGGCAAAAAGGGTCGATTTGCCGCTGCCGGACGGCCCCATCAGGGTGACTATCTCCCCGCGGGGTACGCAAAAATTGACCTTGCGGAAAAGCGGTTCGATGGTGAGATCGTTGACCTTCAGCATTAACGTAATCCTTGACGGTAGCGGCCCGCGAGCCGGGATAACAGCGCAGCAAGACCGAATACGACGCCCGTGACCAGCAGTAATCCCAGGGCACGGTTAGCGAGAACCGGGATGCTGCCTCCGCTGCTGAGCGCGACGGTCTCGGTGGTCAGCGTGGCGAAACGTCCCGCGCCCAGCCACAGGGTCGGCATATATTGGGCCATGCTGACGGAAAAGCCGGTGGCAAAGGCCAGCAGCGCAGGACGCACCAGCAGGGGACATTTCAGCAGGCAGAAAATTTTTGCCCGCCGCCAGCCGAGCGTTCTGGCGGTAAGGATAAGCCGGGGATCGATCCGCCGCCAGGCGGGCTGCAGCACCAGCAGCATCCACGGCAGCACCCACAGCAGATGGCTCCAGAGGACGGCGATAAAGCCTCCGTCGAGACCCAGATGCAAAGCAATCGCGTATTGCCCGGTGACGAGCGGCAGTGCCGGAAGGGCGAGCGGTAGCCACACCCACGCCGCGCCGCGCTGCGGCCCCCATTCCAGCCAGAGAAAAATGACGATCAGGGCGATAAGGCTCGAAAGCAGACCGAAGGAGAGGCTGGTTCCCACGGGACCTACGTCGTCCCGCTGCGCCAGCATCAACAGCACGGCGGCGCAAAGGAGGCCGCATGCGGGCAAAAAGCCGCTGAATGCGCGTTCAGGCAGGACGAGATGCAACCTGCGGCGCGTCCCGCTCAGGTCCGGAATCGCGCGACGCCAGACCTTCCACAGGCCGTACCCCAGCGCGGCAAGCGCGGCCAGCAAAAGAAGGAGCACCAGGCACAGCAGCGTTCCTTTCACCTGCTGCTGCGCGTCTCCCTGGCTCAGCCACTGCCAGGCCAGCACGGCCAGCGTGGGCGGGTTGCCGGGCCCGAGAACGATCGCTACGTCCACAACCGACAGCGACCAAGCCAGCACCGCCAGCATCACCGCCCCGAGGACTGGCGCGATCGCCGGAAGGATCAGCCAGCTGAGCGTCTGAAAACGTCCGTAGCCAAAGGTTTGCAGGACGATCTTCTGCTGCGCAAGCCCTTTTTCCGGCAGCACGGCGTAAATGGCCCACAGCACGAATGCGCTCTCTTTGACCGCGAGCGTCAGGCCCAGCCCTACGCCGTAGCGGTCAAACGGCGGCGAACAGACGGTACAAACCTGATAAAACAGTCCGCCCTCGGCAAACAGCAGTAGCGCGCTGGTGGCGAAGGCCACGTGGGGGATCGCCAGCAGCCACGGCAGGCGCGTGCTGAGGCGCCGCCAGCGGGTGCCGGGCCAGAAAAGAGCCACGAGGGAAAGGGCGATAAACAAGGCCCCCAGCGTAGCGATAAGCGTTGAGACCAGCGTGGCAACGGCTGCCTGCGGCAGCTGAGGATCGTTTAGCAGCCGCTGCCAGTTTGTCACGGAAAAGGCCGGCGCGAACAGCACGGTGCCAGCGGGCAGGATCGGCAGATAAATCACCGTCATCGCCAGCCAGACAAGCCAGCCTAACGGGTGCCGTAACGACGCAGCCATTCCTGCTCCAGCGCGTTCACCCACGCGGACTGCGGCTCCGGGAGCACCTTCGGCAGCCCCTGAGGCGTGTGGGCCTGCAGCTGTTTCGCTTCACCTTCGGGCAGCGTTTTCGCATCCAGCACGCTCGGATCCCCCCAAATGGCCGGGTCGGCCTTGCGGATCTGCGCCTGCGGCGACAGCAGGAAATTGGCGACCACTTTCGCCCCCGCGCTCGCGCTGGCATTAGCCGGAATAGCGACAAAATGCACGTTGCCGAGCATCCCGTCCTGAAAACCAAAGCTGTAGCTGTCGGCAGGCAGTTCGCCGCTCGCCACTTTTTGCTGCGCATGCGCCGGGTTAAAGGTCAGCGACAGGTTCAGACTTCCGCTGGCGAGCAGGGCATCCATCCGGGCGGGTGAGGGAGGGAAGTCTTTTCCTTCACGCCACAGCAGCGGGTGCAGTTTATCGAGGTAGGCCCAGAGCGGCGCCGTAACCTGGGCAAACGTATCATCAGGCGCTTTTTGTAACGCCTCGGGATGCGCCGTAAGCGTCAGCAGCAGCTGCTCAAGAAAGGCCGTGCCGGTAAAATCGGGTGGGCGAGGATAGCTCACCTTGCCCGGGTGCTGCTGCGCGTACGCCAGCAGCGCCTGCGGATCCTCCGGCGGCATTGGCATGCTGGCTTTGCGGGCGATAAAAGTCAGCTGCGCGCCGCCCCACGGCGATTCCGCCCCGTCGGTTGGAATCGCAAAATCTTCCGTAACGGGTTTACGGGTATCGACATAGCGCCAGTTGGGCAGACCCTGCGCCCACCCGGTTTGTAGCAGGTTCGCCTCTTTTAGCGTGCGGAAGTTCTCGCCGTTCACCCACAGGAGGTCGACCGAGCCGTTGGTCTTACGCCCTACGGCGGCTTCCGTCTGAATACGTTTGACCGCATCGGCGGCATCCGCCAGCGGGACGATTTTTAGGGTGATGGCATAGTGCGTTTGCATCTCACCGCTGACCCACTCAAGGTAGCGGTTAACCGCCGGATCGCCGCCCCAGGCGTTAAACCAGACGGTCTGGCCTTTGGCCTGCTGTTGAATAGCTTGCCAGCCGTCGGCGGCACAGAGGGGGGCTGCCAGCAGCAGACCGGTCAGAAACGTGCAAAAACGCACACGGCGCATAATGCCTCACTTTTTATCAGCAGGGAGATAGCGGGAAAACAGCCGGCGCGTAACCAGCGGTAATAACCCCAGTAGTGTAAAGGCGAATACCACGCCCGGCGACAAAATATCGCGCAGCGATGCCACTTTTCCCAGTTCCCGCCCGGCGTTCAGAAAGATAACCGTCGCGGGCAGCATGGCGAGCTGGCTGACCCACCAGTAGCGCCGGGCCGTGATGCGGGTCAGCCCCATCAGTAAATTCACCAGGAAAAACGGGAACAGCGGCATCAGGCGAAGGGCAAAAAGATAGCCCGCGCCGTCGCGCGCCATGCCCGCATTTACCGTTGCCATCTGTCGGGCAAACCGCCGCTGCACCCAGTCGCGCAGCAGGTAACGGCTGGCGAGCATCGCCAGCGTGGCCCCGAGCGTGGAGGCAAACGAAACCAGCACGGTGCCTTCCCACAGCGTAAATAACGCCCCGCCCAGCAGGGTCAGAACCGCCGCGCCGGGTATCGAGAGAGCGGAAACCGCCACGTAAAGCGCAAAGAAGATCAGCGCGCTACGCAGCGGCGCGTGATCGACATGGGAGAGTAGCGTCTGCTGGTGGGTTTTAATTCCTGCCAGAGAGAGCGTGTCAGGCGGCAGAATGACAAATGTCATAAGAAATGCGCCCAGAAGGGCGCACAGGAAGAGTGTTTTTCGTATGTTCACGCGCGATTACAGCTTGAATTTAGCCCATACCGGCACATGGTCCGACGGTTTTTCCATGCTGCGGATGTCGTAGTCGATCCCGGTTTCGATGCAGCGCTCCGCCAGCGGTGTACTCGCCAGCAGCAGATCGATACGCAGGCCGCGGTTGTCGTCAAAGCCCTTCGAGCGGTAGTCAAACCACGAGAAGCGGTCCTGCGTTTCCGGGTTGGCATTGCGGAAGGTATCCACCAGGCCCCAGCCCAGCAGGCGCTCCATCCACTCACGCTCTTCCGGCAGGAAAGAACATTTGCCGGTGCGCAGCCAGCGCTTGCGGTTTTCTTCGCCGATGCCGATATCCAGATCCGTCGGGCTGATGTTCATGTCGCCCATGATCAGCACCGGATTCTCTTTTTTCAGTTCGGTCGTCAGATAGTTCTGCAGATCCTGATAAAACTTCGCTTTGGCCGGGAATTTTGTCTCGTGATCGCGGCTCTCACCCTGCGGGAAATAGCCGTTAATGACCGTAATATTCCCGAGCGCGGAGGGCACTTCCGCCATGATGATGCGGCGCTGGGCTTCTTCACCGTCGCCGGGGAAGCCGCGGCGCACGGAAACCGGCGTGTCTTTGGTGAGCAGCGCGACGCCATAGTGACCTTTCTGACCGTGGTAAAAGACGTTGTAGCCGAGTTTCGCCACCTCTTCGAGGGGGAACATGTCGTCGTGAACCTTGGTCTCCTGCAGGCCGATCACATCTGGCTGATGTTGCTCAACAATGGCTTCTAGCTGATGAGGGCGGGCGCGCAGGCCGTTGATATTAAAAGAGACAAATTTCATAGTCGCTGCCAGTGCAAGGTGAATAGTGCATGGATGGTAGCAGAATTTGCGTCAACTGTTACCGGGTTCGACCAATAACTGCGACAGATAATGCCGGTGGTGCAATATTTGCACCATTCTGACGCGCTTCGCCCTCAAACAGGGCGTAAAGGGCCGATAAATTTCGCGAGCGATCACAATTCCAGAATTATATTTGGCCTGTGCATACTCTTTCTGATTTTCATGCGGCAAAGCGCCGCTTGTCGTAAAAATATTCACTTTTTATGCACTAACAGTGAATAACTCCATATTGTAACCTATTGATATTCTGTTACCTCACCCCGTTTATGCATTTTTATCGCTGGCTGGCACGAAGGCTGCAATCTACATTCACAGTGCAAACACTCAATTATTTAACATTCAAATAACTTTTTATTTACCGGATGAGGTCGCTATGTCTCTGTCAATTACGCGTGAAAATTTCGATGAATGGATGATGCCGGTTTACGCTCCGGCGGCTTTTATTCCGGTTCGCGGGGAAGGCTCACGCCTGTGGGATCAGCAGGGTAAAGAGTATATCGACTTTGCCGGGGGGATTGCGGTGAATGCGCTGGGTCATGCCCACCCGGCGCTGCGTCAGGCGCTGAACGACCAGGCGGCGAAGTTCTGGCATACCGGCAACGGCTTTACCAACGAGCCCGCACTGCGCCTGGCGAAAAAGCTGATTGACGCGACCTTCGCTGAAAAAGTCTTTTTCTGTAACTCCGGCGCGGAAGCCAACGAAGCGGCGCTGAAGCTGGCGCGCAAATATGCCCACGACAAGTTTGGGACGCACAAGAGCGGGATTGTGGCGTTTAAAAATGCTTTCCACGGGCGCACGCTCTTTACCGTGAGCGCGGGTGGCCAGCCTTCTTATTCGCAGGATTTCGCTCCGCTGCCGCCGGATATCCGCCACGGCATTTATAACGATCTTCAGTCCGCCAGCGAGCTGATTAACGACACCACCTGCGCGGTGATTGTCGAACCGATGCAGGGCGAGGGCGGCGTGCTTCCGGCGCAAAAGGCATTCCTGCAGGGGCTGCGCGAGCTGTGCGACCGTCACGACGCGGTCCTGATTTTCGACGAAGTGCAGACCGGCGTGGGCCGCACCGGCGAGCTGTATGCCTATATGCACTACGGCGTGACGCCGGACGTTCTCTCTACCGCCAAAGCGCTGGGCGGCGGCTTCCCGATTGGCGCGACGCTGACCACCGATAAATTCGCCAGCGTGATGACCGTGGGCACCCACGGCACCACCTACGGCGGCAATCCGCTGGCCACCGCCGTCGCCGGACAGGTGCTCGACATCATTAACACCCCTGAGGTGCTGAAGGGCGTTAAGCAGCGTCACGAGTGGTTCGTTGAGCGCCTGAACGCCATCAACGGCAAGCTTGGCCTGTTTAAAGAAATTCGCGGCCTGGGGCTGTTGATCGGCTGCGAGCTCACGGCTGAGTTTGCCGGAAAAGCGAAGCTTATTTCACAGGAAGCGGCAAAAGCGGGCGTGATGGTGCTGATTGCCGGTGCCAACGTGGTGCGTTTTGCCCCTGCGCTGATTGTCAGCGAGGAAGAGGTACAAACCGGTCTGGATCGTTTTGCGCTGGCGTGTGAGAAGGTGAAATCCGGGGTGTCATCATGATGGTCATCCGTCCCGTTGAGCGCGGCGATATTGCCGGGCTCATGCAGCTTGCCGGTAAGACGGGAGGCGGGCTGACCTCGCTTCCTGCCGATGAAAAAACGCTGTCGGCGCGCATTGAGCGCGCCCTGCAAACCTGGCAGGGGACGTTGCCAAAAAGCGAACAGGGTTACGTGTTCGTGCTGGAAGACACCGATACGGGGAGCGTGGCCGGGATCTGCGCCATCGAAGTGGCCGTCGGGCTTAACGACCCGTGGTACAACTACCGCGTCGGCACCATGGTTCACGCCTCGAAAGAGCTGAACGTCTATAACGCGCTGCCCACGCTGTTTCTCTGCAATGACCACACGGGCGCCAGCGAGCTCTGCACGCTGTTCCTCGACCCGGCGTGGCGCAAAGAGGGCAACGGCTATCTGCTCTCCAAATCGCGCTTTATGTTTATGGCCGCTTTCCGCGATCGCTTTAACGAAAAAGTGGTGGCAGAGATGCGCGGCGTGATCGACGACAAAGGCTACTCGCCCTTCTGGGAGAGCCTGGGCGAGCGCTTCTTCTCGATGGAGTTCAGCCGGGCGGACTATCTCTGCGGCACCGGCCAGAAAGCGTTTATCGCGGAGCTGATGCCTAAACATCCTATCTATACCCATTTCTTAACGCCTGAAGCGCAGGCGGTAATTGGCGAAGTGCATCCGCAAACCGCGCCTGCCCGCGCGGTGCTGGAGAAAGAGGGCTTCCGCTACCGTAACTATGTCGACATCTTTGACGGCGGGCCAACGCTTGAGTGCGATATCGACCGCGTGCGCGCCATCCGCAAAAGCCGCCTGGTTGAGGTATCCGAAGGCCAGCCCGCGCCGGGTGACTGGCCGGCATGCCTGGTGGCGAACGAAAATTACGCCAACTTCCGCGCCATGCTGGTGCGGACCAACCCGAAATGTGAACGTCTGGTGCTGACGGCTGCAGAGCTGGATGCCCTGAAATGTAACGCCGGCGATACGGTTCGCCTGGTGCGTCTCTGCCCTGAGGAGAAAACAGCATGACATTATGGATTAACGGTGACTGGGTAACGGGCGAAGGCGAACAGCGCGTAAAAACCAATCCAGTTGGAAAAGAAGTGCTGTGGAAGGGAAATGACGCCAGCGTCGCGCAGGTCGAGCAGGCCTGCCGTTCCGCACGACACGCGTTTCCCGCGTGGGCAAAACGGCCATTCGCCGAGCGCCAGGCGCTTATTGAAAAATTTGCCGGACTGCTGGAGGCCAACAAGGCCGAGCTGACGCGCATCATCGCGTCCGAAACCAGCAAACCGCGCTGGGAAGCGGCGACCGAAGTGACGGCGATGATCAATAAAATCGCTATTTCGGTTAAGGCGTACCACACCCGCACCGGCGAGCAGCATACCGAGATGCCGGACGGCGCGGCCACGCTGCGCCACCGTCCGCACGGCGTGCTGGCGGTGTTTGGCCCGTATAACTTCCCTGGGCATCTGCCGAATGGTCACATTGTGCCCGCGCTGCTGGCGGGCAATACCGTCATCTTCAAACCGAGCGAGCTTACGCCGTTAACCGGCGAGGCGGTGGTGAAGCTGTGGGAGCAGGCCGGGCTGCCGCCGGGCGTGCTGAACCTCGTGCAGGGCGGGAGGGAAACCGGTCAGGCGCTGAGCGCGCTGAGCGATATCGATGGCCTGCTGTTTACCGGCAGCGCCGGAACGGGCTATCAGCTGCACCGCCAGCTAGCGGGGCAGCCGGAGAAAATTCTGGCGCTGGAGATGGGCGGCAACAACCCGCTGATTGTCGAAGATCCTGATGATATCGACGCTGCGGTGCACCTGACGATCCAGTCCGCCTTTATTACCGCCGGACAGCGCTGCACCTGCGCCCGCCGCCTGCTGGTCAAGCGCGGCGCGCAGGGGGATGCCTTCCTGAAGCGTCTGGTAGAGGTGAGCGCGCGGCTGGTGCCTGCTGCGTGGGATGCCGATCCGCAGCCGTTTATCGGCGGGCTGATCTCCGAACAGGCCGCGCTGAACGTGCTCAACGCCTGGCAGGGCCACGTTGCGCGCGGGGCGAAAACCCTGCTGGAGCCGAAGCAGGTTCAGCCGGGTACCTCGCTGCTGACGCCGGGCATCGTTGAGATGAGCGGTGCGAGCAGCGTGCCGGATGAAGAGGTGTTTGGCCCGCTGCTGTGTGTCTGGCGTTACGACGATTTTGATGCGGCCATTGCGATGGCGAATAACACCCGCTACGGCCTGTCGAGCGGGCTGATATCGCCGCATCGCGAGAAGTTTGAACAACTGCTGCTGGAAGCGCGTGCCGGGATCGTGAACTGGAATAAACCGCTGACCGGGGCGGCGAGCACCGCGCCGTTCGGCGGCGTGGGCGCCTCGGGCAACCATCGCGCCAGCGCCTGGTATGCCGCCGATTACTGCGCGTGGCCGATGGCGAGTCTGGAAACCCCGGCGCTGACGCTGCCGGAGACGCTTAACCCGGGGCTCGATTTTACGAAGGGAGAAGGTCATGAAAGCGCGTGAAGTCAACTTCGACGGGCTGGTGGGGCTGACGCACCACTATGCCGGTCTCTCCTTTGGTAATGAAGCCTCGACGAAGCACCGCTTTCAGGTCTCCAACCCGAAGCTGGCGGCGAAGCAGGGGCTGCTAAAAATGAAGGCGCTGGCGGATGCCGGCTTCCCGCAGGCGGTGATCCCGCCGCAGGAACGCCCTAACGTGGCGGTGCTGCGCCAGCTAGGATTTAGTGGTACGGACGAGCAGGTCGTCGAAAAAGCGGGTACGCAGACGCCGCATTTGCTCTCTGCGGCAAGCTCTGCCTCTTCAATGTGGGTGGCAAACGCGGCCACCGTCGCGCCGTCAGCCGATACGCTGGATGGTAAAGTCCATCTGACGGTGGCGAACCTGAATAATAAGTTTCATCGCGCCACCGAAGCGGACACCACCGAGCGCGTGCTGCGCGCTATTTTCAAGCATGACGCCCATTTTGAGATCCATCAGGCCCTGCCGCAGGTGGCGATGTTTGGCGACGAAGGCGCGGCCAACCATAACCGGCTGGGTGGCGATTACGGCGATCCCGCCGTGCAGCTGTTTATCTACGGGCGGGAAGAGGGCGGCCACGCCGCGCCAACCCGTTATCCAGCGCGTCAGACGCTCGCGGCCAGCCAGGCGGTTGCGCGCCTGAACCAGGTCAATCCTTCCCAGGTGATTTTTGCCCAGCAGAACCCGCACGTGATCGACCAGGGCGTGTTCCATAACGACGTGATTGCCGTGTCCAACCGCCAGGTGCTGTTCTGCCATGAGCAGGCCTTTGCCCATCAGGATAAGCTGCTCGCCACGCTGCACGAACGCGTGCCCGGCTTTATGCCGATCCAGGTGCCAACGCAGGCGGTCAGCGTGCAGGACGCGGTCGAAACCTATCTGTTCAACAGCCAGCTGCTGAGCCGCGATGACGGCAGCATGATGCTGGTGCTGCCGCAGGAGTCCCGGGATCATCGGGGCGTGTGGCGCTACCTCACCGAACTGGTGAAGGCTGATAACCCGATTGACGAGCTGCGCGTGTTTGACCTGCGCGAAAGCATGGCTAACGGCGGTGGTCCCGCCTGTCTGCGCCTGCGGGTCGTGTTAACGCCAAATGAAATACAGGCCGTTAACCCGGCAGTCATGATGAATGAGACGCTCTTTAACACCCTGAACGACTGGGTGGACCGCTACTATCGCGACCGGTTGACGCAGGCCGATCTGGTTGACCCGCAGCTGCTGCGCGAAGGGCGCGAGGCGCTGGACGCGTTATCGTCAATCCTGCAGCTGGGCTCGGTTTACCCGTTCCAGCGCTAAAGGAGTGGATATGGAAAATTTACTGGCGCTGACCCTGGCCGATGAAACGCCGGACCAGAGTGAGGGGGAAGGCCCCTCATTCCGCTGGCGGTGGCTGGGGCGCGGGGTGCTTGAGCTGACGCCGAAGTCCAGCAGTGCGTTATCGCTGCTGCTTTCCTCGGGGATCCACGGGAATGAAACCGCACCCGTTGAGATCGTCGATGGGCTGCTGCGCGCGCTGTATCGCGGCGAGATATCCCTTGCGTGCCGCGTGCTGGTGGTGCTTGGCAATCCGCCTGCGCTGGCGCAAAACAAACGGTACCTGGTTAGCGACATTAACCGCATGTTCGGCGGTCGCTGGTCGCAGTTTCCGCAGAGTGACGAAACTGCGCGCGCGCAGTGGCTGGAGAACGTCGTGACGACGTTTTTTGCCGTGGCGGGACCGGCGCGCTGGCATCTGGATCTGCATACGGCGATCCGCGCCTCTTACCATGTCAGATTCGGCGTTCTGCCGCAGCGCAATCAGCCGTGGGATGAAGCGTTTCTGAGCTGGCTGGGGGATGCCGGGCTGGAGGCGCTGGTGTTTCATCAGTCGCCGGGCGGGACCTTTACTCACTTCACTTGCGAACGGTTTGGCGCGCTGTCCTGTACGCTGGAGCTGGGAAAAGCGCTACCGTTCGGACAGAACGATCTCACGCGCTTTGTGCCAACGGAGCTCGCGCTTCGGGCGCTGCTCGGTGGGACGGCTACCGAGCACGCACATCAGCCCGTTGAGCGGTACCGGGTCGTTCAGCAGATCACCCGCCGCAGCGAGGCTTTCCAGCTTCACATGGCCGCGCACACCCTGAACTTCACGCCGTTTCGCAAAGGGGCTCTGCTGGCGGAAGATGGCGAAGAGCGTTATGAGGTGCAGAAAACCACCGAATATGTGCTGTTCCCCAACCCCTCCGTAGCGTTTGGCCTGCGGGCCGGTCTGATGCTGGAAAAACTCACCTGAACCTTTCCCCTCTCACCATCCGGGAGGGGAAGTAAATATGTTTTCTTAGCGATTAAAGCGCTCTGATTTCTTTTACGGAATATTCCTGGCGAATTGCTTTATTATTCACCGTCACTTCGTTATACTCCTGCTAAATAGCTTTAAAATCATCGTATTGAATATTTCTTGTTGCAACTCTCCACGCTTTATCCTTATTTCCTCCACATTTGGCGAAAAATTGTTTTTTACACTTTCATTGTTTTACCGTTGCTCTGATTAATTGACGATAAACCCCGTAAAGTTAATCTCGTCAACACGGCATAGCGCCGAAGAATAACTGAAAGAAAGGAAATAAATTATGCGTAAGTTTACTGCACTGTTTGTTGCTTCTACCCTGGCTCTGGGCGCTACCAGCATGGCGTTCGCCGCAGATACCGCAACCACCACCGCCGCGCCAACTGAAGGCAAAATGATGATGCATCATAAAGGCAAGCCGGGTATGCACCACGAGATGATGATGTTCAAAGATTTGAACCTGACGGACGCGCAGAAGCAGCAGATCCGCGACATCATGAAAAGCCAGCGTGACCAGATGAAGCGTCCTCCGCTGGAAGAGCGCCGCGCAATGCATGACATTATTGCCAGCGACAGCTTCGATAAGGCGAAAGCCGAAGCGCAGATCGACAAAATGGCCGAGCAGCACAAAGCCCGCATGCTGGCCCACATGGAAACCCAGAACAAGATCTACAACATTCTGACCCCGGAACAGAAAAAACAGTTTAATGCCAATTTTGAGAAGCGTCTGACAGAACGTCCGGCGATGGAAGGTAAAATGCCAGCACCAACCGAATAATCGGTTCACTCTCTTAAGACCGCCGGGATCCTGTCCACAAAAGCGAAATCGCTGTGGACAGGACCGGCGGTTTTTCTATTCTGCCCTCTTGCCTGCCGCCGCCAGCGCGGTATTCTCCTGTAGTCGCTTCAGAGAATGTCTGTAGAGTCATGGCGTTAGCATTTTTATTAACGTTCCGCTAAGGCCTGCCCGCTCTGCTGCCGATACTGTGTCTGTGAATACCTAACGATAACAAACAAGACTGCAGGGGTAGCGATATCCTTGCCCTGGCACGGGTTGTGCCATTCAGGAGTGGTGATGGAGTTCTTTGATATTCGTAAGATGCCGGTCAGCCTCTGGCGCAATGGTGCCGGCGAAACGCGAGAAATTTGCTGTATCCCTCCCGCGACGCGCGATTTTTTCTGGCGTGCCAGTATTGCGACCATCGCCAGCAACGGCGAATTCTCCTCGTTTCCCGGTGTCGACCGGGTCATTACCCTGCTGGAAGGCGGGGAGGTGACGCTGGATGCCGGTCAGGCGTTCTGCCATACCCTTAAACAGCATCAGCCTTACAGTTTTGCCGGCGATTTGCCGGTGAAGGCGCTGCTTTCCGATGGCAGGATGGCGATGGATTTCAACATCATGACCCGGCGCGACTGCTGTCAGGCGAAGGTGCGGGTTGCCGATCGTACTTTTACCACCTTTGGTTCGCGCGGGGGCGTGGTGTTTGTATTAAGCGGGGCGTGGCAATTGGGTGATAAATTGCTCACGGCCGATCAGGGCGCCAGTTGGCAGGAGGGGACCCATACTCTGCGTCTGCTGGAGTCTCAGGGCACCCTGCTGTTCAGTGAAATTAACTGGCTGCCGGGTCACTGAGCGCGATGATCTCGAACTTGCCCGCTAATACGGGCTTGCAGAGGATTTTGTAGCCGTCGTGGTCGAATCCCGCGGGGGTGCGCAGCAGGGTTGCCGCGTCGCTTAAATCATCGACAGCCCCCAGCCAGAGCCAGTTATTGACGATGTGATACTGCGTCATGGTTTCACCCACTTCTTTTAGCGCAACGGCGCCGTCCCACGGCCAGCAGTTGACGCTGATCCCGGCCAGGCCCGCGAGGAGCCGGGCGTGATGCGCCTCAACGCTCTCTTTTCCGCAGCAGGCGCCCGCGCAGCGCTTCAGAGCGGAGCGGAAACAGGCGCGGCCCCGCGTGGTGCCCTCTAGCCCTAAAAGGCTATAGCAAAGCTGCAGCTCGTCCGCGAGCGCCTGCAGAGACTGCAGGGCGGCACGCTTGTTTGCGAACAGCCCGAAGAGATTCGGGGCGTGGGAGAAATCGACCTCGCGGGCGTAGACGACCTGCGGCTTGCCGTCGGCGATCTGCAGGGAGCAGAGCTGGCGGTTGCGGCGCAGGCGCTTATTGAAGAGCGGCTGCTGCTCTTTTATCAGCCGGGCTTCCAGCAACAGCGCGCCCATTTCTCCCGCCGTCTGGAACCAGGTAATGCGTCGCGACTGGCGCAGCATGGCGGCCTCGTCCGGGGTGCGCAGGTGGGATAACACCCGGCTGCGAATGTTAACGCTTTTGCCGATGTAGAGCGGCAGGGTCTCGCTTTCACCGTGAAAGATGTACACGCCCGGCTGTTTGGGCAGCGCCTCAAGCCAGGGGCGAAGATGTTCGGGATATTCATAGATAGCCGCCGCTTCAAACTCAAGACGCGGGGCGGATTGACGCCTGCTCACATACTGCTCCATATACTGTTCAGGTATACAGTGTAGCAGGTGTGCTGTGGTTAAAAAAGAGCCGGGTAGCGTGATGCCCTCTCCCTAAAGGGGAGAGGGAGCAAAGATTAACGTTTTGCGTTTATTTCCAGAAATCGTCAAACACCGTAATTGGCGTGTGGCGCTTGTGCTCGGTTTTCAGGTACCAGCCCTCGATAATTTTCGCGGTACCTTCATCCAGCGTTTTGCCTTCCAGATAATCATCAATGTTGTCATAGGTGACGCCAAGGGCCGCTTCATCCGGCAGGGAAGGGCGATCGTCTTCCAGATCCGCTGTTGGCGCTTTCTTGTACAGGTGCTCAGGGCAGCCCAGCGCGGCGAGCAGCTGCTTGCCCTGACGCTTGTTGAGACGGAAAATCGGGTTGATGTCGGTGCCGCCATCGCCGTATTTGGTGAAGAAACCGGTGATCGCTTCTGCCGCATGGTCGGTGCCTACCACAACGCCTTTGGTCATCCCGGCGATGCTGTACTGCGCTTTCATGCGCTCGCGCGCTTTCTCGTTGCCGCGCACAAAATCACTCAATTCAATGCCCGCTTCGCGCAGCGCCTGCTCGCTTGCCAGCACTGAGGCTTTGATATTGACGGTAAGCACGCGATCGGGCTGGATGAACGCGATGGCGTCCTGGCAATCCTGTTCGTCCGCCTGAACCCCGTAAGGCAGACGCACGGCGATAAACTGCAGCGCTTCGTCGCCCGTCTCTTCACGAAGCTCTGAAATCGCCATCTGGCAGAGTTTACCCGTCAGGGTAGAGTCCTGCCCGCCGCTGATGCCCAGCACCAGGGATTTCAGGAAAGCGTTCTTTTTTAAGTACGACTTTAAAAAATCCACGCTGCGGCGGATCTCTTCCTGTGCATCTATCGCAGGCTTAGCGCCCAGCGCCTGAATAATCTCTTGTTGCAGAGCCATCATGCCCTCCGTATGCAGAACATAAACAGAATGTGTTAACTGTTAAAACTAACCCTTTGGGCGGAAAACGACAAGGATCACAGTTTCGAGTGCGTTAATTTGCGGCGATTTAGCAGCTTATCGTTGTTTTATTAGAATTTTCCGAAATTCGTCTGGCGTAAATCACAAAGTTGAACAATAGTACTTTTTATCCCATGCTTAGATAACACGCTGATAAACAAGAGGACGGAATATGAACAAGAACGTAGCAGGAATTCTTAGCGCAGCGGCGGTACTGACGATGCTGGCAGGGTGTACGGCTTACGATCGCACCAAGGATCAGTTTACCCAGCCCGTGGTTAAAGACGTTAAAAAAGGGATGACACGTTCGCAGGTGGCTGCGATCGCCGGCAAGCCTTCTTCTGAAGTGACCATGATTCACGCGCGCGGTACGTGTCAGACTTATATCCTGGGTCAACGTGATGGTAAGGCAGAAACCTACTTCGTCGCGCTGGATGATACCGGACATGTGATTAACTCCGGCTATCAGACCTGTGCTGAATACGACACCGATCCGCAGGCACCTAAGGCGCAGTAACCCTGCTTGCCTGAAGATGTTAACAAACCGGCCTCTGGGCCGGTTTTTTTACTCATACGTTAATCTTATTTCTTTGCGCGAATTATTTGCCTGAAATGTGAAGGTAGTCAACAAGCCAGGTCAATGAGAGACAATTTAGGCCTATCCAGAATTATCTCCCCTCTGTACCATTGCGTATACTCACTTCAACGATAAACAACAGTACGCAAGCTACCTGTCTGCCGGGACAGCGAGTCGAGTTATAGCGCGACGGCAGGTAGTCATACAAGAGGGAAATTATGATGGAAAAGAAACATATCTACCTGTTCTGCTCAGCGGGCATGTCAACCTCGCTTCTGGTGTCAAAGATGCGCGCGCAGGCTGAAAAGTATGAAGTTCCTGTGGTGATTGAAGCGTTTCCGGAAACGCTGGCGGGCGAAAAAGGCCAGAAAGCCGATGTGGTGTTACTGGGGCCGCAAATTGCCTATATGTTGCCCGAAATTCAACGACTGCTACCGAATAAACCGGTCGAAGTGATCGACTCGGGGCTGTACGGCAAGATCGATGGTTTAGGTGTACTTAAAGCTGCTGTGGCAGCCATTAAAAAAGCTGCTAATTAATTTTTATTTTTCCCGTCAAAGAGTTATTTCACACACAATTACGCCGTAACATGCGTTACGGCATTTAAGGGTATTTTCCTATGAGTAAAGTCATCGCTTCACTTGAAAAGGTACTCCTTCCTTTTGCTGTTAAAATAGGAAAGCAGCCTCACGTTAATGCCATCAAAAACGGTTTTATTAAATTAATGCCGTTGACGCTGGCCGGGGCCATGTTCGTTTTAATTAACAACGTTTTTCTGAGCTTTGGTGAAGGTTCCTTCTTTTATTCATTAGGAATTCGGTTAGACGCTTCCACTATTGAAACCCTTAATGGTTTTAAAGCCATCGGCGGCAACGTATATAACGGTACGTTGGGTATTATGTCGCTGATGGCGCCTTTCTTTATTGGGATGGCGCTGGCTGAAGAGCGGAAAGTGGATCCGCTGGCCGCCGGATTATTATCCGTTGCCGCGTTTATGACCGTCACGCCTTACAGCGTGGGTGAAGCCTACGCCGTTGGCGCAAACTGGCTGGGCGGAGCCAACATCATCTCCGGTATTGTTATCGGCCTGGTGGTGGCAGAAATGTTCACCTTTATTATCCGTCGCAACTGGGTTATCCGACTGCCGGATAGCGTGCCGGCCTCCGTTTCTCGTTCATTTTCCGCGTTGATCCCAGGCTTCATTATCCTCTCCATCATGGGGATTATCGCCTGGGCGCTCTCTCACTGGGGCACGAACTTCCACCAGATCATCATGGACTCTATCTCTACGCCGCTGGCGTCGATGGGTGGCGTGGTCGGTTGGGCGTATGTGATTTTCACCTCTCTGCTGTGGTTCTTCGGCGTGCACGGTTCACTGGCACTGGCCGCGCTGGACAGCGGAATTATGACCCCATGGGCACTGGAAAACGTTGCGCTTTACCAGCAGTACGGCTCCGTTGACGCGGCGCTGGCGGCAGGTAAAACCTTCCATGTGTGGGCGAAGCCGATGCTTGACTCCTATATCTTCCTGGGTGGTACCGGGGCGACCCTGGGTCTGATCATCGCGGTCTTTATTGTCTCTCGTCGCGCTGACTATCGTCAGGTGGCGAAACTGGCCCTGCCATCAGGCATCTTCCAGATTAACGAGCCGATTCTGTTCGGTCTGCCAATTATCATGAACCCGGTAATGTTTATCCCGTTCATCCTGGTGCAGCCGCTGCTGGCAGCGATCACCCTGACGGCCTACTACATGGGTATTATTCCACCGATCACCAACATTGCTCCGTGGACCATGCCGGCAGGTCTGGGCGCCTTCTTTAACACCAACGGTAGCGTCGCGGCCTTCCTGCTGGCGATATTCAACCTCGGGATTGCCACCCTGCTGTACATGCCGTTCGTGGCGATTGCGAACAAAGCTGCCACCATCATTGATGAAGAAGAGAGCGAAGAGGAAATTGCCCTCTCACTGAAATTCTAAGATTGACCGGCGCGGGGAAGCCCGCGCCAGCCACAAGGAGCTAAAACATGTTAGATTTGGATAGTATCGTCGCAGACGAAGCCGCAGAGAACGATCTCGAAGAAGTGGTGATGGGCCTCATCATCAACTCCGGGCAGGCGCGCAGCCTGGCGTATGCCGCACTGAAGCAGGCCAAGCAGGGAGATTTCGCCGCCGCGAAAACCATGATGGAGCAATCCCGCACGGCGCTGAACGAAGCGCACCTGGTGCAGACAAAGCTGATTGAAAGCGACCAGGGCGAAGGGAAGATGAAGGTCAGCCTGGTGCTGGTACACGCTCAGGATCACCTGATGACGTCCATGCTGGCGCGTGAGCTGGTGGCGGAGTTGATTGAGCTTCACGAGAAAATGCACTAGGTCGGATTGAGCAGCAGGAGGTCAGCACGATGGAAATCAAAACCGCATTTGAACAGCAACTGTTTAATGGCAAAAATTTTCACGTGGTTATCTACAACAAGACGGAGAGCGCCAGCGGTCTGCACCAGCATGACTACTATGAGTTCACGATTGTTCTGACCGGCCGCTACTACCAGGAGATCAACGGTAAGCGCGTCCTGCTGGAGCGAGGGGATTTTGTCTTCCTGCCGATGGGTTCCTATCACCAGAGCTTTTACGAATTTGGCGCGACCCGCATTCTGAACGTGGGCGTCAGCAGACGCTTCTTTGAGAAGCACTATCTGCCGCTGGTGCCGTTCTGCTTTGTGGCGTCCCAGGTATATCGTGTGAAAAACGAGTTCATGACCTGGATTGAAACGGTCATCGCCTCGCTTAACTTCCGCGACAATGAGTTTGATGAATTTATTGAAACGGTGACCTTCTACGTGATGAACCGGTTGCGGCATCACCGTGAAGAGCAGCAGGTGACGGATGATGTTCCACAGTGGCTGCGCAGCACCGTGGAACTGATGCACGATAAAGGCCAGTTCAGCGAAAATGCGCTGGAAAATATGGTATCCCTCTCGGGGAAATCCCAGGAATATCTGACCCGCGCGACGCAGCGTTATTATCGTAAAACGCCGGTGCAAATAATTAATGAAATCCGCATTAATTTTGCCAAAAAACAGCTGGAAATTACCAACTATTCTGTCACCGATATTGCTTATGAGTCAGGATATAGCAGTCCCAGCCTGTTTATTAAAACTTTTAAGAAGTTGACCTCATTCACACCGAACAGCTACCGGAAGAATTTAACGGTAATTAATTAACTTTCGGCGGATTACCCGCCATAAATATTGCTTTAATGGCTTGCCCAAATAGCGGGAAGAGTACGCTATACCTTGCAGGCGATTAACCTGATACGCTAAGGGAGATATTATGCAAAAGAAATTAAAAGTCGTAACCATTGGTGGCGGCAGCAGCTATACCCCGGAATTACTTGAAGGTTTTCTGAAACGTTATCATGAATTACCAGTCAGCGAATTATGGCTGGTGGACGTTGAGGAAGGTCAGGAGAAGCTGGATATTATTTTCGACCTGTGCAAGCGCATGGTTGAGAAAGCGGGCGTGCCTATGACCGTGCATAAATCCCTCGATCGTCGCCTGGCGCTGAAAGATGCGGATTTCGTTACCACTCAGCTGCGCGTCGGCCAGCTAAAAGCGCGCGAGCTGGACGAGCGTATTCCGCTGAGCCACGGCTACCTGGGGCAGGAGACCAACGGCGCGGGCGGCCTGTTCAAAGGCCTGCGTACCATTCCGGTGATTTTCGACATCGTCAAAGATGTGCAAGAGATCTGCCCGAACGCGTGGGTGATTAACTTCACTAACCCGGCCGGAATGGTGACCGAGGCGGTATATCGTCATACCAATTTCAAACGCTTTATCGGCGTCTGTAATATCCCGATCGGCATGAAGATGTTTATCCGCGACGTGCTGGAGCTGACCGACAGTGACGATCTCTCAATCGATCTGTTCGGCCTGAACCACATGGTGTTCATTAAAGACGTCATCGTGAACGGAAAATCGCGCTTTGCCGAACTGCTCGACGGCGTGGCTTCCGGTCGCCTGACCGCGGCCTCCGTGAAGAACATCTTTGACCTGCCGTTCAGCGAAGGGCTGATCCGCTCGCTGAATCTGCTGCCGTGCTCGTACCTGCTTTACTACTTCAAGCAGAAAGAGATGCTGGCTATCGAAATGGGCGAGTACTATAAGGGCGGCGCGCGTGCGCAAATCGTTCAGAAAGTTGAGAAGCAGCTGTTTGATTTATATAAAGATCCGGACCTGAACGTCAAACCGAAAGCGCTTGAGCAGCGCGGTGGGGCCTATTACTCCGATGCAGCGTGTGAAGTGATCAACGCCATCTACAACGACAAGCAGGCGGAGCACTATGTTAACGTGCCGCATCACGGCCATATCGACAATATCCCGGCGGACTGGGCCGTCGAGATGACCTGCATTCTGGGGCGTGAGGGGGCTAAACCGCATCCACGTATCACCCACTTCGACGACAAAGTTATGGGCCTAATCCACACCATCAAAGGCTTTGAAGTGGCGGCGAGCAACGCGGCGCTGAGCGGTGAACTCAATGACGTGCTTCTGGCGCTGAACCTCAGCCCGCTGGTGCATTCCGACCGCGATGCGGAGCAGCTGGCCAGCGAGATGATCCTGGCGCATGAAAAATGGTTGCCGAACTTTGCCGCCACGATTGAGAAGCTGAAGTTCAAACAACACTGAGAGGACGCACAATGGAAAACCTGCTGATCGTTAATGCTGATGACTTTGGCCTTTCGAAAGGCCAGAACTACGGCATTATTGAAGCCTGTCGCCGCGGGGTAGTGACCTCTACAACGGCACTGGTGAACGGTGAGGCGGTTGAACACGCGGCGCAGCTGAGCCGCGAGGTGCCAGAGCTGGGTGTCGGCATGCATTTTGTGCTGACGCTCGGGATGCCGCTTTCACCCATGCCGGGCCTGACGCGTGACGGTCTGCTGGGCAAATGGATTTGGGATCTGGCGGAGCAGGACGCTCTGCCGCTCGAAGAGATTGCCCGTGAGCTGGACTGCCAGTACAACCGCTTTGTTGATCTTTTTGGCAAGGCGCCGACGCACATCGACAGCCACCATCATGTGCACATGATCCCAGCGATTTTCCCGATTGTTGCGGCGTTTGCCCAACGCAAAGGCGTGGCGATGCGCGTGGATCGTGAGGCGCAGGGCGTGCCGGACTGTGCCGTGACAACAACTGAGGGGTTCAGCAGCGCCTTTTACGGCGACGAGATCGACGAGGCGCTGTTCCTGAAGGTGCTGGATGATTCCGCCGCGCGGGGGGAACGGTCGCTGGAGGTCATGGCGCATCCCGCCTTTGTCGATAACACCGTGCGTAAGAGCGCCTACTGCTGGCCGCGCCTGGCGGAGCTGGATGTCCTGACGTCGCCGTCGCTGAAGTACGCCATTGCCGAGCGTGGGTATCGGTTGGGGACGTTTGGGGATCTATAAGACGTGCCGGGTGGCGAGGTAAAAGCAAAACGGTAACCTGGGTTACCGTTTTTATTGTTTTCTCCCTCTCCCGTGGGTGAGGGCATCAGGCCGCACAACCGGGAATGGTTTTTACGCCGGAATCTGATCGATCTTACTGCTGCGCGACCAGACACGGTGCGCGGCGAGCAAATCAAACAGCTTCATCATAAACGCATCGTCCACGTTATCGCCCTCGACAATGCCGTCCTCACCCTGCTCGGCAACCTTCAGTTGCGCCTTAAACTGACGCGCGTCGCCGGACAGCGCAATGGGCTTCAGGTGCTTATAGGCTTCCAGCAGATAATAGATGGCATCACCGTTGTTGAGCAGGCTGGCAATATCCCCGCACGGCACAATCACCGCATCGACGGTCAGCGACGGCGCGCCGGCAAAGGTCGCCGCCACCGGCAGCACAGAACCATCGTCGGCGGTCACTTCACCCATGCGGGAATAGAGCAGTTTGGCGTGTACGCCCTGGGTTTTTAGCGCCTGCATAATCCCCAGCACGTCGCTGGCGCGGGTTTTGTCGTTCAGCAGGATGGCGACTACGCGGCCCTTAATTGAACCACCCGGCACCGCATACAGGCTCAGCGATGGATCTTTCTTCACGCCGTTAACCTCTTTCGGCGGCGCAAGGTTGCGCTGTTCGTCCGTTAGCGTGATGCCAAGGTTATCCGCCACGCTCTGGGCAAGCTGAATATCAATGTGCGCCAGCTGATCGACCACGCGCTCGCGGATGTAGGTGCGCACAACTTTGCTCAGTTCGAAGCTAAAGCCACCGATGATGTGCTGTTGCTCAATCGGCGTCTGGCTGTTCCAGAACAGGCGAGGGTGGGCGTAATACTCACCGAACGAGGGGCTGCGCTCGCGAATTTTGTTGCCGTCGATACGCTCCTGGTACGATTCGAATCCGCCGCGTTTCGGCCCCGGCGGGGTTTCTCGCGGCCAGTTGTCGTTGATGGAGTTCGGCTCATAGTTTGCCGGGTTGGTATCAATATCCTGACGGTGCATCCCGTCGCGCTGGAAGTTATGGTACGGGCAGGTTGGGCGGTTAATCGGGATCTCGTGGAAGTTCGGCCCGCCAAGACGGCTAATCTGCGTATCGGTATACGAGAACAGACGTCCCTGTAAGAGCGGATCGTTGGTGAAATCCAGTCCGGGGACGATGTGGCCCGGGTGGAACGCGGCCTGCTCGTTTTCGGCAAAGAAATTATCCGGGTTGCGGTTAAGCACCATTTTGCCCACCAGCTGAACGGGCACCAGCTCCTCAGGAATGAGTTTTGTCGGGTCAAGCAGGTCGAAATCGAACTTAAACTCGTCTTCTTCCGGGATCAGCTGTAAGCCCAGTTCATATTCCGGGAAGTCACCCGCTTCAATGGATTCCCACAGTTCGCGGCGATGGAAGTCCGGATCGCGCCCGGTGAGCTTCTGCGCCTCATCCCATACCAGCGAGGCTTTGCCCGCTACCGGCTTCCAGTGGAAGCGCACAAACGTGGCTTTTCCTTCCGCGTTGATCATGCGGAAGGTATGAATACCGAACCCTTCCATCGTGCGATAGCTGCGCGGGATCCCACGGTCGGACATCGCCCACATCACGTTGTGTAAGGTTTCAGGCTGCAGGGAGACATAGTCCCAGAAGGTATCGTGCGCACTTTGTCCCTGGGGTATGGCCCAGTGGGGCTCCGGTTTTACCGCATGGACAAAGTCAGGAAATTTATGCGCATCCTGAATGAAAAACACCGGGGTGTTATTGCCCACCAGATCGAAAATACCCTCTTCGGTATAAAACTTGGTGGCAAAGCCGCGGATATCACGCACCGTATCTGCCGAACCTGCGCCACCCTGCACGGTGGAGAAACGCACAAAGACCGGCGTGATTTTATCCGGGTCGGAGAGGAAATCCGCTTTGGTGATCGCTTTCAGGCTTTTATAGGGCTGGAAGTAGCCGTGCGCCGCAGAACCGCGCGCGTGAACGATGCGTTCCGGAATTCGCTCGTGGTCAAAATGGGTAATTTTTTCCCGCAGGATGAAATCTTCCAGCAGGGTCGGTCCGCGCGCGCCTGCGCGAAGGGAGTTTTGATCGTCAGCAATGCGCACGCCCTGATTGGTGGTGAGTGCAAAACCTTCGCCGCCTTTACGGTGTGGCTCAAGCGATTTCAGCTTCTCGTTTCCGGTGTCCGGCGATTTCATGCTTCCCGGCGCGGTTGGTTGTTCGCCAGGGGCTGATGGGCCCGGCGAGGGACGGTGAGAGCCGTCAGCAGGGGCGAGAGAGTCCATACCCGGTTGAGATTCTTCAGTGCCATGAATCGGTGATTGATGTGATTTATCTTTGTTCGACATTGCACGCTTCTCCTTTATCCATTGCTAAAAACCCTATTAAGGATAGAACAATGTCGTGAGATAGCTCGCTAACTAAGCGTTTTTCACATGACGTTATTAACGAAAGGAGCCATCTCACCCACTCGGAGCGCGACGTAAGGCAGCAGGATCGGCTATCATAGAATTTTCCTGCTTCAAGAATTTGCTTTAGTGAATCCGTCGCTTATGAAACCTCTTCGTCAACAAAACCGCCAGGTTATTAGCTATGTGCCCCGCGTTGAGCCCGCGCCGCCTGACCATGCCCTGAAAGTGGATGGTTTTCGTGATGTCTGGCTGCTTCGCGGTAAATATGTGGCTTTTGTCCTGATGGGGGAACATTTCCGCCGGTCGCCGGCGTTTTCCGTGCCGGAGTCAGCCCAGCGATGGGCGACGCAAATCCGCCAGGATGAAGAGGTTGAAGAATAACAGCCATAAAAAAACCGCCATCAGGCGGTTTTTTTATTTCTATCGAGATTAACGGTGCGCCAGCTCGGCGTCGTCTTCACTTTCCAGAATGGCTTTGTCGGTCTGCTTCAGCCACTGGCTGGTCAGCGTACCGGCAGTCATGGAGCCGCTCACGTTCAGCGCGGTACGGCCCATGTCGATCAGCGGTTCAACGGAGATCAGCAGGGCGACCAGCGTGACGGGCAGGCCCAGCGCGGGCAGCACAATCAGCGCGGCGAAGGTTGCACCGCCGCCGACACCTGCAACGCCGGCGGAGCTGATGGTAACAATCCCGACCAGCGTGGCGATCCAGACCGGATCCAGCGGGTTGATACCCACGGTTGGGGCAACCATCACCGCCAGCATCGCCGGGTAGAGACCCGCGCAGCCGTTCTGACCGATGGTAGCACCAAAGGAGGCAGAGAAGCTGGCGATAGATTCCGGCACGCCCAGACGACGGGTCTGTGCTTCAACGTTCAGCGGAATAGACGCTGCGCTGGAACGGCTGGTGAAGGCAAAGGTCAGTACCGGCCATACTTTGCGGAAGTATTTCAGCGGGCTGACGCCGTTCACGCCCAGCAGGATACCGTGCACCACGAACATAATGCCCAGGCCCAGATAAGAGGCGACAACGAAGCTGCCCAGCTTAATGATGTCCTGCAGGTTAGAGCCGGCTACCACTTTGGTCATCAGCGCCAGAACGCCGTATGGCGTCAGCTGCATGACCAGACGGACCAGCTTCATCACCCAGCTTTGCAGGGTATCAATCGCCGTCAGCACGCGTTCGCCTTTCGGCGCGTCGTCTTTCAGCAGCTTAAGCGCCGCCACGCCCAGGAACGCCGCGAAGATCACCACGCTGATGATAGAGGTTGGGCTTGCACCGGTCAGGTCAGCAAACGGGTTCTTCGGAATGAAGGAGAGGACCATCTGCGGAACCGTCAGATCAGCCACTTTACCCACGTAGTTGGTTTGAATTGCGGTCAGACGCGCCGTTTCAGCGGTACCCTGAACCAGACCTTCGGCCGTCAGGCCAAACAGGTTGGTAACCAGCACCCCCACCAGCGCGGCAATCAGCGTGGTAAAGAGCAGCGTACCAATGGTCAGAAAGCTGATTTTACCCAGCTGAGTTGCGTTGTGCAGACGGGCTACGGCGCTCAGAATAGAGGCGAACACCAGCGGCATAACGATCATCTGCAGCAGTTGGACGTAGCCGTTACCGACAATGTTGAACCACTGAATCGACTCTTTCAGTACCGGACTATCGGAGCCGTAGACGGCGTGTAAGGCCAGACCAAACGCCACACCCATGACCAGACCGACCAGTACTTTTTTCGCCAGGCTCCACTGTTTGTGGCGCGCCTGCGCGAGAAGCAATAGTAATACGACGAACACGACTATGTTCGCGATGAGTGGAAAATTCATCCCCGTTCTCCTGATTTATTATGTGGGATCGGTTTTTCCCGATCCTGTTGGCGGAAGGTTAGCAGAAGTGTGATGTGGCGCTTATATCCAAATGGAATGGTTTATGACAAATGGAATGATTTTGTTGGTTTACTGTTCAATCTGGTGATGAATAAAACGATTGAACTGAAATTGCAGCGAATTGATCATCTGGGAAGACCAGCGCACTGCACTGTTTTCGGGCAAGGTTTGCGGCATCCAGACGGCGTACGCAAACAGCGCCATGCACAGCACGCGTTCAAGCTGATTCCCTTTCTGCGGCGCAAGGATCGGAAAACGGAAACGCCAGCGGCAGGGCCATAGCAGCGGCACGCCCGCGGGCGTCAGCATATCGGCGAGGATATGGCTTAAATAACCCAGCACCATGCCCTGAATGGCATCACCCGGCACTATCCAGCTTTCAGGGACTTTTAAATAGAAAAGCGTAAGCAGGCCAAAAACGGCCAAGAGGCTGTGGGTAAACCCGCGGTGGCCGAACGCGCGGGCGATGGGCTTCGACACCCACTTCAGGCGCTGTCCGAGGAAGGATTTTGGGTGGTCAATATCGGGCAGCAGACAGGTTAAAACGGCGGAAGGGACAATATGCCACCAGTCTCCCTGTGCAAGCACGGGAGTAAGTTCTGCGTTTTTGGCAAATACTGCGCACGCAATTGAAAAAAGCAGGTGGCCTTCCGCCGTCATGATAAAACCCACGAAACTGTCAATTTATACAGTATAGGGTTTTTATACAGTGGGCGAAAGAGGTGACGGTGTAACTGTTTGTCACAAAGGCGCCTCAGCGCGCCAGCCAGCCGCCGTCGACGGCTAAGGTGTGACCATTCACGTAATCTGATGCGGGGGAGGCTAAAAAGACGACCGGCCCCTGAAGGTCATCCGGTACTCCCCATCGACCCGCCGGGATGCGGTCAAGGATCTCCGCGTTACGCTGTTCGTTATCGCGCAGCTGCTGCGTGTTGTTCGTCGCCATGTAGCCCGGCGCGATGGCATTCACGTTGATGCCATGTCGCGCCCACTCATTTGCCAGCAGGCGCGTGATCCCCAGTACGCCGCTTTTCGAGGCGGTATACGACGGCACGCGAATGCCGCCCTGAAAGGAGAGCATAGAGGCGATATTGATAATTTTGCCGCCCTGGCCCTGGGCGATAAATCGCTTAGCGACCGCCTGAGAGAGGAAAAAGAGCGACTTGAGATTCAGGTTCATAACGTCATCCCAGTCTTTTTCGCTGAACGTCAGAGCCTCCTCCCGGCGAATCGTCCCGGCATTGTTTACCAGAATATCAATTCGTCCCATCTCCGCCACGGCGGTGTCCACGACGTACTGAAGATTTTCCTGCTGGCTCAGATCGGCCCGAATAGCCACAAAACGTCTTCCCAGGGCGGTGACGGCGCTTGCCGTTTGCTCTGGAGCTTTGCGATTTACCCCAACGATATCGCAACCTGCCTGCGCCAGCGCAATAGCCATGCCTTGCCCCAGCCCGGTATCGCACCCGGTGATGAGGGCTACTTTGCCTGAAAGAGTAAAGGTGTCCAGTATCATACGCGCCTCAGAAGCGGGTTATCGTCGTGTTGACGTTAAAGATAGGAGGCAGGGATGAGAAAAGCAAACAAAATGAAACTGTGTTTTGTTTTTATCAGGCAGCATGACGCTGCCTGTAGGAGGGGCGCTATTCGCCGCGCAGGTGTTGTACCGTCAGTTCAGCCAGCGAATTCAGCTTAACGTCGGCAAGAGCATACCGCGGATCGTGGCGGTTTTCTTCATCGGGCACCACAATGGAGCGCATACGCGCGGCTTTGGAGGCCACCATGCCGTTTACTGAATCTTCCAGCGCGACGCAGGTAAGCGGATCAAGACCCAGCTTCGCGGCGCAGTCCATATAGACCTGCGGATGTGGCTTGCTGTAGGGCAGTTTTTCCGCAGAGGCCAGGGCGTCAAAACTGTCGCGCAGCTCAAACATGATCAGCACTTTTTCCAGCATATGCAGCGGTGAAGCGGAAGCCAGGCCAACCTTCAGCCCCTGAGACTTGCACAGCGCGACAGCCTCATGTACGCCCGGCAAGAGCGGCTTGTTCTCCTCCACCAGCGCGATGGCGCGGCTGATAATACGCGAGGTGACTTCGTCGCGATCGGGCCCAACCCACGGCTGTTGGGCGTACCACAGGTCAACGACCATATCAATACGCAGGCCCAGCGTGTCGGGAAGTTCATTACGGCGACTGATATCAACGCCCAGGCTGGCCATCACGTCCAGCTCGGCGCGATCCCACAACGGCTCGGAATCAATCAGTAATCCATCCATGTCAAAAATAGCGGCAAGTATCTGGCGCGGTGTCGACATCACAACGTCTCCTTATCCAGGTGTTCGACAGACGATAAGTGCTAAGCACAGTCTGCAATTTAGCATATTGCTTTTAAAGAGCGGGCGAAATTGATGTCCAGCAGGTAGACTTAGGCTCAAATCACGCGTCTTTATGAAGAGGAACTGATGACGTATCAACAAGCTGGACGCATTGCTGTCTTAAAACGTATTGCAGGCTGGGTGATTTTTATTCCCGCCGTCATTTCTACGCTGATCTCCGTGCTGAAGTTTATGTACGATCACAGCGAAAAACAGCCGGGCATTAATGCGGTAATGCTTGATTTTGCGCATGTCATGATTGAGATGGTGCGGTTTAACACCCCGTTCCTGAATGTCTTCTGGTTCAACTCGCCAACGCCGGACTTTCACCAGCAGCTGAATGTTGGGTTCTGGATTATCTATGCGCTGATTTTTATTGCGATGGCGCTGCAGGCATCGGGCGCACGAATGAGTCGCCAGACCCGTTTTTTACGCGAAGGGGTGGAAGATCAGCTTATCCTTGAGAAGGCGAAAGGTCCTGAAGGAATGAGCCGGGAGCAGATTGAATCCCGCATTGTGGTGCCTCGTCACACCATTTTCCTGCAAATTTTCCCGCTCTATATCCTGCCGGTTATCATCATCGTGGCGGGATATTTCTTCTTCTCACTGCTCGGTTTTCTGTAACGAATTAGGGTGGCGGCAAGACCACCCGTTTTGTCTTTAAGCCGCAAGCACGCGTTCAAGCGCGCGCTGGGCGTTGACCAGATGTTGCCCGCCAAAAAGAATGGCTCGGTTCATCAGCGTATAGAGCTGATACACGGGCTGGCGCTCAAGGAAGTCCGGCGGCAGGGGGGAGACAGACTGATAGCCATCGTATATTTGCGGCGGTTGTTCGGGATGCAGGGGCAACATGGCCAAATCGCACTCTCTGTCGCCCCAGTAGCAGGCCGGGTCGAAGATATACGGGCCGTTGGGGCCCAGCGCGCAGTTATCGGACCATAAATCACCGTGCAGCAAAGACGCCTGAGGCTGGTGGGAGGCCAGGCGCTGTTGCACATGCTCGACGATGGCATCAATATTGCCAAATTCCAGCCCTTTCTCTGCGGCCAGCTCAAGCTGCCATCCGATGCGCTGCTCGGCAAAGAACGTCGACCAGCGGCGCTGCCAGGCATTGGGCTGCGGCGTGGTGGAAAGGTCGTTGTCGAAGTCGAGACCAAACTGGGGCTGGTCGCTCCACTGGTGCAGACGCGCTAACTGTTGCCCGAGAATAAAGGCATTATGGGCGTCCAACGGGCGGGCAGGGAGATAGTCCATCACCAGAAAGCTGTAGTCCCGGTCACTGCCCACGGCCAGCACCTCAGGTACCGTCACCGTTTTACTGCGGGACAACAGTTCAAGCTGATCGGCTTCAGCGGTAAAAATCGGGAGCAGCTCTCGCTCGTCGCATTTAACGAACAGATCGCGTCCTGCGTAGCGTAAATGCCACGCGGCGTGAATTTCCCCGCCCGGCAGCTCGTTACGCAGTTCAATTTCACCTTCACCCAATTGCTCATGTAAAAGATGACTGATAGCCTGCCACATGTTGACTCTCCCATGTTGTCTGCCAGATCATAAAGTTAGCGCATAACTGCGGTAAAAAAATACGAACTAACGCACACCTGAGCGGATTAATTTCATGCAGGGCACTTATTGTTCTTTTTTCTGCCAGCGTTCCCACGTCTCCACGGTGATGTCGGCAGGCTTGTCGGTCACGCTTTCCACCAGGCTGGCGGCCAGCGCATGCACCTCTTCTTCACTCAGGGCTGCGATCAGGCCAAACGCCAGGGTGCCTAAATCATGAATATGACCTTCGTCATCCGTTAGCGTGAGCAGGAAATTCGCCCGTGTAAAGGCATTGTTGAGCTCGTTAAGCTCGGTCAGCGATGCTTCATGAAGGCTGATGGTCACGACGTAGCGGGTGATATCACCACTGCTCATAATTCACCTCGTTGTTATCCTGAAAGTTTTTTTAGCATAGTCGATACGCCATATTTGGCGACTTCCACAGATATTCCCCTCCGCCAGGAGGGGGATATATCGGTTAGCTTCGTGACAGGTAATCGACGATTTTCTGCGTATCGGCAAGCGAACACAGGCGCGTTCCCTGATTGATGGTGGCGGCACTCCCCGCCGCGACGCCATAGCGCGTCATCTCCAGAAGTGATGCGCCCTGCGCCAGCTTCAGCGCCATCGCGCCGACCATACTGTCGCCTGCGCCGACGGTGCTCTGGCTCTTCATTGGGGGCGGAACAACCTGCACAAAGCCCGTCTTGTCGACGGCCAGCGCACCCTGAGGACCGAGAGAGACGACAACGCGGTGCGCTTTGCCGCTGCGAACCAGTTCTTCTGCGGCAGTACGCACGTCATCCGGCTGGCTAAGTTCGCGATTAACAAGCGCACTCAGCTCTTTCTGGTTAGGCTTAACGAGCTCAAGCTGTCCGGGTTCTAATGCCGCCTGCAGGGCTTCGCCTGAACTGTCGACAATACAGCGAATGCCGCGCTGAAGCACGGCATCAACCAGTGCTGTCAGCTTTTCTGTTTTGACGCCTGGCGGCAGGCTACCGCTGATGACCAGCAGCGAGCCGCTTTCAATGGTTAGCACCTTCTCTTCCAGCTGACGAAACTCATCATCGCTCAGCCTGGCGCCTGGCATAACGAAACGATACTGTTCCCCGCTGGACTCAACGTGGACATGCAGGTTCTGCCGGGTCCAGTCTTTGGCGTCAACGGTATCCACGGCAACCTGTTCATCGGCCAGCAAGGCAACAAGATGCTCCCCCGTTGCACCACCGGCCGGAAAGATGGCAGTCGCTTTACCACCGAGGTGGGTAATCGCGCGCGCAACGTTAATCCCGCCACCGCCCGGCTCAAATACGGGTGCGCTACAGCGTAGTTTACCTTCCGGGTAAATCTGCGGCGTTATGGTCGCGGAGTCGAGGGAAGGGGAGAGCGTCAGCGTATAAATAGAAGCCATCATAACCTCCTTTTAGCATGGGTTCTTTTAAGCCTGGCACCGATCGACAGGAAGGCAATGTAAATAACAGTATGATTTTAAAAATGAATGCTGACATAAATGCGATGAGGGATATATAAAATAAAACGTTTTTTGGGATCGTTCTTATTCAAAAAATGAAATAAGAAATCATTGCTATGTTATTTGCGCCTTTTTATAATTTGTTACCTTTCTCTGGACGCCTTGTCATTGATCCTCAAGAAAGATTCCGGGACCGTGTGGTCTCTTTTTTTGTTGTACGGACTCCTTAATAAAATGAAGCTTTTAAAGACAGTGCCCGCTGCACTGATGCTGGCGGGTGGCGTGTTTGCGGCTATGAACGCGACCGCCGATGATTCCGTTTTTACTGTCATGGACGATCCTTCCACCGCGAAAAAACCGTTCGAAGGTAACCTGAATGCCGGGTACCTGGCACAATCCGGTAACACCAAAAGCTCTTCTCTGACGGCGGACAGTACGCTCACCTGGTACGGTAATACCACCGCCTGGTCTCTGTGGGGGAATGCCAGCAATACGTCCGCTAATGACGAACGTTCTTCCGAGAAATATGCGGTAGGCGGACGTAGCCGTTACAACATGACCGACTATGATTACCTGTTTGGTCAGGCAAGCTGGTTAACCGACCGTTACAATGGCTATCGCCAGCGCGATGTGTTCACCGCGGGTTATGGTCGCCAGTTCCTGAACGGTCCGGTACACAGCCTCCGTTTTGAATTCGGTCCAGGTGTGCGTTACGACGAGTACACCAATGGCGATACCAAAACCCAACCGCTCGGTTACGCTTCCGGCACCTATGCCTGGCAGATGACTGACAACACCAAATTTACCCAGGGTGTTTCCGTATTTGGTGCCGACGACACGACGCTGAACTCTGAGTCGGCGCTGAACGTGGCCATCAACGAACACTTTGGTCTGAAAGTCGCCTACAACGTGACCTGGAACTCTTCACCACCTGAATCTGCACCGGATCACACCGACCGCAGAACCACGGTTTCACTGGGTTATAGAATGTAATGAAAACGGGCCGATAATCATGTCGGCCCGTTTATTCGCTCTGGTCTTGTGACGTCCCTCTGATGAGCTGTCTTCGCCCCTAGCCCCAAATCATTGCCGCCCAGCGGAGTAACAGCATCGCGCCGCAGATGGCAATCAGCACCAGCACCATTTTCCAGTGTTTTACGGCAAAGCGTTTTGTTGGCATAACCTAATCCTTGTTCGTTGATACCCACAGTCTACCAAACAGGACCGAAATATGCCCCTTCTCGGGATCGATTGGGTTATGCCAGCGTAGGGTTCAGCTCAGAACCAGTGGAATCGTTCGGCGAGAATCAACAATAAACCTGTGGCGGAAAGGATGTTTAAAATCACAACCGTTCTACTGGATACGTTCATAGTATGCACCTTTGGGTTTAAAGATCTGTTCAAGAGTAGCCCAGCATCTCTGAAATGCGAGCATCGGGAATTGCGATCTGCAAATTCATGCGAAAGTGCCAGCACATCAATCTGCCAGCAGAGGGTGCAATCTCCCTTTTGTTAGTGTTAACATTGCAAGGCTTGCCGTATATCCGGCGTTGTCTGATTTTCCGGCAGGTGAATGATGACGAACCAATTTGACGATTGTTGGTCAGATGGTGTCGTAATCTATTGTCAAATCACGATTATTTTCTTTGTATATGCTCTTATGTGTGGGGCATCACTGCAAATAAGGATATAAAATGCCTGTAATTACTCTTCCTGATGGCAGCCAACGCCATTTCGACCACGCTGTTAGCCCTATGGATGTTGCCCTGGACATCGGTCCTGGCCTCGCGAAAGCGACCATCGCCGGCCGTGTGAACGGTGAGCTGGTTGATGCATCCGATCTGATTGAAAACGATGCGACGCTTGCAATCATCACCGCGAAAGACGAAGAAGGTCTGGAGATCATTCGTCACTCCTGTGCGCACCTGTTGGGTCATGCTATCAAGCAGCTGTGGCCAAACACCAAAATGGCGATCGGTCCGGTTATCGACAATGGTTTCTACTATGACGTTGATCTTGACCACACCCTGACCCAGGAAGATATCGACGCGCTCGAAAAACGTATGCACGAGCTCGCCGAGACCAACTATGACGTCATCAAGAAGAAAGTCAGCTGGCACGAAGCGCGTGAAACCTTCGTCAAGCGTGGCGAGAGCTATAAAGTCTCTATTCTCGATGAAAACATTTCGCATGATGACAAGCCTGGCTTGTACCATCACGAAGAATACGTCGACATGTGCCGTGGACCGCACGTGCCGAACATGCGCTTCTGCCATCATTTCAAACTGATGAAGATCGCCGGCGCCTACTGGCGTGGCGACAGCAACAACAAGATGTTGCAGCGTATCTATGGTACCGCGTGGGCGGATAAAAAAGCCCTGAACGCCTACTTGCTGCGCCTGGAAGAGGCGGCGAAGCGTGACCACCGTAAAATTGGTAAGCAGCTTGACCTGTACCACATGCAGGAAGAAGCGCCGGGTATGGTGTTCTGGCATAACGATGGCTGGACTATCTTCCGTGAACTGGAAACGTTCGTACGCTCCAAGCTGAAAGAGTACCAGTATCAGGAAGTGAAAGGCCCGTTCATGATGGACCGTGTGCTGTGGGAAAAAACCGGCCACTGGGACAACTACAAAGATGCGATGTTCACCACCTCGTCCGAGAACCGTGAATACTGCATCAAGCCAATGAACTGCCCGGGCCACGTTCAGATCTTCAACCAGGGTCTGAAATCCTACCGCGACCTGCCGCTGCGTATGGCGGAGTTCGGTAGCTGCCACCGTAACGAGCCATCAGGTGCGCTGCACGGTCTGATGCGCGTGCGTGGCTTTACGCAGGATGATGCGCATATCTTCTGTACTGAAGATCAGGTTCGTGATGAAGTTAACGCCTGTATTCGTATGGTCTACGATATGTACAGCACCTTTGGCTTCGAGAAGATCGTGGTCAAACTCTCAACGCGTCCGGAAAAACGTATCGGTAGCGATGAGACCTGGGATCGCGCAGAAGCGGATCTCGCCGTAGCGCTGGAAGAGAACGGTATTCCGTTCGAATACCAGCTGGGCGAGGGTGCATTCTACGGTCCGAAAATTGAATTTACCCTGTATGACTGCCTCGATCGCGCATGGCAGTGCGGTACTGTACAGCTGGACTTCTCCCTGCCGCAGCGTTTAAGCGCCTCTTATGTTGGCGAAGACAACGAGCGTCAGGTACCGGTCATGATTCACCGTGCTATTCTCGGTTCTCTGGAGCGCTTCATCGGCATCCTGACCGAAGAGTTCGCGGGCTTCTTCCCAACCTGGCTTGCGCCGGTGCAGGTGGTGGTGATGAACATTACCGATTCTCAGGCCGATTACGTTAAAGAATTGACGCAGAAACTACAAAATGCGGGCATTCGCGTAAAAGCAGACTTGAGAAATGAGAAGATTGGCTTTAAAATCCGCGAGCACACTTTACGTCGTGTCCCGTATATGTTGGTCTGTGGTGATAAAGAGGTGGAAGCAGGCAAAGTTGCCGTTCGCACCCGCCGTGGTAAAGACCTGGGCAGCCTGGACGTAAGTGAAGTGATTGAGAAGCTGCAACAAGAGATTCGCAGCCGCAGTCTTCAACAACTGGAGGAATAAGGTATTAAAGGCGGAAAACGAGTTCAAACGGCACGTCCGAATCGTATCAATGGCGAGATTCGCGCCCAGGAAGTTCGCTTAACAGGTCTGGAAGGCGAGCAGCTGGGGATTGTGAGTCTGAGAGAAGCGATCGAAAAGGCTGAAGAAGCTGGAGTAGATTTAGTTGAAATCAGCCCTAACGCCGAACCGCCAGTTTGTCGTATCATGGACTACGGCAAGTTCCTTTATGAAAAGAGTAAGTCTTCTAAGGAACAGAAGAAGAAGCAAAAAGTTATCCAGGTTAAGGAAATCAAATTCCGTCCTGGTACCGACGATGGCGATTATCAGGTAAAACTCCGCAGCCTGATTCGCTTTCTGGAAGATGGCGATAAGGCCAAGATCACACTGCGTTTCCGCGGTCGTGAGATGGCCCACCAACAGATTGGTATGGAAGTGCTTAACCGCGTCCGTGACGATCTGAGTGAACTGGCAGTAGTCGAATCCTTCCCTACGAAGATCGAAGGCCGCCAGATGATCATGGTGCTCGCTCCTAAGAAGAAACAGTAAGGCCTTCAAGCAGCAAAATCTGTGGAGCCTTCGGGTTTCATAGGTTTTGTTCGCCTATGTTTCGTTTATTTAACAATGCGAAGTGGAAGTTATTAAGATGCCAAAAATTAAGACCGTACGCGGTGCTGCTAAGCGCTTCAAAAAAACCGGTGGTGGTGGATTTAAGCGTAAGCACGCAAACCTGCGTCATATTCTGACCAAAAAATCTACTAAGCGTAAACGTCACCTGCGTCCAAAAGGCCTTGTTTCTAAAGGCGATCTGGGTCTGGTTATCGCGTGCCTGCCGTACGCATAAGCCGTTAACGTTTAATTTTTTACTAAGAATATAGATACAGGAGAGCACATATGGCTCGCGTAAAACGTGGTGTAATTGCACGTGCACGTCACAAGAAAATTTTGAAACAAGCTAAAGGCTACTACGGTGCGCGTTCACGCGTATACCGCGTTGCCTTCCAGGCTGTTATCAAAGCAGGTCAGTACGCTTACCGTGACCGTCGTCAGCGTAAGCGTCAGTTCCGTCAACTGTGGATTGCGCGTATCAACGCAGCAGCACGTCAGAACGGTATTTCTTACAGCAAATTCATCAACGGCCTGAAAAAAGCCTCTGTTGAAATCGACCGTAAGATCCTGGCTGACATCGCAGTATTCGACAAAGTAGCGTTCACCGCTCTGGTCGAAAAAGCGAAAGCAGCACTGGCATAAGCCAGTTGAGAGAGGGGGCCTGGCTCCCTCTTTTCATTTAACACCATCAGAAGATTGACATTTATCCGTGCAGGCTTTTCAATAAGGTCTTACCGGTTTTTACCCAACAAGGTAACGCAAGCATGAATGCTGCTATTTTCCGCTTCTTCTTTTACTTTAGCACCTGACTCCAGGAGGCTAGCGCGTGAAAGATGAAACGAAAAACAGCGCCAGATAAGCCTCCCGATGGAGGCTTTTTTTGTGCCTGAATTTGAGAGAATAACTCCACCAAATCGGTGTCTGCACCGACATAATGAGGAAAATCATGTCACATCTCGCAGAGCTGGTTGCCAGTGCAACAGCCGCCATTAATCAGGCCTCAGATGTTGCCGCGTTAGACAATGTCCGCGTCGAATATCTTGGGAAGAAAGGGCACCTGACCCTTCAAATGACAACCCTGCGTGAACTGCCGCCAGAAGAACGCCCGGCAGCGGGTGCGGTGATTAACGAAGCCAAAGAGCAGGTTCAGCAGGCGCTGAACGCGCGTAAGGCCGAGCTGGAGAGCGCGGTACTAAACGCGCGTCTTGCGGCAGAAACCATCGACGTTTCTCTGCCGGGTCGCCGTATTGAAAACGGTGGTCTGCATCCGGTTACCCGTACTATCGATCGTATTGAAAGTTTCTTCGGTGAGCTCGGCTTTACCGTGGCGACTGGCCCGGAAATCGAAGATGATTACCACAACTTCGACGCCCTGAACATTCCTGGCCATCATCCGGCACGCGCTGACCACGACACTTTCTGGTTTGACGCGACGCGTCTGCTGCGTACCCAGACCTCTGGCGTTCAGATCCGTACCATGAAGGATCAGGAACCACCAATCCGCATCATCGCGCCGGGCCGCGTGTATCGTAACGACTACGATCAGACCCACACCCCAATGTTCCACCAGATGGAAGGTCTGATTGTTGATAAAAACATCAGCTTCACCAACCTGAAGGGCACGCTGCACGATTTCCTGAACAACTTCTTTGAGGAAGATCTGCAGGTTCGTTTCCGTCCGTCCTACTTCCCGTTCACCGAACCGTCTGCGGAAGTTGACGTGATGGGTAAAAACGGCAAATGGCTGGAAGTGCTGGGCTGCGGCATGGTGCATCCAAACGTGCTGCGCAACGTGGGTATCGATCCGGAAGTTTATTCCGGCTTTGCGTTCGGCATGGGCATGGAGCGTCTGACCATGCTGCGCTACGGCGTGACCGACTTACGTGCATTCTTCGAAAACGATCTGCGTTTCCTCAAACAGTTTAAATAAGGGCAGGACAGAACAATGAAATTCAGTGAACTGTGGTTACGCGAGTGGGTGAACACCACGCTGGACAGCGAAGCGCTTTCCAACCAGATCACCATGGCGGGCCTGGAAGTTGACGGCGTTGAGCCGGTTTCCGGTGCCTTCAACGGCGTCGTGGTGGGTGAAGTGGTCGAGTGCGGCCAGCACCCTAACGCCGACAAACTGCGCGTGACAAAAGTGAACGTTGGCGGCGACCGTCTGCTGGACATCGTCTGCGGTGCGCCAAACTGCCGTCAGGGCCTGAAGGTGGCCGTGGCGACCGTCGGTGCCGTACTGCCGGGTGATTTCAAAATCAAAGCGGCCAAGCTGCGCGGTGAGCCGTCTGAAGGCATGCTGTGCTCCTTCTCCGAGCTGGGTATTTCCGACGACCACAACGGCATCATCGAGCTGCCATTGGATGCGCCAGTTGGCACCGATATCCGTGAATACCTGAAGCTTGATGACAATACTATCGAAATCAGCGTCACGCCAAACCGTGCCGACTGCTTAGGTATCATCGGCGTGGCGCGCGACGTTGCCGTACTGAACCAGACCGAACTCAACGCGCCGGAGATTGTGCCGGTTGAAGCGACCATCAGTGACGTGCTGCCGATTCAGGTTGACGCTGCTGATGCCTGCCCGCGCTACCTCGGTCGCGTGGTAAAAGGCATTAACGTTAAAGCGCCAACCCCGCTTTGGATGAAAGAGAAGCTGCGCCGCTGCGGTATCCGCTCAATCGACGCCGTGGTTGACGTCACTAACTACGTTCTGCTGGAGCTGGGCCAGCCGATGCACGCGTTCGATAAAGATCGTATCGAAGGCGGCATCGTTGTGCGCATGGCGAAAGAGGGGGAAACCCTGGTGCTGCTGGACGGCACAGAAGCCAAACTGAACGCCGACACCCTGGTGATTGCTGACCACAGCAAAGCGCTGGCGATGGGCGGTATCTTTGGTGGCGAACACTCTGGCGTCAACGACGAAACGCAAAACGTCCTGCTGGAATGTGCGTTCTTCAGCCCGCTCTCCATCACCGGCCGCGCGCGCCGTCACGGCCTGCACACCGATGCGTCTCACCGCTACGAGCGCGGCGTTGACCCAGCGCTGCAGTACAAAGCGATGGAGCGTGCAACCCGCCTGCTGATCGACATCTGCGGCGGCGAAGCGGGCCCGGTTATCGACGTCACCAACGAAGCGACCCTGCCGAAGCGTGCGACCATTACCCTGCGCCGCAGCAAGCTGGATCGCCTGATTGGGCACCATGTTGCCGACGCGCAGGTGACCGATATCCTGAAGCGTCTGGGCTGTGAAGTGACCGAAGGTCAGGACGAGTGGAAGGCCGTTGCGCCATCCTGGCGTTTCGACATGGAAATTGAAGAAGATCTGGTGGAAGAAGTGGCCCGTGTTTACGGCTACAACAACATCCCTGACGAGCCTGTGCAGGCGGGTCTGGTGATGGGCACCCACCGTGAAGCCGACCTGTCCCTGAAGCGTGTGAAAACCATGCTGAACGACAAAGGCTACCAGGAAGTGATCACCTACAGCTTCGTTGATCCTAAGCTGCAGCAGCTGATCCACCCGGGTCAGGAAGCGCTGATCCTGCCAAGCCCAATCTCCAGCGAAATGTCCGCGATGCGTCTGTCCCTGTGGACGGGCCTGCTGGGGACTATCGTTTACAACCAGAACCGCCAGCAAAATCGCGTGCGCATTTTCGAAAGCGGTTTGCGCTTTGTGCCGGATAATCAGGCAAATTTAGGCATCCGTCAGGATCTCATGCTGGCTGGTGCCATCAGCGGTAACCGCTACGAAGAGCACTGGGACCTGGCAAAAGGTACGGTTGATTTCTACGATATGAAGGGCGATCTGGAAGCGATTCTGGATCTGACCGGTAAATTATCTGAAATTGAGTTCCGCGCGGAAGCGATTCCTGCGCTTCATCCGGGCCAGAGCGCGGCGATTTATTTAGACGGCAAACGCGTTGGTTTCATTGGCGTTGTCCACCCGGAGCTGGAGCGTAAGCTGGACCTGAACGGCCGTACCATCGTGTTCGAGCTGGAGTGGAGCCCGGTTGCAGACCGCGTCATTCCTCAGGCGCAGGACGTCTCCCGCTTCCCGGCGAACCGCCGTGATATCGCGGTTGTGGTCGCTGAAAACGTGCCCGCAGCAGATATTTTGGCCGAATGTAAGAAAGTTGGCGTAAATCAGGTAGTTGGCGTAAACTTATTTGACGTGTACCGCGGCAAGGGCGTAGCAGAAGGTTTCAAGAGCCTCGCTATCAGCCTTATTCTTCAGGATACCAGCCGTACACTCGAAGAAGAGGAGATTGCCGCTACCGTCGCCAAATGTGTAGAGGCATTAAAAGAGCGATTCCAGGCATCATTGAGGGATTGAACCTATGGCGCTTACAAAAGCTGAAATGTCAGAATATCTGTTTGATAAGCTTGGGCTTAGCAAACGGGATGCCAAAGAGCTGGTAGAGCTGTTTTTCGAAGAGATCCGTCGTGCTCTGGAAAATGGTGAGCAGGTAAAACTCTCCGGTTTTGGCAATTTTGATTTGCGAGACAAAAACCAACGTCCGGGCCGTAACCCGAAGACGGGGGAAGATATTCCCATTACAGCCCGCCGCGTGGTGACCTTCAGACCCGGCCAGAAGTTAAAGAGCCGCGTCGAAAACGCAACGCCTAAAGCAGAGTAATATGAACTAACCAAAAAGGCCGCCCACGCGGCCTTTTTTCTTTGCGCTCTCCGGCAAACACGCCGTAAAATCAAATACATCACTCGCTAACAAACCGTACACATGCTTGATTATGCTCATCGCCAGCACCGTTCCGATCGGCGTCGCCTGCTTCTGCTGGCGCTGCTGCTTATTCTTGCCGCGGGTATTAGCCTCTGCGCAGGCGACAGCTGGATCGGGCCTGAAAGCTGGCTGGGGCCTGACGGGCAGCTCTTCGTCTGGCAAATTCGCCTGCCGCGCACCGTCGCGGTGATCCTGGTCGGCGCCGCGCTGGCGCTGTCTGGCACTATTATGCAGGCGCTGTTCGAAAACCCGCTGGCGGAGCCCGGCCTGCTGGGGGTGTCGAACGGTGCAGGCGTCGGGCTGATTGCGGCGGTGATGCTGGGCGGGGGAGGACTCTCCGGCTGGAGCATTAGCCTGAGCGCCATTCTCGGCGCACTGCTGATCACAGTCATTCTTCTTCGCTTCGCCAGACGTCACCTGTCGACCAGCCGGCTGCTGCTTGCCGGCGTCGCGCTGGGGATCATCTGTAGCGCGCTGATGACCTGGGCGGTCTACTTCTCGACCTCCTTTGACCTGCGTCAGCTCATGTACTGGATGATGGGCGGCTTTGGCGGCGTTGACTGGCACCAGGGCTGGCTAATGGCGCTGCTGGTACCGGTCATCGCGTGGGCTGCGCTGCAGGCCCAGCCGCTGAATCGGCTCGCGCTGGGGGAAATCTCTGCCCGCCAGCTGGGCATGCCGATTGGTTTCTGGCGTAACGTACTGGTCATTGCCATTGGCTGGCTGGTAGGCGTGAGCGTGGCCCTGGCGGGGGCGATTGGCTTTATCGGGCTGGTTATTCCGCACATGCTGCGTCTTTGCGGCTTCACGGATCATCGAACCTTGCTTCCGGCCTCGGCGGTTGCCGGGGCAGCCACGCTGCTGGTGGCCGACATCATCGCCCGTCTCGCCCTGACGGCCGCAGAATTGCCTGTTGGCGTGGTGACCGCAACGCTGGGCGCGCCAGTCTTTATCTGGCTACTATTAAAAGCTGGACGTTAAATCGACAACCTGAGGAAATGCTATGCAGTCAGATATCCTGAATACCGAAGTGACCACCATTGATGGGGATAACACCACGCTGGAAAGCTACAAAGGCAAGGTGTTGCTCATCGTCAACGTGGCATCGAAATGCGGCCTGACGCCGCAGTACGAGCAGCTGGAGAATATTCAGAAGGCCTGGGAGAAAGACGGTTTTACCGTGCTGGGCTTCCCGTGCAACCAGTTCCTGGGCCAGGAGCCGGGCAGCGAAGAAGAGATCAAAACCTTCTGCAGCACCACTTATGGCGTGACGTTCCCGATGTTCAGCAAAATTGACGTCAACGGTGAAGACCGCCATCCGCTGTATGCGAAGCTGATTGCCGCCGCGCCGAAGGCCGTTGCGCCGGAAGAGAGCGGTTTTTACGAGCGCATGGCCAGCAAAGGCCGCGCGCCGCTCTATCCGGACGATATTCTGTGGAACTTCGAAAAATTCCTGATTGGCCGTGACGGCCAGGTCGTTCAGCGTTTTTCGCCGGATATGACGCCTGAGGACCCGATCGTCATGGAATCTATTAAGCTGGCGCTGGCGAAATAATGTCGCTGCTGATGCAGCTCACGGACGTCGCCGAGAAGGGGCGTCTGGAGCCGGTAACCTGCGACATCAATTCGGGTGAAATCCTGCATCTCGTCGGGCCAAACGGCGCGGGTAAAAGCACGCTGCTGGCGCGGATGGCGGGGCTGACCACCGGGCCAGGGCAGATTACGCTGCTGGAACATGCTTTGGTCGACTGGTCACCCGCCTCGCTGGCCCACCGGCGCAGCTACCTGGTGCAGCAGCAGGTACCGCCTTTTGCGATGCCGGTCTGGCATTATCTGATGCTGCATCTGCACGACAAACAGCATACGACACTGCTGGAGGAAGTGGCTGCGGCGTTAGGGCTGGAAGATAAACTGTCCCGGCTTGCCAGCCAGCTTTCCGGGGGGGAATGGCAGCGGGTGCGTCTGGCGGCGGTCATTCTGCAGATCCATCCCGCGGGCAATCCTCACGGGAGGATGCTGCTGCTGGATGAACCGATGAGCGGTCTGGATGTTGCCCAGCAGGCGGCGCTGGATACCCTGCTAAGCGCGCTGAGCAGAAAAGGTATCGCCGTAGTGATGAGCAGCCACGATCTTAACCATACGTTACGTCACGCACATCGCGTGTGGCTCCTGTCGCGCGGCAGGATGATCGCCAGCGGTACGCGGGATCGGGTCCTTACGCCGCCAAATCTTGCCCGCGCCTACAACATGTCGTTCCGCAGGCTGGATATAGAGGGACATAAGATGCTGATTTCTACCGGGCAGGAGTAACCGTTTCTTGCCTGTGAACACAATTGCACGCTAAATTACCAAAAGAACAATAAAAGCAGAGGATTCGTCTGAAAATGCGATTCTGGTTTCTCTTCGTGGCGGCACTCTTTCTTGCGGGATGCAGCAGCCATCGTGCACCGCCGCCTAATCCGCGGCTGTCAGATTCTATCACCGTTATTGCCAGCCTTAACGATCAGCTGAGCAACTGGCGCGGCACGCCTTACCGCTACGGCGGCATGAGCCGCGGCGGGGTGGACTGCTCTGGCTTTGTCCTGATGACGTTTCGTGACAAGTTTGATTTACAGCTTCCGCGAGACACGCGCAAGCAGGCGGAAATAGGCACTGAAATTGATAAAGACGATCTCCTTCCCGGTGATCTGGTCTTTTTCAAAACCGGATCGGGAGAAAGCGGCCTGCATGTTGGGATATATGATACAGACAATCAGTTTATTCATGCCTCTACCAGCCGCGGCGTGATGCGCTCTTCTCTCGATAACGTGTACTGGCGTAAAAATTTCTGGCAGGCGCGACGTATTTAGACTGCCCGAACACGTTTCTTATGTCGGCATGGTAACTATTAAACCATGCCGTTTTTCTCAAATAAGCTGATTAAAGTTAAATTTACCTAAATTAGCAACATCCTTATGTGTCTGTTTTATCTAAAACTGGCTATTATTCAGTAACCAGGATAAGATTATTTTAGATTCAGGGATAAATCTGAAAATTAATACGGAACTAATGAAATTAAACTTATTAAAATCAAGACAGTGGAATTGTGTCAGCAATTGCTCCAGGATGTCCTCTCTCATCTTTAATGCGGGGCGAGTGCAATGATTATTACGCTAGATAATGCTTACCAGTCTGAACTGATGCTTCTGCCTGCTCGTAATAGCGCAGGCGAGCTAAAAGGTTTAGAAATACTGGTTAACTTTACTGGCGTCGGCACCGATGTGAGGATCCCCACTGAGCTCGTTATCCCTCGGCTTTCAGCGGCAGAGGAGTTAGCGCTGTTTAACGAAAAACTGCAATTGCTTGATACCTGTAAACTGTTTTTTATTCAGCATCAGTTAATTGCATGGATCAATATTACACCAGCAATTGTTGAGTTTTTATTAAGTAATGGGAATGCTGTTTCAATTCTTGAGCGTTATCCGTTTCTTGAGTTTACTGTTAATGAGAACTATCCAGGTTTAAATAACGGAAAGGACGATCTGCAGCTGGCAAGAATGGCGATCCATTTTCCGCTGGTGCTGGCAAACTTTGGAGCCGGTGCTGCATCGCTCAAGGCCGTCTATGATGGATTATTTAAACGGGTTATCCTTGATAAAGGATTCATCCAGCAGCGTGCTTCTGAGCTTTCTTTCGAGCCTTTTATGCGCGCGATCCTCTGGCAAATAACGCCGCACTGCCAGTCGGTGATCGTCTCCGGCATTGACGACCACGGTTTGCTGCAGCGCGTTCTGTCCTTCAATTTTGGTGCCATGCAGGGTGCGCTCTGGCCAGCCGTCTCGGCGGAGCACGTCACGACGCTGGTTCAGCAGCGATAACCCTGCCTTTCGCCCGTGTTTAAGTCCGGGTAAACCCTCTACACTAAAGGCAGGAGGACTTATGACCCTGTCTTTTACTGCTCACTGGCATGACGAGTTGCCTGGCTTTTACACCGCACTCAAACCAACACCGTTACATAATTCACGTCTTATCTGGCATAACGATCGGCTGGCCGATGAGCTGGCCATTCCGCCCGATCTGTTTCAGCGTTCAGACAGTGCTGGCGTCTGGGGAGGCGAGACGCTTCTCCCCGGTATGCAGCCTCTGGCTCAGGTCTATAGCGGACACCAGTTTGGCGTCTGGGCGGGGCAGCTGGGTGACGGCAGGGGGATCCTGCTCGGCGAACAACGGCTTCCCAACGGGGAGACGGTTGACTGGCATCTGAAAGGCGCAGGTCTTACCCCTTACTCACGAATGGGCGACGGGCGCGCGGTATTGCGGTCAACGATACGCGAAAGTCTGGCATCCGAAGCGATGCATGCGCTGGGGATTCCCACCACCCGCGCGCTGTCGATCGTCACCAGCGACACGCCGGTGACGCGCGAAACGGTGGAAAAGGGGGCGATGCTGATGCGCATAGCGCAAAGCCATCTCCGCTTTGGTCATTTTGAGCACTTTTACTATCGCCGCGAGCCGGACAAGGTTCGCCAGCTCGCGGACTTCGCCATTCGCCACCACTGGGCGCATCTGCAGGATGAGGCGGATAAATACGCTCTCTGGTTCCGGGACGTGGTTGCCCGTACCGCCACGATGATTGCGCGCTGGCAAACGGTAGGCTTTGCTCACGGGGTCATGAATACGGACAACATGTCGATTCTCGGCCTGACCTTTGATTACGGTCCGTTTGGTTTCCTGGACGATTATCAGCCGGGGTATATCTGCAACCATTCCGACTATCAGGGGCGTTACAGCTTTGACAATCAGCCGGCGGTTGGGCTGTGGAACCTCCAGCGGCTTGCACAAACCTTATCGCCGTTTATCGACGTTGATGCCCTGAACGATGCGCTCGACAGCTATCAGGACCTTTTGCTGCGGGAATACGGCACGCTGATGCGTAACAAGCTGGGGCTGATGACCCAGGAGAAGGGCGACAACGACATCCTCAACGGCCTGTTTACCCTGATGGCGCGTGAAGGGAGCGATTACACCCGCACCTTCCGAATGCTGAGCCAGACGGAGCAGCACAGCGCCGCCTCGCCGCTGCGCGACGAGTTTATTGACCGTCAGGCGTTTGACGACTGGTTTGCACAGTACCGCACGCGGCTGCAGCAGGAGCAGGTAGACGACGCTACCCGTCAGGCGCAGATGAACGCAGCGAATCCCGCGATGGTATTACGCAACTGGCTGGCGCAGCGGGCGATTGAGCAGGCAGAGCAGGGTGAGTACGACGAGCTACACCGTCTGCATCTGGCGTTGCGCACGCCGTTTGCCGACCGGGATGATGATTACGTCAGCCGCCCGCCTGACTGGGGCAAGCGGCTGGAGGTCAGCTGCTCAAGCTAGCGATTTTAGCCGGGCGGCGACGTTGCCTTTCCCGGCCTGTTCATCACTGAGCAACCCAGCCGCCATCCATATTCCACGCGGCGCCGCGAACGTTCACGGCGCCGTCGCTGCACAAAAATAGCGCCAGCTCGCCCAGCTGTTCCGGGGTAACAAACTCCCCTGAAGGCTGTTTCTCCGCCAGAAGCTGTTCGCGAGCCTGCTCCGGCGGTACGCCGTCCGCGATACGTTTGTCGATTTGCTGCTGCACCAGCGGGGTCAGTACCCAGCCGGGGCAGATAGTATTGGCGGTAATACCCGTGCGGGCGATTTCCAGCGCCAGGGATTTGGTAAAGCCCACCACGCCGTGCTTGGCCGCAACGTAGGCCGATTTCTCTTTCGACGCGACCAGCCCGTGAACGGAGGCGATATTGATGACGCGCCCCCAGTTTTTATCCCGCATGACCGGCAGCGCCAGCCGGCTGGTGTGAAACACCGCGGAAAGATTAATGGCGATAATGTCGTTCCATTTCTCTACCGGGAAGGCGTCAACCGGAGCCACGTGCTGGATCCCGGCGTTGTTCACAAGAATGTCCACGCCGCCAAACTGCGATTCGGCGTAGCGCATCATGGCCTCAATCTGCAATACGTCCCGCAGATCCGCATCGTGATAGCCCGGCTTTTTGCCCAGTTGCGCAATCTCTTCCCGTGCCGATGCGCTGTCGCCGAAGCCGTTGAGGATCAGCTGCGCGCCCGCCTTCGCCAGCACGCGGGCGATCCCCAGACCAATGCCGCTGGTTGAGCCGGTGACCAGGGCGGTTTTACCGTTCAGATTCATTTTTCTCTCCTTACACAATGCCGGTCAGATAGAACACAGCAATGACAAAAAGTACTGCCAGACTTTTAATGATGGTGATAGCGAAAATGCCGCCGTAGGCCTGGCGATGGCTCAGGCCGGTGATAGCCAGCAGAGTAATCACCGCGCCGTTATGGGGAAGGGTATCCATCCCGCCGCTCGCCATCGAGGCCACGCGGTGCAGCACCTCAAGCGGGATATTGGCCGCATGGGCGGCGGCGACAAACGAGTCGGACATGGCGGCAAGGGCAATACTCATCCCGCCGGACGCCGAACCGGTGATCCCCGCGAGCACGGTCACGCTGATGGCCTCATTTAGCAGCGGATTCGGAATGGCAGCCAGCGCTTTGGATAACACCAGGAACCCAGGCAGCGCCGCGATAACCGCGCCGAAACCGTATTCCGAGGCGGTATTCATCGCCGCCAGAATGGCTCCGCTCACCGCCGTTCGGCTGCCTTCAGCCAGACGCCCCCGGATATTGCGAAAGCCAAAAATCAGCACCAGCACGATACCGGCGATCAGCGCCGCCTCCACGGCCCAGATGGCGGTGATCTTGCTCACCTCGGTCACAATCGGTTTCGCCAGGCCAGGCAGGGTAAGCTCGTGACTCACGCCGTACCAGCCGGGGATCCAGCGGGTAAACAGCAGGTTCAGTATGCCCACCACCAGCAGCGGGGAGATAGCAATCAGCGGATGCGGGAGATTAATGTTATCCGGCGTCTCGGGTTCATTTTTCAGATCCGTGCCGTAACCTTCATTATTATTGAGCGCCTTCCGGCGCTGGCGCTCCAGCCAGAGCAGGCCAAAGATGATAATAAACAGAGAGCCGATAAGCCCCAGCCACGGGGCCGCCCAGGCGTTCGTGCCGAAGAAGCTGGTGGGGATGATATTCTGGATCTGCGGCGTGCCGGGCAGGGCGTCCATGGTAAACGAGAATGCCCCCAGCGCCACGGTGGCGGGGATCAGCCGCTTAGGGATGCCGCTCTGGCGAAACAGCTCGGCGGCAAACGGGTACACCGCAAACGCCACCACGAACAGCGAAACGCCGCCGTAGGTTAACAGCGCGCATACCAGGACAATCACCGGGATGGCGTGTCGACGCCCGAGGATCTGGATTGCGGCGGCGACGATGGAGCGTGAGAAGCCGGAAAGCTCAATCAGCTTGCCAAACACCGCACCCAGCAGGAACACCGGGAAGTAGAGCTTGACGAAGCCCACCATCTTTTCCATAAACAGGCCGGTAAACGTCGGGCCGACGGCACCCGGATCGGTCAGCAGCACGGCACCGAGCGCCGCGATCGGCGCAAACAAAATAACGCTGTATCCGCGGTAGGCCGCCAGCATCAGCAGTGCCAGCGCCGCCAGGGCTATTAACACACTCATTATGACTCCTCACTTTACTTATTATTCGGATACCAACGAGAGGTTTAACGCTCGACGGTCAGGGCAATGCCTTGTCCGCCGCCTACGCACAGGGTGACGAGCCCTTTTTTGACGTCACGGCGCTGCATTTCGTACAGCAGGGTCACGAGGATTCGGCAGCCGGAAGCACCAATCGGATGGCCCAGGGCGATGGCACCGCCGTTAACGTTGACCTTGTGCTCATCCCAGCCGAGCTGCTGGCCCACCGCCAGCGCCTGGGCGGCAAAGGCTTCATTGGCTTCAATGAGGTCCACCTCGTCGAGCGTCCAGCCCGCCCGCGCCAGCGCCGTCCGGCAGGCGCTGACCGGGCCCATGCCCATTACTGACGGGTCAACGCCCGTCACGGCGTAACTCACGATGCGGCCAAGGACAGGCAATCCGCTCTCCCGCGCCTTATCCTCGCTCATCAGCAGCACCGCGGCGGCACCGTCGTTGAGCGTGGAGGCATTCCCCGCCGTGACGGTGCCTTCCTCGTGCAAAAAGGCGGGACGCAACTGCGCAAGCTGCTCTGCGGTAGTGCCTGGTCGGGGCTGTTCGTCACGATCAATAACCAGCGGCGGCTTTTTACCCTGTTTCACCGTCACCGGCGCTATCTCGGCGTCAAGCCGGCCGGACTCAATGGCGGACGCCGCTTTTTGCTGCGAGCGGGCGGCGAAGGCGTCCTGCTGCTCGCGGGAAATGTCATACTCGCGGGCGACGTTTTCAGCGGTGATCCCCATGTGGTAATCGTTGAATGCATCCCACAGGCCGTCGGTAATCATGCTGTCCTTGAGGCCCGCATGCCCGAAACGCAGCCCGGCACGTGCGCCGTCCAGCAGATATGGGGCGTTGCTCATACTCTCCTGACCGCCGGCGATAACCACCTCCGCGTCGCCGCAGCGGATCGCCTGGGCGGCGAGCTGGACCGCTTTTAAGCCCGCGCCGCACACCAGGTTGACGGTGGTCGCCGGCGTGCTGACGGGCAACCCGGCGCCGATGGCCGTCTGGCGGGCGGGGTTTTGCCCGCATCCGGCCGTCAGCACCTGTCCGAAAATCATTTCATCTACCTGTTCGGCGCTGAGACCACTGTTCTCCAGCAGGTGCCGTACCGTGACGGCCCCAAGCTCAACCGCAGAAAGGGACGAGAGCGATCCGCGAAAACTGCCAATGGGGGTTCGCGTTGCCCCGACAATCATGACCTTTTTCATGCTGACCTCTCAGGTGAAGCGCATCTCGCGCACGTCGTCCGCCACAATGATTTTCCCTGCCGTTTTACGCACGATCTCGTCAATACTGACGCCCGGGGCGTATTCCCGCAGGATGAACGCGCCGTCCTGAATTTCCAGCAGCGCGAGATCGGTCAGGACCCGACGGATACAGCCCGCGCCCGTGAGCGGCAGCGTGCAGCGCGGCAGCAGCTTCGACTCACCGCTCTTTGAGGCGTGGGTCATCACCACGATGATGTTCTGCGCCCCGGCAACGAGATCCATCGCGCCGCCCATGCCCTTCACCATCTTTCCGGGGATCATCCATGAGGCGATGTTGCCCTCCACGTCCACTTCAAATGCGCCCAGCACGGTCAGGTCCACGTGGCCGCCGCGGATCATGGCAAACGACTGGGCCGAGTCGAAAATGGCCGCGCCGGTCCGCGCGGTCACGGTCTGTTTACCGGCGTTGATCATGTCAGGATCAAGGGTCTGCTCGTCGGGAAAAGCCCCCATCCCCAGCAAGCCGTTTTCCGACTGCAGCATCACGTCCATCCCGTCCGGAATGTAGTTCGCCACCAGGGTAGGGATGCCGATCCCCAGGTTGACGTAATAACCGTCACGCAGCTCGCGGGCGACGCGCATGGCCATCTGTTCACGGGTTAACATCGTCACACTCCTTGCGCGCGCAGGGTGCGCTGCTCAATGCGTTTTTCGAACTGGCCGACAATCAGCCTGTCGACGTAAATGCCCGGGGTGTGAATGGCCGACGGGGGCAGTTCACCCGGCGGAACAATCTCTTCCACCTCCACCACCGTGATCCGGCCCGCCGTTGCCATCAGCGGATTAAAGTTTTGCGCGGTATGGCGATAGATGACGTTGCCGTACCAGTCCGCTTTCCAGCCCTTGATCAGCGCGAAGTCGCCGACGATCGCCTCCTCGAGGATGTAGTGCTTCCCTGCGAACTGGCGCACGTCCTTGCCGGTCGCCACGGGCGTGCCGTAGCCGGTGGCCGTATAAAACGCCGGAATACCGGCCCCGCCCGCGCGCACCTTTTCCGCCAGCGTGCCCTGCGGCGTAAGCTCAATTTCCAGCTCGCCGCTCAGCACCTGCTGCTCAAACAGCGCGTTCTCGCCGACGTAAGAGGCCACTACTTTGCGAACCTGGCGCGTTTCGAGCAGTAGCCCGAGACCGAAACCGTCCACGCCGCAGTTGTTTGATACTAGCGTCAGATCTCTCACCTGACGGCGCCGGACCTCCGCAATCAGGTTCTCCGGAATGCCGCACAGGCCGAAGCCGCCCGCCAGCAAGGTCATTCCGTCCGTCAGCCCGTCCAGCGCCTGCGCATAGCTGCCGACGCGCTTATCCAGTCCTGCCATAGTCATCCCTCCCGTTAACCGTGCCGGTATCATTAGGGGCGGCGACTCATTTGTTAATTTTGAATTTGTGACCCACTCATTTGGTTTTCTTATTAATTTCTTGTTAACTAATTCTTTTCAATTAGTTAACAGGATGAAAAATGAGAATGAGTGTCAAACAGTTACGCGCGTTTTTAGCGGTAGCTCACACTCTCAATTTCGCGCACGCCAGCGAACGCTTAAATCTCTCCCAGCCGGCCCTGAGCCTGACGATTAAAAGTCTGGAAGACGCGCTCGGCGGCCCGCTGCTGCAGCGGAGCACGCGCAAGGTTGCCCTCACGCAGGAAGGGGAGACGTTTCTGCCGATGGCGCGGCAGCTGCTTGCCGACTGGGATAATGTGGAGGAGGCGATGCACCAGTGCTTTACCCTGCAGCGCGGCAAAATCTCGGTCGCGGCGATGCCGTCATTTGCCGCCAACGTTTTACCGGAGGTGCTCAAGGCGTTTCGCGATCGCCACGCCGGGATCAACGTCACCGTGCATGACGTCATTAACGAGCAGGTGATTGAGATGGTGCGGGAAGGGCGGGTTGAGATGGGGATCGCCTTTGAGCCGGCCCCCACGCACAACCTGCTGTTTACGCCGCTGGGGCTCGACAGGTTTGTCGCCATTGTGCCGAAGGACTCCGCGCTGGCGGACAAAAAGCGGCTGGCCTGGGAAGAGCTACTGACGCTGGATTTTATTACCCTGCAGCGCCCGTCGGCGGTACGTCTGATGATGGAGGAGGAGCTGGCCCGAAGCGGCAGAAAGCTGGACGTGGCGCTGGAGAGTCATCAGCTGGTGACGGTAGGTCGCATGGTCGCCAGCGGGCTGGGCGGCAGTGCCGTACCGGCGCTCTGCGAGACGCAGATGGCGTCGCTGGGCGCGGTCTGTATTCCGCTGGACAGCCCGCCCATTGAAAAGTGTATCGGAGCGATCCATCCAGGGCACACGCAGCTCTCTAAGGCGGCGCATGCCCTGCTGGAAACCCTGAAAGATTTCTACCAGCCCAATCAGGGGGCAAGAAACACCTGCGGCGCGGCGTGAGCCGGATGCCTGCCGACGATAACCTGCGCGCCGTACCAGCGCGCCAGCGCGTCGGCCTGCAAAACGGTTTCCGGAGCTCCCTGGGACACGATTGTGCCGCCATGCAGCAGCAGGATGCGGTCCGCCCACAGCGCCGCCAGATTAAGGTCGTGCAGCACCACGCACACGTGGAGATGACCCCGACGGGTCAAGGATCTCATCAGGCGCAGCAGATGCTGCTGGTGGTAGAGATCCAGCGCGGAGGTGGGCTCATCAAGAAACAGCCAGCCGCGCGGGGCTCCGTCGCACCAGAGCTGGGCCAGCGCGCGGGCGAGCTGGATCCGCTGCTGCTCGCCGCCGGAGAGCGTCGAATAACGTCTGCCCGCCAGCGGAAGACAGCCCGTTATCGCCATCACTTCCTCAACTACCGACGCTTCAGGGGAGCGAGTCCAGGGCGCGCGTCCCATACCGACCACCGCGTCCACCGGCCAGTCGAATCCGGGCTGAGTATTCTGGCGCATCACAGCCCGGTAGCGCGCGAGGGTATCCGGCGGCCAGTCCGCAAGCGGCGTTCCGGCCAGAGTGCAGCGTCCGCTTGCGGGCTTGAGATAGCCGGTAAGCAGCCGCAATAACGTCGATTTCCCGGCACCGTTGGGGCCAATCAGGGCGACCAGCTCACCCTGAGAGAGGGTAAGCGACACATCGTCGATCAGCGTCCTCTGCCCGGCGTGAAAGAAAATCTTCTCTGCACAATAGCGTTCAGCCATGCGTACCTCCGCGACGAAAGATAAGCCACAGGAACCACGGCGCGCCGAGAAGGCTGGTCAATAACCCGACGGGCATCTCCGCCGGAGAGACCAGGGTGCGCGCCAGCGTGTCGGCAACCAGCAGTAGCAGCGCACCGGCCAGCACCGAGCCGGGTACGACGGCCCGGTGGTCGGCCCCCAGCCACATGCGCATCAGATGCGGCACCACAAGGCCAATAAAGCCGATCACGCCGCTGACGGCTACCGCCGCGGCAACCAGCAGGGCGCTGCACAGCAGCAGGATCCGCTGTACCATCGCGACATCCACCCCGAGATAGTGCGCCTCTTCATCGCCCAGCTGCAGCAGGTTGAGCGGGGCGGCCAGTCGCCAGATAATCAGCACTGCGGGCACCATCAGCGACGTTACCGCCAGCAGGGTGGACCACTGCGCCTGCCCGAGGCTGCCCATTCCCCAGAGGGAAAGCTGGCGAAGTTGGGCATCGTTGCTGAGCCATGAGAGCACCCCGACGGCCGCGCCGCACAGGGCGTTGATGGCGATCCCCACCAGCAGCAGGCGGGACAGGGAGCCGTGACGCTGCTGGCTGAGCAGGAAGATAATGACGGTTGCGGCCAGCGCGCCGAGGAACGCCGCGAGCATCGGGGCATACAGCATCAGCAGGGCAGGTAACGCGGCGGGAATGACCACCCACAGCGCCACCGCCAGCGCCGCGCCGCTGCTGATCCCCAGCAGACCCGGGTCCGCCAGCGGGTTGCGGAACAGCCCCTGCATCACACAGCCGGCCAGCGCCAGCGCTCCGCCAATCACCAGCGCCAGCAGTACGCGTGGCAGGCGAATGGTAAGCCAGATCTGACGCATGGCCTCATCGCTGCCGCTCCACAGCAGGCTGACCGGCAGGTGCAGTGCCCCAAACCCGGTCGCGGTGAGCGTCATGATGCTCAGGATCGCGGCCAGCATCCACAACGACAAGGCGATCCGCCGGGACATCAGGGCAGTTGCTCCGCTTTGGCGCGCAGCTGCTGGATGGCATCCGGCGTTCGCACGCTGAAGCCCAGCAGCGCCATATCATCAATCGCCAGCACCTGCCTGTTCCGTCCCGCCGGGGTTTGCGCCAGACCGGGCAGCTTCCACAGGTTTTCTTCGCCGCCCAGCGCGTTCACGCCGTCCTGCGAAATCACCACCAGATCGGGCTGGCTGGCAATGACCCCTTCCTGAGACAGCGGCTGATAGCGGGTGAATCCCTGCATCGCGTTCTGCAGCCCGGCGGCACGGATGGCAGCGTCTGCGCCGGTCTGCTGCCCGGCGGCCATTGCGGTCATTCCCCCGTGGTTGAGGATAAACAGCACCCGCTTGTTGAGGGGCGCGGAGGGCAGGGCCGCCAGCGCCTGACGCAGCGTGTGGCGCAGGGCTTCGCCCTCGGCTTCATGGTGCGTAGCGTTGGCAATCACCCGAACCTTTTCGTCAATGACGCTCAGGTCGTTGCGGCCGGGAACGGTTACTACCCTGACGTGACTTTGTTCGACCTGCTTCAACGCCAGAGACGGCTGCGCCTGGTCGCTGGCCAGCACCAGCGTGGGGCGCATGGACAAAATGCCTTCGGCGTTAAGCTGGCGTAAATATCCCACGTCAGGCAGATCGTTTGCCGCCTGCGGCCACTGGCTGGTGCTGTCGCGCGCGACCAGCGAAGACTGCGCGCCAAGGGCGTAGACAATCTCCGTCACGTCGCCGCCAAGGGCGACAATTTTCTCCTGCGCGGCGGCAAACGCCACCAGAGGCAGGGCGCTCAGCAGGGCTAACCACGTTTTCATGCGGCCAGCCCTTTTGGCGTCAGGGCGTCAATCTGGCTGCGCCACTGGCTCTGCTCCGGCTCACCTTCGGTACGCTGGCCGTAAAGCTGGGCGATTTGCGTGCCGTCGGCGGCAAACAGCTCCAGGCTGGTGACGTGGCCGTCAGCCGTGGGTTTGCGCGTCACCCAGCTCTCTGCGATCGTCTCCTCCAGCAGATGCAGAGTAAAGGCAGGGTTAAAGACGTTCAGCCAGCCTTTCATCGGCACGACTTTTTCCACCGCGCCGGTGAAGATCTGCACGCAGCCGCGGTTGCCGACGAAGACCATGATTTCGTTGCCGTCCCGGCGTGCCGCTTCCAGCAGCTGTGCCAGCGCGCTGTTCTCCACCTTACAGGCCAGGTCGTCGCCCACCAGGCGAAACGCCTGCTGACGGCTGAGATTGTGGCGTTTGAGCAGACTGAAGAACTGATGCACGTCGGTCATGGCGCGCCACTCCTTGTCCACGAGAGCGGCATCCGCGTTTTCGGCGTGAGCCGGGACATCCCCAGCGCTCAGCTCAAACGGCGGATTATCGGCAAAGATAAAGCGGGTCAGCACGTCGCCCCAGGCGGCGAGGTCGGTGTTGTCCGTGGTGTAGACCTTCAGCACCGCATCGCCCTGACGATCGAAGAACTGAATGCTCTGTTGCTCGCCGCGGGCGGTGGTTTCGCTGAGGTGAAACGCGCTCGCCCACTGGTTGAGGAACAGGCGCAGATCCAGCGCGCGCGGGTTCAGCACCAGCCCGGCGTGGCCGTTCAGGTGCTGGTTGGTGAAGCTGCCCACCTGCTCGTGAACGGCATACTCGTTGCGGCAGATGCACTTGGTTTCGCCCACGGCTTCCAGCGCGCCCAGAATATCGCGGATTTCGCCGCGCAGTCGCCAGGCGTCATGGCCCACGCGGGAAAAGGTCAGCTCCGCTTCGCTGATGTTCATTAACCCTGCGATGTCTCGCGCATACTTACCCGGATTTTCTTCTTTTAGCTCAAGCCAGCGTGCGTAGTGATGCATTGTCTTATCCTTCTGAAGAGTGGCCCCGAAGGGAATTACCACTGATAGCTTACGAAAATCTTGCCGTTACGACCGTCCTGCGGAATACCCTGCGGAGACCAGTACTCCTTATCGAAGGCGTTGCCGAGCACCAGCGTGGTGGTGACGCCCTTGAGCTGCTCCTGGCCCTTATAGCTGACGTAGAAATCGTTAACCGCATAGCCCGGCTGCTTGCTGTAGCTGCTGCTGACGTGGGTTGAGCGATCGGCAAAGGTGCCGATCCAGCCCACGGAGAAACCGCTTTGCGCTACCGGAACGTCCAGCTTGCTGGTGACGGTGTCCGGGTTGATGCTGGAGATGTACTCCCCGGTATCGGTATCTTTCCCGCGGGTGCGGTTATAGGCCACGTCGAGGCTAAACAGATCGGCCGAGTATTTTGCCATCATGTCCCAGCCCCAGATTTTGGCGTTCGGAACGTTGTACGACATGGTGGTCGCGGCGGCAAAATCGACGGTGGTGGAGATGTAGTCTTTGGCTTTGGTATCGAAATAGCTGGCCTTAAACTCCAGCGCGTCGTTGGCGAGCATCAGATCGTCAAAGCGCAGGCCAAAACCAAACTCCTGCGTTTCGTTGGTTTCCGGGCGCAGGTTCGGGTTCGGCACCCAGTAGTTGGTGTAGAAGCGGCCAATGGAGAAATGTTTGGCGTCGTTATACATTTCGCCCATGGTCGGCGCGCGGAACGCCTGCGCGTAAGAGCCAAACAGCATCAGCCAGTCGGTCGGGCTGACGGTCAACCCGGCGCGGGAGGACCATTTATCGGCATCGACATCGTCGTAGCCATTGCTGCTGCCGCGGTAGTTGTCATACCGCGTGCCGCCCAGCAAGGTGATCGGCAGATCGCGAAGGGTGATTTCATCCTGCAGCCAGCCGGAGCTGAAGTCGATTTTCGCCTCCGGGAAGCCGGTCGTGGCCCCGCCCGGACGCTGCTCCTGACGATAATATTCTCCGCCGTAGGTCAGAAGGTGAGAGGCAAAAGAGTCGCTGAACAGGCGGGTACGGTTTTCCACCTTGCCGCCTTTGGTGGTCTGCTTGCGGAACTCGCCGGTGCTGTCGATGTTCTGGGCATTAATGCGCGCTTCGGACCAGTAAACCTTCGCATCGGCGTTCAGCCAGTCGTATCCTTCCGGCGCAATGTGGTAGCCAACCTGCGCATCGCGCTGGATGGTGGAGCGGTCGGTCATCGGGTTGCTGCTATTGGCATCAGAGGTTTGCGGGTTTTTCGGCTCCTGCGCGGCGTTGTTGTAATAGCGCAGGGCGCCGCTCAGGGTCTGGGCCTGGTCGATTTTCCAGCTGCCTTTCGCCAGCATGTTATTGATGGATTCGTCGTTCAGCGCCGTCGCACCGTCGCTCTGGCGGATATCGCCACGGTCGCGGCTGGACCACGATACCAGGCCGTCCAGGGTATCGGTACGGCCATAGGCGCTGGCCCCCAGGCCGAGGCTGTGGTCCCCCGTTGCGCCGGTACCAAACACGCGATAACCGCTGTTTTTGCCCGGTTCCAGCAGATCTTTGGCGTCGACGGTGTCATAGGAGATGACGCCACCCAGCGCGCCGCTGCCGTAGAGCAGCGCAGACGGACCGCGCACCACTTCAATACGTTTAATCAGCGCCGGATCGAGGAACGTGCTGTTGAGGTGCCCGGTGTCGGTACCCTGACGCACGCCGTCGACCAGCACCAGAACGCCGCGGCGGTCATAGCCGCGCAGGTTAACGTCCTGACCGTTGGTGCGGCCGGTGCCGTCCAGCGTCAGACCGGGCACGTTGCGCAGCAGGTCGGCGGCAGAGCTGGCGGTCTGTTTTTCCGGGGCGGTGGCGTCAACCACACTCACCATCATCGGGGCTTCGAAGGCGCTACGGGCGTTGCCTGTGGCGGTGACGGTTATTTCATCTGCGGCAGCAAATGCGGCGCCCGGCAGGGTGCTGACAATCGCCAGCGCCAGAAGGGACGGGCGTAAACGTGCGGTATGCAGGTGTAGCATAGCAACTCTCCATAAAGTATCGAAAGCGCTGGCTGCCTGGGGATCACCTGGGTGGCTGGCGAAAGTATTGGTTTATTTTGTGAGGATCAGTTTTCCGGCATTCGTCTGGCGCAGCAGATACTGCTGGCCGTCATGCTCGATAATCACCCGCCCCTCATCACCCAGCAGCGTTTTGCTGTCGATGCGACGATCGGTAGGGGCAGGGGACGGTGCTGTGTGCTTGTTCGCTGGCGTTGCCGCGCTGTTATCCGTAGGTGACATCATGTTTATAAATAACAATCAATGTAACAATGATAATCATTATCAATAAACTGCAAATTCACGGCAAGCGTTTTTGTGAAAATTGTGTGACGGGATCAAATTTGTGCAATGAAACGCCCGGTAGCGGCTTCGCCTTACCGGGCCTACAACGGCACGGATCGTAGGTCGGGTAAGCGCAGCGCCACCCGACAATAGCATCAGAAGCGAGAATCAACCGCCGCTGCCAGCTTCTCCAGCAGCAGCTCGCTGTCTTCCCAGCTCAGGCACGGGTCGGTGATCGACTGACCGTATACCATCTGCTGGCCGGCAACGATTTTCTGCGTGCCTTCTTTGATGAAGCTTTCGGCCATGATCCCGGCAACGGCGGTCGAGCCGCTGCGGATTTGCTGACAGACCTCATCGCAGACGTCAAGCTGGCGGCGATGCTGCTTCTGGCAGTTGCCGTGGCTGAAATCCACCACCAGATGTTCCGGCAGGTCGAATTCGGCCAGCGTTTCACAGGCGGCAGCGATGTCTTGTGCATGGTAATTAGGCTTCTTCCCGCCGCGCATAATGATATGCCCATACGGGTTACCGCTGGTCTGGTAGATGGTCATATGGCCGCTCTTGTCCGGTGACAGGAACATATGGCTGGCACGCGAGGCGCGGATCGCATCGACCGCAATCCGGGTGTTGCCGTCGGTCCCGTTTTTGAAGCCGACCGGACAGGAGAGGGCTGAGGCCATCTCGCGGTGGATTTGGCTTTCGGTAGTGCGCGCGCCAATCGCGCCCCAGCTGATCAGATCGGCGATAAACTGCCCGGTCACCATGTCGAGAAACTCGGTGGCCGTCGGCACGCCCAGCTCGTTGACCTGCAACAGCAGCTTGCGCGCCAGCTCGATGCCGTGGTTCACGCGATAGCTGCCGTTAAGGTCAGGGTCGGAAATCAGCCCCTTCCAGCCCACCACGGTACGCGGTTTTTCAAAGTAGGTGCGCATCACAATCTCAAGGCGATGCTGGTATTTTTCCCGCAGCCCCTGAAGCCGTTTTGCATAATCCATCGCGGCATCCAGATCGTGGATGGAGCAGGGCCCAATCACCACCAGAAGACGCTTGTCTTCACCATTGAGGATTTTTTCAATGCGGCGGCGGGAGGCCGTCACATGTTCCGCGACCGCGGCGGAAACGGGGTGCCGCTCGGCCAGTTCAGCCGGGGTGACCAGGCTGTCTATGCGCGCCGTGCGGAGTTCATCGGTTTTATTCATGACTTATCTCAGAAAATTTTTGCTTCATCGGCAGACTACCGGGAAGTGATGGGCATCACATTAAACCAATCCCTGCTGATTTCAAGTTCGGGGCGACACCGCCCCGCTGTTGAAAAGGATGATACATGAATCTGAGCTAATGTACTAGCTTATTAGTACATGCGGCGGTTAAGCCCCATGATGTCGAGAATTTTGGTGGCGATCTCTTCTACCGAATAGTTCGTGCTGTTCAGCCACGGGATCTGGTTTTTGCGGTACAGCGCTTCCACTTCGGAAACCTCCATGCGGCACTGGCGCATCGAGGCGTAGCGGCTGTTCTCGCGGCGCTCTTCGCGGATCGCCGCGAGACGTTCCGGGTTAATCGTCAGGCCGAACAGCTTGTGCTGCAACGGCTTGAGCGCAGCGGGCAGCACCAGGTTATCCATATCGTCGGCAATAAAGGGGTAGTTTGCGGCGCGGATGCCGAACTGCATCGCCAGATAGAGGCTGGTCGGCGTTTTGCCGCAGCGCGACACGCCGAGCAAAATCACCTGCGCCTGGTCGAGGTTGCGCAGCGAGATCCCGTCGTCGTGCGCCAGGGTGTAGTCGATGGCGGCAATACGCGCGTCATATTTGGTCAGGTTGCCGGGGTTCAGCCCGTGGGTGCGGTGCGCGATAGGCGTCGGGTCAAGCTTAAGCTCGCTCTGGAGCGGGGCCACCAGCGCCTGCACGATATCCTGGCAAAAGCCTTCACTTTGCAAAATGATGTGGCGAATCTCAGGAATAACGATGGAGTAGAACACCAGCGGGCGCACGCCGGTCTGCTGGAAGATGGCGTCAATCTGGTCTTTCACCGCTTTGGCACGGCTCTCATTTTCCACAAACGGCAGCGTGATGCTGTTAATCGAAACGGGGAATTGCGACATCACCGCGTGGCCCAGCACCTCGGCGGTGATCGCCGTACCATCAGAAATATAAAAAACGTGACGATCGACAGCATTATCCATTTTACCCACCCTGAATATCATACCTAATTGTCTGAAAGCATAAATTAAAAAAGTTAATTGCACAGCAAAGAAGTTATCTGAATTTAAAATGAAATGATGTTTTTGATTTTCCTGAAAAGCGGATTTCATTTTTCAAATAGCGACTTTATTTTTGTGGTTTCTGGCTGAATATAGAGGAATCATCAGCTTATTGGCTGGTGGGAAACTATCCGAAAAGTTGAAAATTTAAATTGCTTACACGATTCACCGTTTTTTTAGCGCAAATAATTATGCCAGTATAAATACGTAGTCAGGTGTTACTTACTCCGATCAAATATCACAAAAGGATTGTTTCGATGTCCAATAATGGCTCGTCACCGCTGGTGCTTTGGTATAACCAACTCGGCATGAATGATGTAGACAGAGTTGGGGGCAAAAATGCCTCCCTGGGTGAAATGATTACAAATCTGTCCGGTATGGGTGTCTCCGTACCAAACGGGTTTGCCACGACCGCCGACGCGTTTAACCTGTTTTTAGACCAGAGCGGTGTAAACCAGCGCATTTACGACCTGCTGGATAAAACGGATATTGATGACGTCACCGAGCTTGCCAAAGCCGGGGCGCAGATCCGCCAGTGGATCATCGACACACCTTTCCAGCCGGAACTGGAAAAAGCTATCCATGACGCGTACAACCAGCTCTCCGCTGACGACGCGCAGGCCTCCTTTGCCGTACGTTCTTCCGCGACCGCAGAAGACATGCCGGACGCGTCGTTTGCCGGGCAGCAGGAAACCTTCCTGAACGTTCAGGGCTACGATGAGGTGCTGGTGGCGGTGAAGCACGTATTTGCTTCCCTGTTCAACGACCGCGCCATCTCCTATCGCGTGCATCAGGGCTATGACCATCGCGGCGTGGCGCTCTCCGCGGGCGTGCAGCGCATGGTGCGCTCGGACGTGGGTTCCTCCGGTGTGATGTTCTCCATTGATACCGAATCCGGCTTCGACCAGGTGGTGTTCATCACCTCCGCGTGGGGCCTGGGTGAGATGGTCGTGCAGGGCGCGGTGAACCCTGACGAATTCTACGTACACAAGCCTACGCTTGCCGCGGGCCGTCCGGCGGTGGTGCGCCGCACCATGGGCTCGAAAAAAATCCGCATGATTTATGCCCCAACCCAGGAGCATGGCAAGCAGGTTAAGATTGAAGATGTGCCGCAGGAGCAGCGCGACCGCTTCTCCCTGACCGACGCCGAAGTGCAGGAGCTGGCGAAGCAGGCGGTGCAGATTGAGAAACACTATGGCCGTCCGATGGATATCGAATGGGCGAAAGACGGGAACACCGGCAAGCTGTTTATCGTTCAGGCGCGCCCGGAAACCGTTCGCTCTCGCGGCCAGGTGATGGAGCGTTATACGCTGCACGCGCAGGGTAAAATCGTGGCGGAAGGCCGCGCCATCGGTCACCGCATCGGTGCCGGTCCGGTCAAAGTGATCCACGACATCAGCGAGATGAACCGTATTGAGCCAGGCGACGTGCTGGTGACCGACATGACCGACCCGGACTGGGAACCGATCATGAAGAAAGCGTCGGCCATCGTCACCAACCGCGGCGGCCGTACCTGCCACGCGGCGATCATTGCCCGCGAGCTGGGGATCCCGGCGGTTGTCGGCTGCGGTGACGCCACCGAGCGCATGAAGGACGGGCAGAACGTGACCGTCTCCTGTGCCGAAGGCGACACCGGCTACGTCTACGCCGATATCCTTGACTTCAGCGTGAAGAGCTCCAGCGTGGATACCATGCCGGAGCTGCCGCTGAAGATCATGATGAACGTGGGTAACCCGGACCGCGCGTTTGACTTCGCCTGTCTGCCGAACGAAGGCGTTGGCCTGGCGCGTCTGGAATTCATCATTAACCGCATGATCGGCGTTCACCCGCGCGCGCTGCTGGAGTTTGACGACCAGGACGCGAAGCTGCAGAACGAAATCCGCGAGATGATGAAAGGTTACGACTCGCCGAAAGAGTTCTACGTCGGCCGTCTGACCGAAGGGATCGCCACGCTGGGTGCAGCGTTCTACCCGAAACGCGTGATCGTGCGTCTGTCTGACTTTAAGTCTAACGAATACGCTAACCTTGTGGGCGGCGAACGCTACGAGCCGGAAGAAGAGAACCCGATGCTGGGCTTCCGCGGGGCCGGACGCTACGTGTCCGACAGCTTCCGCGACTGCTTCGCGCTGGAGTGCGAGGCGGTGAAACGCGTGCGCAACGACATGGGGCTGACCAACGTCGAAATCATGATCCCGTTCGTGCGTACCGTGGATCAGGCGAAAGCGGTGGTGGACGAGCTGGCGCGTCAGGGCCTGAAGCGCGGCGAAAACGGGCTGAAGATCATCATGATGTGTGAGATCCCGTCCAACGCCCTGCTGGCCGAGCAGTTCCTGGAGCACTTCGACGGCTTCTCTATCGGCTCGAACGACATGACTCAGCTGACGCTGGGCCTGGACCGCGACTCCGGCGTGGTTTCCGAGCTGTTCGACGAGCGTAACGAGGCGGTGAAAGCGCTGCTTTCCATGTCCATCCGCGCGGCGAAGAAGCAGGGTAAATACGTCGGGATTTGCGGTCAGGGACCATCCGACCATGAAGACTTTGCCGCCTGGCTGATGGAAGAGGGGATTGACAGCCTCTCCTTGAACCCGGACACGGTAGTGCAAACCTGGCTGAGCCTGGCGGAACTGAACAAGTAACGGCAACACGATCGCAAAAAGGCGAGGATTTTATTCCTCGCCTTTTTTATTTCACCTCTAATTTGCTCCCCATCACAAATAATCTAAAAAACCAAATATCATAATTTGTCTGTTAATTAAGACAATTGTTAGTGCGCAACGCGTTGCTAATACTTGAGCCTTACTGCGCATTTCCCTTCAGATGATGCGCAACTGGTTGAAATACGTTTTAACCTGATAAAAAGGCAAATAACAATGACACTTTCCTCTGTATTGCGTACCAAAGATAAAATAGGTTATGGCTTAGGTGATATGGCCAGCGCGCTGGTCTGGCAAACGGCCACATTATTTCTTGCTTATTTCTATACCGACGTTTTTGGTTTGCCTGCCGCGATCATGGGTACCATGTTTTTAGTGGTGCGCGTGGTTGATGCGTTTGTCGACCCGTGTATTGGCGCGCTGGTTGACCGCACGCAGACGCGTCACGGCCGTTTCCGGCCCTGGCTGCTGTGGTTTGCTATTCCCTTTGGCGTAAGCTGCCTTATTACCTTCTACGTACCGGACGTCGGGCCGACGGCAAAAATTGTTTATGCCTGCGCGACCTACGCGATTTTAAGTCTGATTTACTCCGCCATTAACGTGCCTTACTGCGCCATGCCGGGCGCGCTGACGCTGGATCCGCGCGAGCGTCACTCCCTGCAGTCCTGGCGTTTTGGCCTGTCATTTATTGGCGGGTTGATCGTAACGGTTATCGCTCTGCCGCTGGTCTCATTGTTGGGCCAGGGCAACGTGCAGAAAGGCTATTTCTTTGCCATGAGCCTGATGGGGCTGCTGGGAATTGTGCTGTTCTTTTGCTGTTTCCTGATGACCCGCGAGCGTTATTCCCCGCGCAATGATACCTCCGGCTCCATGCTCACCGATTTAAAACTGCTGGCCGGTAACAGCCAGTGGCGCATTGTGTTTGTGTTTAATATTTTGCTGTTAACGGCGGTGGTGACGCGCGGCTCTGCCACCATGTATTACGTCAACTATGTACTGTTGCGCCCGGAGCTGGTTTTTGCCTTTATTGTTTCTGGCATGGTGGCCTCGTTAAGCGGCGCGTTATTATCTGAACGCCTGCTGGGGAAATTTGACCGCGTACGCGCCTATCAGTGGACGATAATGTCCTTCGTCATTTTCGGCGCGCTGATTTTCTTCCTGCCGCCTTCGCAGGTGTGGCTAATCTTTGGCCTTAACATCGTCTTTAGCTTTATTCAAAACCTCACCACGCCGCTCCAGTGGACCATGTTCTCTGATGTGGTCGACTACGAAGAGCATCGTAGCGGCCGCCGTCTGGACGGGCTGGTCTTCTCTACCGCGCTGTTCGCCATCAAGTTTGGCCTTGCGCTGGGCGGGGCGGTGGTCGGCTGGGTGCTCGGCATGGTGGATTACGCCCCGGGCCAGGCAGCCCAGGCGCCGCACGTGCTCTCCACCATCAACGCCCTGTTCACCCTTATTCCGTGCGCGCTGTTCCTCTGCATGGTGGCGCTGCTTTCCATCTACAAGCTCAACAGCCGGCTGGTGGATTCCATCGCCCGGGAGCTGGCCAGCAAGCGTGAGGTAAGACCCGACGCGGGGCAGCTCAGCCCGGCAACCCCTTCCGCACTACAGGAGTAAAATATGACTGCTATCTATAAGGACGCGGGACGTCCCGTGCACGAGCGCGTCGCTGATTTACTGGCGCGCATGACCCCCGAAGAGAAGTTCGCCCAGATGCACGCCTACTGGCTGATCCTTGATGAAAACGGCAACCACCGGGAGCGCAGCGATTTGAGCGACGAATTCGCCGGCGTCAGCGAGCAGGCGGCGCTGAGCGAACGGCTAAAACTGGGCGTCGGGCAGATCACCCGTCCGCTCGGCACCCACATCGTTGACGCGAAAACCGGGGTGCGCGCGGCTAACCGCCTGCAGCGCATGATGATGGAAGAGACGCGGCTTGGCATTCCGGCGTTGTTCCACGAGGAGTGCCTGGTGGGGCTGCTGTGCAAAGACGCCACGCTGTTCCCGTCCTCGCTCAACTACGGCTCGACCTGGGACCCGGAGCTGGTGCAGCGCGCGGCAGAGCAGATCGGTAAAGAGGCGCGTTCCGTCGGTTGCCAGCAGGGGCTGGCCCCGGTGCTGGACGTTTCCCGCGACGTCCGCTGGGGGCGAACCGAAGAGACCTTCGGGGAAGATCCCTGGCTGGTGGGCGTGATGGCAACCGCCTGGGTGAAAGGGTTACAGGGCGACAAGCGCGATCTGCTGGCGACGCTCAAACATTACGTGGGCCACTCGTTCAGCGAAGGGGCGCGCAACCACGCCCCGGTGCATCTTGGCTTTAGCGAGCTGAACGACACCTTCCTGCTGCCGTTTGAAATGGCGGTGAAGCTGGCAAACGCCGGTTCGGTCATGCCCGCCTACCACGACATCGATAACCAGCCGGGGCACAGCGACAGCTTCCTGTTGACCACCGTCCTGCGCGAACAATGGGGCTTCGACGGCATTATTGTGGCGGACTACGGCGGCGTCAGCCTGCTGCACCAGCACCACGGGATTTCCCACGACGCAGCGGAGTCCGCCGCGCTGGCGTTTAACGCCGGGCTGGACGTTGAGCTGCCGAAAGATGACTGCGCACGCCATCTGGCGGAAGCGGTAGAGCGCGGGCTGATCTCTATGGCGAAAGTCGATGAGATCGTGGCGCGTACGCTGACCGAAAAATTCCGTCTCGGCCTGTTTGAGAACCCGTATGCCGATGAAAACGGCATCGATCTGCAAAATGAGATGACCCGCCAGGTGGCGCGGGAGGTGGCGACAAAATCGGTCACGCTGCTGGAAAACAACGGCATTCTGCCGCTGAACGGTAAACCCCGCGTGGCGGTAGTGGGGCCGACGGCAGACGATCCGCTGGCGTTGCTCAGCGGCTACAGCTTCCCGGTGCATCTGATCATCAGTGATATGGTGGAAGAGACCTCGCAGGTGACGACCCCGCGCGCGGCGCTGGAGCAGTACCTGGGTGCATCGAACGTGCGCTACGCGAAAGGGTGCCACATTATCGAAAAACGGATGGCGGGCGCGCCGGTCTTCCCGGGCGACAGCGGCGGTAAACCGATGCAGCAGTCTCCGGTGTCGCAAAGTACCGCACTTATCCCCGAGGCGGTCAGCGCCGCGCAGGAGAGTGACGTGGTGGTGGCCTGCGTGGGCGATCTCGCCGGGCTGTTCCAGAGCGGCACCGTGGGGGAAGGTTCCGACACCGATTCCCTGAATCTGCCGGGCGTCCAGCAACAGCTGCTGGAGGCGCTGGTGGCGACGGGCAAGCCGGTGATTGTCGTGATGACCGGAGGGCGACCGTACAACCTTCAGGGGCTGGAGGACAAGGTCGCTGCGCTGCTGGTGGCGTGGGCGCCGGGGCAGGAAGGGGGCTGGGCGATTGCGGACGTGTTAACGGGACGGGCAGAGCCGCAGGGCCGTTTGGTCGTGAGCGTGCCGAAAAGCGCCGGGGCCATGCCGTATTACTATAATCACAAGCTCAAAAGCGGCGGTACGCCGTTTGCGTTCCATTTCGGTTCACGTTACCCGTTTGGCTTCGGCCTCGGCTGGACGACGTTTCGCTGGGGAGCTGCCCATGTCGCTGAAAGCCGCGTGCCGGTCGACGGCGAGGTGACGCTGAGTGTGGATATCACCAATACCGGAGAGCGCAGCGGCAGCGAGGTGGTGCAGATTTACGTCAGGGATAAGGTCGCCACCCAGGTGCGGCCGCTTCAGGAGCTGAAGGCCTTCCAGCGCGTCACGCTCTCGCCGGGCGAAACCGCCACGCTCACCTTCACGCTGCCGGTTGAGATGTTCAACTTTACCCGCCGGGACGGAAAACGCATCGTTGAGCCGGGTGAGTTTGAACTGCAGATTGGCGCATCGTCGGCGGATATCCGCGAGGTGGTAACGGTCAATGTGACGGGGGAAACGCGGATGCTGCCTCCTGAGTGGCGGATGCTCAGTACCTGTGAGGTTAAGCGCGCGTAGTCAGGATAAAAAAAAGCCCATCGTGGGAGATGGGCAAAGACGGCTCCATGTGGGTTGTGTTTGGTGGTTCTCAAATGGACTATAGCGTTATGCAAGGCAAGCTGAAGAACATTGTGCATAGCGTTATGGTGCAGCACAGCTTAACTTCTAGCTGGAGAGGATGGGAATGTTCTTAAGAGTTAGCACAAATACCTCATAAAATTAAAGGTGTTAGGTCTAATATCCATTTCCCATATTCAGAAAGTGGCAGAGGTACTAAATATGTTAACTCAATATGGTTGGTGGTTCTGTGGAACTATCCGAGGATTATGAGCTGTTGGTTTTACACTGTCTATAATCGCTACTGTTATTTTTTATTTCGTTTATGGTGCTTTAAATATTTCCGTTAAGCCGTGGATTAATCGTAGGGTTATCCTTTCTGGTTTATTTAATTTCGCTATTGCTGCTCTATGTGTGGCTGTGGAATCAGGTTTGATTTACGTTTTAATTTTAGGGGATTAATAAAATGTCTGCTGTGTCTATTGTTATTCCGTTGATGGTTGCTGTTTCTGGCTATAAGTCTGCTTTGAAGGATGAAGCTAAGCGACTCGAAACTAATAGAGCTGAGCAAGGTCGCACATATACATATTCTCTGCTTGTTCTGTGTGCTCTGTTCCTGTCCTTTATTCCTCGCTTTATGGGGTTCCCAGAGCTTGTAGGTGCTCTTGTTGAAAGCGTTGCTACATATACAGCGTTATATGTGGCTGTGCGTGGGTGTGCTGTATATATGCAATATAAGCGCTTGCCTAAAGACGCCTCATTATTATTTACGCTGTTCTGTGCTGCTTATGCTGCTATGGAGTTTATTGCCAGGTTTTATTCAATGACTAGGTCAGTGACTATTCCTGATTGGGTTAGTTATTCCTGTCTTGCTATGATAGTGCTTGTTCCGTTCTTCTGCATCGGTGAAATGATTAGTGTGAAGCGTTCTAAGAAGGTGGCTAAATAATGAAATTCTTATTAATTGGCCTTACTCTGATGTGGCTGCTTGTCTGTGGTGGTATTGCTGGTTTTGGTGGTGTGGTATTCGGTCTGGCTGTGGGCTTTATTCTCTATGGCTTAGGTGTTGTGATTCGTAAATGGTGGTGCAAGCAATGAAGCGTTTAATGCTCGTGGCAGCAGTCTGTGGCAATTCAGAGAGAAACTTTCCTTAGGGCTTTCACTGTTCACTCTTATAGCACGCTAGCAAACAGAAAAAGCACCCCAGGAAGCGGGCTAAGGCATGGACACCTAAGGACTAGCCCACTTTGATTAAGTCAACTTTTGTTAGTTCATGGAGATATTCTAACGGGGTTAATCTTGCACTTAAGTAGTCCTAACTCTTTTGGGATTTGTACCTAAACGAACATCCTACAACCTTCAGAAACCTTTCATACAAGTCTAACTATCAATTAGTTAGCGTGTATTAGCATTTCTTGCACATACAACATTCATACAACTGTCTTACGGTATGTACTCAGCAGTACACGGGTGAGCATTGAAAAATAAACAAAAAAAAGCCCATCGTGGGAGATGGGCAAAGACTACACACAGCAATTCGTTGTTTCACTCAGGGGATTTCCATGCTTATAAATCAAGGTGTTGATTTATAACCTTGAGCTAATAGTAGGCATGTCATCTTTCAGCGTCGATCGGATTCGTCTCAATAGTTAAAGAGACGTAAAGATTTCTTGAGAATAATAGCGGACTTAATGCTGAAATGGCGGGTCTGACCAGTGTGCAACGAATAAATACTTTAGCAGTGTTAAAGTATTGTGCGGGATAATGTACGCCGGGTAAGCGTAAGCGCCACCCGGCAACAAGGCTTAATGGGTATTCTTTTCTTCCAGCTCTTCCAGCTCGCTCAGAATCACGTCCGGGTCGGTTCCAGGCGGCGGCACTTCATGAACCCAGGCGGAGAACAGACGCCAGGTAACGGCGAGCAGCACCGGGCCAATGAACAGACCGATCATCCCGAAAGCAATCAACCCGCCGATAACCCCGGAGAGGATCAGGATCAGCGGCAGGTCTGCGCCCATGCGGATGAGGATGGGGCGAATGACGTTATCCATGGTGCCAACCACGCAGCTCCAGACCAGCAGCACCGTTCCCCACGTGGTATCACCCGTCCAGTAAAGCCAGATAATGCTCGGAACCAGCACCAGCAGCGGCCCCAGTTGTGCAAGGCAGGTCATCAGCATGACTACGGTAAAGACGGTGGCGTACGGTACGCCAGAAATCGCCAGGCCGATACCGCCCAGCACCGCCTGCACCAGCGCCGTCACCACGACGCCCAGGGCGACCGCGCGCACGGCCTGCGCGGCCAGCAGCACCGCGGCGTCACCGCGTTTTCCCGCCAGGCGGGTGGCAAAGTGACGAACGCCTAAAGCCACCTGCTCACCGCGCCAGTAAAGCAGGGCGCTGAAGACCAGCATCAGGGTACAGTGCATCATAAAGCGGCCGATATGTGCGGCCTGACCGACAAACCAGGTGGTGGTGGTGCCAATATACGGACGCACTTTCGCCATCAGCGCGCTGCCGCCCATCTCCAGCAGGCTATGCCAGCCGCTGTAAAGTTTAGCGCCCACGACCGGAATGCTGTTCAGCCAGCCGAGGTCCGGCAGCGTCAGGTCGCCGCTTGTCACGGCGCGGATCACCGGGCCGCTGGAGTCGACAAGGCTGTTTACCAGCAGCGCAACTGGAATAATAAACAGCAGGAACAGCAGCAGCGTCATCACCAGCACGGCCAGCCCGCGGCGGCCAAACAGCAGTTTCTGCAAGCGCAGCAGCAAAGGCCACGTGGCGACGACAACGGTCGCAGCCCAGGCGAAGCCGAGAATAAAGGGTTGAACAATCCACAGACACGCAATAATCATGAGGGCCAGGAACAGCACCGACAGCAGAATTTGCGCAACATCCCTGGGCTGGCGAAGATTGACCATAAATGAAACTTTCCTTAAAAGAACGCCAGTACCACTGGCGGGAATGGAAAACCGCGTCTCTCTTATCATTAGCGATCGCAGCGGTTTTTGACAGGCGAATTCTGCCTGTAATTCAGCAGAGATTATAAGAAAAAAATGTGATAAAACTTTTAAGATACACGCAAACGATTCCCACAACTCTAATTAGGGTCGACAGTAATGATCCCACAGATTTCTCAGGCACCTGGCGTCGTTCAGCTGGTGCTTAATTTTTTGCAGGCACTGGAGCAACAGGGTTTTACAGGTGATACCGCCACGAACTATGCCGAAAGGCTGACGATGGCAACCGATAACAGTATCTACCAGCTTCTTCCCGATGCGGTCGTTTTCCCTCGTTCCACGGCCGACGTGGCGCTTATCGCCCGGCTGGCAACGCAGGAGCGGTTTGCCTCTCTGGTCTTCACGCCGCGCGGCGGTGGCACCGGAACCAACGGTCAGGCGCTGAACCAGGGCATCATTATTGATATGTCGCGCTATATGAACCGCATCATTGAGATCAACCCCGAAGAGGGATGGGTGCGGGTTGAGGCGGGCGTTATCAAAGATCAGCTTAATCAGTACCTCAAGCCTTACGGCTACTTTTTTGCCCCTGAACTCTCCACCAGCAACCGAGCAACCATCGGGGGGATGATCAACACCGATGCCTCCGGGCAGGGGTCGCTGGTCTACGGTAAAACCTCCGATCACGTGCTGGGCGTGCGGGCAGTATTGTTAGGCGGCGATATCCTTGATACCCAGCCGATGCCGGTCGAACTGGCGGAAACGCTGGGTAAAGATAACACCGCCAGCGGGCGCATCTACCGCACCGTGCTGGAGCGCTGCCGCGACAACCGCCAGCTTATTCTCGACAAATTCCCCAAACTGAACCGCTTCTTAACGGGCTACGACCTGCGCCACGTGTTTAACGACGACCTGACGCAGTTTGATTTAACCCGCGTGCTGACCGGCTCCGAAGGAACGCTGGCGTTTATTACCGAGGCGCGGCTGGATATCACCCGCCTGCCGAAGGTGCGTCGCCTGGTGAACGTCAAATATGACTCCTTCGACTCCGCGCTGCGCAATGCGCCGTTTATGGTGGAAGCGCAGGCGCTGTCGGTGGAAACCGTCGACTCTAAGGTGCTGAATCTGGCGCGGGAAGATATCGTCTGGCACTCCGTGCGCGAGCTGATTACCGACGTGCCGGACAAAGAGATGCTTGGCCTCAACATTGTGGAATTTGCCGGTGATGACGCGGAGCTGATTGAAAGCCAGGTGACGACGCTCTGCCAGCGCCTGGATGAGCTGATTGCTCATGGCGAAGGCGGCGTGATTGGCTGGCAGCTTTGTCACGATCTGGCCGGTATCGAGCGTATTTACGCCATGCGTAAAAAAGCCGTGGGCCTGCTTGGCAATGCGAAAGGGGCGGCGAAGCCGATTCCGTTTGCCGAAGACACCTGCGTGCCGCCCGAGCATCTGGCGGATTATATCGTCGAGTTTCGCGCCCTGCTGGACAGCCACGGCCTGAGCTACGGCATGTTTGGCCACGTCGATGCCGGGGTGCTGCACGTGCGTCCGGCGCTGGACATGTGCGACCCGCAGCAGGAGATCCTGATGAAGCAGATCTCCGACGACGTCGTGGCCTTGACCGCCAAATACGGCGGTCTGCTGTGGGGGGAGCACGGGAAAGGATTCCGCGCGGAATACAGCCCGGCGTTCTTCGGGGAGCAGCTTTATGCGGAGCTGCGCATGGTCAAAGCGGCGTTCGACCCGGATAACCGCCTCAATCCGGGGAAAATCTGCCCGCCTGAAGGGGTGGACGCGCCGATGCTCCGGGTGGATGCCGTTAAGCGCGGTACGTATGACAGACAGATCCCGATTGCGGTGCGCTCGTCCTGGCGCGGCGCGATGGAGTGTAACGGCAACGGCCTGTGCTTTAACTTTGACGTGAAAAGCCCGATGTGCCCGTCAATGAAAATCACCAGCAACCGCATTCACTCGCCGAAAGGGCGTGCGACGCTGGTGCGCGAGTGGCTGCGTCTGCTGGCGGACCGCGGCGTCGATCCCCTGAAGCTGGAGCAGGAGCTGTCGGAAAAACGGGCCAGCCTGCGCTCGCTGATTGAGCGCACCCGCAACAGCTGGCATGCCAATAAGGGTGAGTATGATTTCTCCCATGAGGTGAAAGAGGCGATGTCCGGCTGTCTGGCCTGTAAAGCCTGCTCTACCCAGTGCCCGATTAAAATCGACGTGCCGGAATTCCGCTCGCGTTTCCTGCAGCTCTACCACACCCGCTATCTGCGCCCGGTGCGCGATCATCTGGTGGCGACGGTGGAAAGCTACGCGCCACTGATGGCGCGCGCGCCGAAGACCTTTAACTTCTTTATCAATCAGCCGCTGGTGCGCAAGCTTTCCGAAAAGCATATCGGCATGGTCGATCTGCCGCTGCTGTCGGTGCCGTCGCTGCAGCGCCAGCTCGTCGGCCACCGCTCGGCGAACATGACCCTGGAACAGCTTGAAGCGCTTACTCCTGAGCAAAAAGCGAAGGTGGTGCTGGTGGTCCAGGATCCGTTCACCAGCTACTACGACGCGCAGGTGGTCGCTGACTTCATCCGCCTGGTTGAAAAACTGGGCTATCAGCCTGTAGCGCTGCCGTTCTCGCCAAACGGCAAGGCGCAGCATATTAAAGGCTTCCTGAACCGCTTTGCGAAAACGGCGCAAAAAACCGCTGATTTTCTCAACCGGATCGCCGAACTTGGGATGCCGATGGTCGGCGTCGATCCGGCGCTGGTGCTTTGCTATCGCGATGAATACAAGCAGACGCTGGGTGATAAGCGCGGCGATTTCCACGTCATGCTAGTGCACGAGTGGCTGCCGGCAGCCCTGGAAGAGAAGGCCATTCAGGAGGCTGGCGGTGAACCGTGGTATCTGTTCGGACACTGTACGGAAGTGACGGCGCTGCCCGGCGCCCCGGCGCAATGGGCGTCTATTTTTGCGCGTTTCGGCGCGAAGCTGGAGAGCGTTAGCGTGGGCTGCTGCGGCATGGCGGGCACCTACGGCCACGAGGTGAAAAACCACGCCAACTCGCTCGGCATCTATGAGCTGTCGTGGCATCAGGCGATGCAGCGATTGCCAAGAAACCGCTGCCTGGCGACGGGCTACTCCTGCCGCAGCCAGGTGAAACGGGTTGAGGGTAACGGCGTACGCCACCCATTACAGGCTTTACTGGAGATAATTGGATGATCTGGAAACGTGCCGTCACGCTGCAGGCGCTAAACGCCATGGGCGAGGGGAATATGGTGGGGCTGCTGGATATCCAGTTCACCCGCATTGGGGAAGACGATCTGGAGGCGACGATGCCTGTCGATAGTCGCACCCATCAGCCGTTTGGCCTGTTGCACGGCGGGGCTTCCGTCGTGCTGGCGGAAACCCTGGGCTCCGTCGCGGGATATCTCTGCACCGAAGGCGAACAGAAGGTGGTCGGGCTTGAGGTGAATGCCAACCACATTCGCTCGGTGCGCAGTGGGCGCGTGCGCGGTATCTGCCGCGCGCTGCACGCTGGCAGCCGCCACCAGGTGTGGCAGATTGATATTCTCGACGAGCAGGACCGCCTGTGCTGCTCGTCGCGTCTGACGACGGCGGTCGTGTAAAGTTTTCAGATGAATTGCCTTTGGTCAAAAACTAGCCAGCATGTTGTGATATACTGGTCAGGATTTGTACATAAGCGAGGACATCATGGATACTGAAATAACCCCAACACAGCTGGCAATTGAATATTTACGTCGCGATAAGAGCAACCTGTCTCCGGCGCAGTACCTGAAAAAGCTGAAACAGCTTGAGCTGGAGTTCACGGATCTGCTGGCGCTCTCTTCGAATGAACTGAAAGAAGAGATCTACTTTGCCTGGCGGTTGGGCGTTCACGTCCATTGAGTGAGTGTTGTTGAACAGGCCGCGAGTGCGGCCTTTTTTGTGTCTGACATTCAGTATTTAGCGGGGAGCTTGTTGATTTTAATAAGCCTGCCTTCTTCCATTTCGATAAATCCGCCGGTTTTTAAATCCGCCAGAATGCGCATTACGCCGCTGCGGGAGAGCTGGGTTTTCTCCCGAATATACCTTTCCGCCGTTACGCTGCTGCGATAACTTTCATCTTCCTCCATCAGCTTTATGAGCTGCTGGCGAATCATCTCATACGCCGTCGGTGCGCCCTGCGGCATCACGTTGTTATAAAGCCGGCTATAGACAAACATCAGTTGTCTGGAGAGCAGGCCCCATAGCCCTTTTTCTTTGATAATGTCAGCCACCTGTTCAGTAGGGATACTGCCAATCAGGCAAGGGCTCACCGTGACGAGGTAATCATTGAAATAGATGTCCGTCAGGTTAGCAAGACCAAACAGGGCAGGGCTGCGGGCGGTAGAAAGCATCATACTATCGCTGCTGCGGTAGATGGCAATCGTCCCCTCCAGGATTAAATAACAGAGCCCCTGACCGTTAACCTCAAGGTTAAGTCGTTCACCGCGGCCCGTTCGACGCACGGTGCAATAAGGCTTCAGATGCGCGATCAGTTCCTGGGCGTAAGGGGAGCCGCGAGACGATTTATCTGTAGAGGACATAGCCGTAAACCTGGAAGATAATCTTATGCTTATAGTTTCGCTCTTCTCTCGCGCTATCTCCAGATATTATTGTGCTTTCAGTACTTCCGGGGTAAATGGTTAACTTCTATCAGCACGCCACGGTCCATGGTGATGTATTTCCCCGTACGCAGTTCTGCCAGAATCCGCATAATTCCACTGCGGGAAAGGTAGGTACGGCTTTTAATGTAAGCCGCTGCGGTGATGTTTTGTCGAATTGCCTCAGGCTCCTGCATTAATTCAACCAGCTGAAAGCGGATGATATCGTAGGCGGACATCTGTGATATTTGCGCGCAGTGCTCGTACACCCGCGAGGCCGTGTAGATCAGCAATTTAGAAAAGTGTTCCCAGAGATCGTGCTGTGCAACCACGTTGTTAAACGTTTCCAGCGGTACGCATGCTAATTCGGACGTCTCCAGCGCCCTGACGTAAAGATGTTCCGATGAAAACTGACTGCTGACACCCAGTATAAAAGGCGCTGATTCTGAATTTAACACAATGCCGTCGCCGCGGCGGTGCAGCGCCACGCTGCCGTGTAACAGCATAAAACATTGGCGTTCGTCATTTCGGTAATATTGTACGACTTCACTTTTCGAAAGAATGATTTTCTCTGCACCAGGAAGGATATTATCAATTATACGCTCTATGTGCCTTAAGGGTTTTAATCCCAGCACTGACGATTTCTCATTGTCTAATATGGCTGCAATTCGCGTGTTCATAATATACCTCACTTCAACAGATGCGATCGTTTTTCAATCAGCGTGGAGAATTATCTTAAAAAGCAGCGAAGCAGGGAATAATACTCGGAAGTCTAATAATAGACCGGAAGGGTTGAGTATCTTAACGTTATGAATTTTATCGTTAAAGGGCGAAAGTCTAAAAGTAGACCGGCGATAAAGTGAACGATCTAAATGTTTGTTTTTTGTTAAACTCCAGTCTACAGCTAGACCTGAAAATAGATTGTCTCGCACAAAAGAGTTGTATAAATTTTGACTCGTCGACAGAAACACCCATCTGAAACGCTCGACACGATGAGAGTGATATTTTGCTTCTGATGGCCTCTAAAAAAGAATGGCAGAATGAGGAACGTCTGTTTTGCCTGAATATCAGTAATAAATAAAGTAATACAGGAAATGGCTTTATGAAAAAGAAAATTATTGTTGCCATGTTTGCGGCAGGCTCTGCATTGACAATGACTCAGGCTTTCGCGGCGGCAGGTACGGTTAATTTTAACGGTAATATTTTGGATAATGCCTGCGATGTGGATGTGGCATCCCAGAATCAGGTTGTGGTCCTCGGCGATTATTACAAAACGGAATTCCCGACAACGGGTTCCCGAACCGCAGCGACGCAGTTCAATATCGTACTGAAAAACTGCCCGGTGACCGTGACCTCCGCGAAGGTGCGTTTTGACGGCACGCCAGATTTAACCAACGCAAGCCTGCTGGCGATTGAGTCCTCCGTTGTGGGAGCAGCAACGGGCGTGGCTATCAACCTGATGACGGCGGATAAGGCCGATCTGCCGCTGCATGGTAGCAACAGCTATACCTATGCGCTGAGCAGCACCGCTGATAATACGCTCAACTTCTATGCCCAGTATATTTCGACTGCGGCATCAGTGACCGCGGGCCCGGCTAACTCGGTTGCTAACTTCTCTGTGATTTATAACTAAGTCTTTTGCAGTAATCAGTATGGGGCCACCCGGCCCCTTTGTTTTATGAGGTATTCAATGCGTTTTATCACAACAATCGGTCTGGCCGCAGCAGCGTTACCGCTGACATTTTCAATCGCCAATGCCGGGGTCATTATTGGCGGCACCCGCGTTATTTTCGACGGTGCAAAAAAAGAAGCAACCATTAGCGTGGACAATGCCGATAGCGCGCCCTTTTTAATTCAGTCGTGGATTGATGCGCCGGAGGGAAAAACAGATAAAGCGCCTTTTATCATTACGCCTCCGCTTTATCGACTGGATGGCGGCCAGAAAAATATCGAACGCATTGTTATGACAGGTTCACTCCCTCAGGAACAGGAAAGTTTATTCTGGCTCAATATAAAAGCCATTCCTTCTGCAACGAAACAGGCTAACGCACTGCAAATTGCGGTGAAAACGCGCATCAAGTTGATTTATCGCCCGGCTAATCTTCGCGGGTCAACGCCTGAAGATCAGGCCGGGAAATTAACGTGGCAACGCAACGGGAATGAAATTCAGGTTACGAATCCGACTCCCTATGTCATCAATTTTAATGAAATATCTGTGGGCGGAAAAAAGCTGGATGATGTTTCGTATGTATTACCTGGCGCGTCGGCCCGGTTCCCGTTATCTCATGGAACCAGCGGAAATACGCTGACGTTTAAAGTCATCAACGATTATGGAAGCCCCGGCGCGTTGCATCAAGCCAGTTTGTGATTTTACAAACGGTAATACCCGCATTACTCAGGTTATCAGCAATGAAAATACAGCAATATAAAGTACGTCCTCGACGCCTGGCGACACTCATCGCCCTGGCAATGACGGGGTCTTCTCCCACGCTTTATGCCAGCGAAACGTTTAATACCGAACTGGTTGAGCTGGATAACCCAGGAATGGGGAAAGCCGATTTATCCGCATTTGAATCAGGCTCTCAGGCACCGGGGACGTACCATGTTGATATTATTCTTGACGATCGGCTCATGGAGACCCGGGATATTACCTTTGCCGCAGCAAAAACGCCTGATGGAAATGATGTATTACAGCCATGCCTGAGCATTGAACAATTAAAACAGTGGGGCGTTAAGACAGCGCTCTTTCCACAGCTGGCCTCAGCGAAAAGCGACTGTGCCGATCTTAAGGCCATTCCACTGGCCTCGACGGATTTCCAGTTCAACGCGCAGCGTCTGGTTATCAGTATTCCGCAGGCGGCTATTGATATACCGGCGCGTGGCTATGTGCCACCAGAAATGTGGGACGAGGGCATCAATGCCGCCATGCTCAATTACAGCCTGAGCGGGGCCAACTCCTGGGCGAAGACCGGAGGGGCTAACAGAACGGACAGCCAGTATGCCAACCTGCGTCCGGGGATCAACATTGGGCCCTGGCGCCTGCGCAACTACACCACCTGGTCCCGGGATGCGTCGGGTCAGGATAAATGGGACACCGTTTACACCTATGCGCAGCGGGCCGTTATTCCCCTGAAAGCGCAGCTGACGCTCGGCGACAGCTCCTCCCCGGCTGACGTGTTTGACAGTATCCCTTTTCGCGGCGGCCAGCTGGCGTCCGACGATGACATGCTGCCGGATTCCCTGAAAGGCTACGCGCCCGTGGTTCGCGGTATTGCGCGCACGAATGCGCAGGTGGTGGTGCGCCAGAATGGCTATCAGATCTACCAGAGCTACGTCGCCCCGGGGGCGTTCGAGATAACAGACATGTACCCGACGGGCGGTGCCGGGGATCTGGATGTGACAATCAAAGAAGCGGATGGAAGCGAACAGCATTTCACCCTGCCTTACGCCTCTCTGCCGGTGCTGCAACGCGAAGGGCGTCTGAAGTATGCCATCACGGGCGGCCAGTATCGCGCCTATAACAGCAGCGTGGAAAAGACGCCTTTCGGGCAACTGACCGGTATTTATGGTCTCCCGCAGGGTCTGACGCTATACGGCGGCGTGCAGGGATCGGGCAAGTACCGGTCGCTCGCCGTTGGGGTGGGTAAAAACATGGGGGATTTTGGTGCGATCTCCACCGACGTAACCCAGGCCTGGTCTACGCCGGATAACACGGCCAAAACCAGCGGCCAGTCCTGGCGCGCGCGGTACAGCAAGAACTTTATTGATACCGGAACGAACTTTTCGATTGCGGGGTATCGCTATTCAACCAGCGGCTACTACGGAATGCAGGAAGTGCTGGACTCCTGGGGAGACAGTACCGCGCTTCAGGACAGGCGGCGTAACCGCGCCGAATTGACCATGAGCCAGACGCTGGGCGGGGATTTGGGGTCCCTGACCCTCAGCGCCGCGCGGGAAGACTACTGGAATTCGGGCAAATCAATGGCGTCCTGGAGCGTCGGGTATAACAACTACTGGCATAACATCAGCTATGGCGTGACCTGGACATACAGCAAAAACGCCAGCGCAGCCTCGTATGGCACCGGGAGCAGTAAAACGTACGACCACGACCAGCTTCTGGCATTTAACGTCAGCGTGCCGCTGGAGAAATTCCTCCCGCAGACGTGGGCGAACTATGGCATGAACGCCAGCAAGAATAACGGCACCACGCACAGCCTGGGTATGAACGGCGTGGCCCTGGAAAACAACGCCCTTAACTGGAACGTGCAGCAGGGCTACGGCACGGACGGCGTGGGATATACCGGCAACATGAACGGGGATTACAAAGGGACCTACGGCGAAGTGACGGCGGGCTATGGCTACGACAGGAACAGCGAGCGTCTGAACTACGGCCTGCAGGGGGGCATCCTGGCCCACGCGGACGGCATCACCTTTTCCCATCCACTGGGGGAAACCAATGCCCTGATTAAGGCACCCGGTGCCCACGGGGTGGATATTCGAAACCAGTCCGGTATGCGAACGGACTACCGGGGCTATACGGTGGTGAGCAACCTCTCCGTGTACCGCAAAAACGACCTCACGCTCGATCCGGAAAATATGCCTGACGACGTGGAACTGGAAATCAATACGCGCACGGTCACGCCAACGCGAGGCGCGGTGGTCAGGGCAGATTATCTCTCTAAAGTGGGGCGCAAGGTGCTGATGACCCTGATGGACGACGGTCGATTCGTTCCTTTTGGGGCGATGGTGACGCTCGCCGGAGACGGTCACAGTAGTTTTATCGTCGGCGATCGCGGACAAGTCTATTTAACCGGCATGAGCGAGCAGGGGACGCTGATCGTGGCGTGGGGAAATCAGTCCGGCCAGCAGTGTCGCGCGGATTTCATCCTGCCGAAACAGGCCACCTATGGTGGCGTCACCCTCGTTAACGCCCTTTGCCGTCGGGAACATTAAGATGAAAACGATGAAATTTTTGCTGTTGCTCTGTTTATTGGCGGGCTGGAATGGTGCCTGGGCCGGGACGTGCACGACGATCGTGCCGCAAACGTCTTCTCTGTCGGTGGGCACCCTCAACGTGCAGCGCGATGCGCCTGTGGGAACGGTGATATTCTCCGGTGCGGCGTCAAATACGGGGTCCTATCTGACCGGCTGCAGCAATCCATTAATGCTGGGTTTTAGCATGCGGTATAACGGCGCCACGCTCAGCACCTATGGGAATCATGTTTACAATACCAACGTCAGCGGGATTGGGATTCGATTTTCATCGAACAACTATTTTGATAACCCGAGCAATACCTTCTCATACAACGCGCAAACCTCCTACGTCGACTGGTATGGCGGAAAAATTGAACTGGTGGTGACCGGGCCGGTTTCATCCGGGGCGCTCACGCCCGGCGTCATCGGCGTGGTAACCCTTCAGGGCAGCGACGCTATTTATCGCGATGGCCTGACAACGCAGTTGACCAGCGGCACGATCAATGCCCTGGCGTGTACGATTAATACGCCACAATTAACCTTCGCCATTGGAAATATACCCGCCTCTTCCTTTACTGGCGGTGTGGGAACGTCGCCGGCAGGCGCGCAAAATACGCAGAACCTCGGATTAAACTGCAGCGCCGGGACCAATATAAACGTCACGTTGAGCGGCATTCAAAATCCGGATAGCGGCAATACCAGCGTGATGGCCCTGACGGGGCAGGGTAATCCCGGAACGGCAAAAGGGGTGGGCGTTCAACTCATCTATAACGGTACGCCGCTGGCCATAAACAGTCGCCTGCTATTAAAACAGTCCGCGGGTGGAGTCGAAACGCTCCCGTTAACGGCCCGTTATTATCAAACGCTGGGGACCGTTCAGTCGGGAACGGCCAACGCCTCGGCCACGCTTAATATAACCTACCAGTAGCAGGTGAGAAGATGAAAATAGCGCACAAAAAAACGCTCCTGCTTGCCCTGTTGAGCTGGAAGGTGTTTTCCGCCGATGCGGTCAATATCGGCGTAACGGGGAATATCGTGGCATCGCCCTGCATATTTAATGGCGGGAATACGAATCTGGATATTAACCTCGGCAATATTCAGGCTTCCAATATGGCGACGCCAGGATCCACGTCCGATCCGGTTGCGTTCAATCTGCTCTTTACAAGCTGTCCGCTGGGAACCCGCAGCGTCACGGTGACGTTCGCAGGTAACCCGGATCCCACAGCAGGTGCGGAGTATTACATGAACAGCGGAACGGCCACTGGCGTTGCCGTCGCCATGAGTGACGCCGCTACCGGCTCGCTTAAAGGGACGGGCTCCAGTATCACAAAGGCTATTGCGGCAGACAGCACTGCCACGATGCCCATGCAGGCCTGGGTCAAATCCGCTTCAGGCGGTGTTACGCCCGGAAGCATCAGTGCAGTTGTCGTGATGACCATGCAGTACAACTAAATGACAGTGATACGTATCTCTTAAAGACGTTGGTATGAACTATGTTAAATATTCTGATTCAGGAAACGGATCTGTTTTTTCAGGCTGGGCTACAGAACTTTTTAGAGAATTTTTTTAAGCAAAACTTTAATCGCGTCATCACCTTTAATCTTGACCTGACCCATGAAAACGTCAGTCAGGCCGATATTATTGTTCTGTCATTGTGTCAGGGTGAAACACTGACCTGTTTTCCCGAGTTACTGGCCCGGAAAAAAGGGATTGTGATAGGCTTCGTCGACGATGAGCTGCGATTTTCAGCGTCGCCCTCCTGCTTTCAGGACATTATTTTTCTCTCTCGCCGTGCATCGCTTGATCGTATCAGTGGTGAACTGTTTCTCGCGTGGTTCAGGACACAACTTCCGGGTTACAAGTGGACTAAAAGGAGCTGTTTCGACTGCCAGCATAAAGGTTTATCCCGGCAACAAATTCGCATTATGGTGAATTTTTACAGAGGGCTGTCGGTTGTGCAGATCGCGCACGCGCTGGAGATGAGCGAGAAAACGGTCTTTACCCATAAATATATGATGATGCAAAAATTTAATCTGCGCAGCGATTACGAGCTGATCGTATTGCTGAGAAGGTTGATGGAGAAAAAGAGCCAACCCAACCAGCTTCGCGATTTCCTGGAAAACGATTATGTATAACCTGGCAATGCTCTATCAAAATTTTTCAGGCAACTTAATAATATTAAGTAACACACCTCTTTGCATGTCGATATAGCCCCCTTCTTTTAATGCCGAGAGTATACGCATCACGCCACTCCGGGACAGGTGGGTTTTATCTCTGATATAACTTTCAGCAGTAACACTGAGCCTGAACGAGGGTTCTTCGTTTGAGAGCGCATAAAGTTGGGCGATGACAATATCATAAGCGGAAGGGCCCGTTAAATCTTCATAACTGTGAAAGAGCTTACCTGCCAGGCTCATCAGATGATATGCCAGGGGCTCCCAAAGGTTATGACGCTTAACCGTCTCATTAACAAAATCCATTTTAAGGATGACGATGTCACAGTTATTGAATGTCTTGATATAGCCGCGCATCTGGGTCTGATACAAATTGCTGAGGCCGATCACCGCGGGCCCTTGAACCGTAGCCATCGCTAAATCGTGGTTGCTACGGTGTATCATGACACGTCCTTTGAGCAATACATAACAGAGACGCTCATTGCCAACCACAAAATTTAATCGACGGCGTGGCAGCACTTTTTTTAAATCTGAACCGTGTTGAAGATAATCGATCAGCAAATTTGTCGCTGATGAAGGATCACATACCCATTTTGTGGAGAACTCATCGAGCATACGCGCGCCTGTCCGTCAAACCTTCCAGTAGTCATGGGGTTCAGTATAGCGTGGATCCTGCCGAGTCTCCCTAAGCGCGCGTTTTGTTCAGTATTTCAAAGGTAAGTGATTGATAGAAATCAGGATACCGCGTTTAAGTTCAACGCATCCCGCATCCCGAAGTTCTGCAAGGATCCGCATTATGCCGCTACGAGAAAGATACGTTCTGCTTTGGATGTAATTCGCTGCGGTAATATTGCTGCGGATACGCTCCGATTCGTTCATCAGTTCAAGCAACTGGAACCGGATTATCTCATATGAGGACATTTGTGAGATCAATGTGCAGTGCTCGTAAACGCGAGAAGCGGTGTAAATCACTAACTTGCACAAACTCTCCCACAGTCCAAAACTCTCAATCAGCAGATTGAAACGTTCCAGAGAAAGGCGGCTCATCACAGCATTTTCATTCACTCTGACGTACAGGTTTTCGGTCTGTGAGAACTGATTACTGATACCCATAATGAAAGTCGCTTGTTCAGAGTTAAGCACCATACCATCCCCTCGACGGTTCAGCGTGACACCACCTTGATGAAGTATGTAACAGGTTCTTTTTTTACCGGAATGATAGCGCAGGACTTCGCCTTTATTCGCATTAAAACGCGTGGCAAAGGGAGCGATTTGTTCAATAATTTTATTGATATCATCAACGGGCTTAAATGCATGCGCAGGAGTAACCTCAGTGATTTCTCCCGTTGACATTTTAGTATTCATATTAATCCCTCCAGACGCTCTTTATGTTTGTCAAAAGATGCGTCAGAGATTATCTATCCGAGGGGAGTATAAATAAATAATAGGTTGATTTCATAATGGACTCGACCATTAACAAATATTTAATAATTTGAAATAGCCCAATTAAACAAATTTTACGTGTTAAAGAATAGTTAAGATTAAAGTCTACTGTTGGGCTAAAAACCAATTGTCGAAAAAAATTAAACTTCTGTAAATTTCGCTTCAGCAAGTGAGAGGGTGAAAACAAAGTTATCGAATAAATATCTTTGCGTTCTGCTTACTGCACGTTGGAAATGAGATATCTGGCGCAAAAAATAAATGGCCTAAATCCATCTGGATGTTGCTGCCTAAATTTCGGTAATTTATAAAGTTATTAAGGAAATCAAATCATGAAAAAGAATATTATTGCTGCTGCTTTCGCTGCGACTGCTGCTCTGACCATGTCTAATGCATTCGCTTCTGCTGGTACCGTTAATTTCACCGGTGAAATCATCGATGCAGCGTGCACCGTTGACGCGGGTTCTGTAAACCAGACCGTTGATCTGGGCCGTTACAGCAAATCTGAATTTACCGCTGCTGGCGATAAAACTGCTGCGACTAAATTCTCAATCGTGCTGACCGACTGCCCGGCAACCGTAACAGGCGCAACCATCAAGTTTGACGGCTCTGCGGACCCAGCAAACTCCAACCTGCTGGCTGTAACCGGTGGCGCAACGGGCGTTGCTATTAACCTGATGACGGCTGACAGCCAGGACCTGCCGCTGGCGGGCGTTAACTCCCACGTTTACAGCCTGGCTGAAACTGTACCAAACACGCTGGACTTCTTTGCTCAGTACGAAGCAACGTCTGCAACTGTTGGCGTAGGTCCAGCAAACGGTGTAGCGAACTTCTCCGTTAGCTACCAGTAATCTTCCTGACCGGAAAAATATATGAGGGCCGGTATACGGCCCTTTTTTATCGAGGTGTAAAATGAATTTTCTTAGCAAAACTTTAATTGCCTGCGCAGTGATTTCAGCAAGCGTGTCCGCCGCCAATGCTGGTGTTATTATTGGCGGAACGCGTGTCGTCTATGATGGCAATAAAAAAGAAGCTTCCATTGATGTTAACAATCCGGATAAGACGCCGTATCTTATTCAGTCATGGGTTGAGACATTAAATGGTGGCGCTGAGAAAGCTCCTTTTATTATCACGCCTCCGTTGTATCGACTCGATGGTGGCCAGCAAAATATTGAGCGTGTCGTGGTGACCGGCAACTTGCCGCAGGATAAGGAAAGTCTCTACTGGCTGAATATTAAAGCGATACCCTCAGCGCCCAAAAAAGATAATACGCTGCAAATAGCGATTAAAACGCGCATTAAGCTGATATACCGTCCCGCAGGCTTAAAGTCTCAGCAGCCGCAGGAGTTGAGTCATCAGTTAACCTGGCGTCGGAATGGAAATCAACTTCAGGTTACCAACCCAACCAGCTATGTCATTAACTTTAATGAAATCAGTCTGGGCGGTAAAAAAATTGAAAATGTTTCGTATGTACTTCCTGGGGAATCAATGAATTTCACGCTGCCTGCTGGCGCTAACTCAACCTCTGTTAATTATAAAGTCATTAATGATTATGGAGCGGTGAGTGACGTGCAAAGCGCAAGCTTGTGAAAATAATTGGTTTTGGAATGTCGTTTCCAAGGTGACGTGAATGATGATAGTAAGGGAATATAATAATTTTAAACCTGCGCGATTGGCTTTACTGATTGCATTTGCCCTTGCTGGCTCAATGCAGAATGCCATGGCGCGTGATTACTTCAACCCGGACCTGGTTGAGCTCGATAATCCGCAAAATGGAGGTAAAGCCGATCTCGCTGCGTTTGAAGCGGGCTCGCAGGCGCCGGGAACTTATCACGTCGATGTGATGCTGGATAACGAACTTGTTGATACGCGCGATATCGAATTCAAAACCTCTGGTGCTCCCAATGATGAGGGGAAATTAGAACCTTGTCTGACCGTGGAGCAGCTGAAAGAGTGGGGCGTAAAAACCGAGCTTTTCCCGGCGCTGGCGGTGGACAACGAACGTTGTGCGAATCTGCACGCGATTCCTTCCGGCTCCACTGAATTCCAGTTTGGCGCACAGCGTCTGCTCATTAGCATCCCGCAGGCGGCCATTTCTCGTCAGGCCCGTGGATACGTTCCACCAGAACAGTGGGATGACGGAATCACGGCTGCGCTGCTCAACTACAGCCTGAGTGGTGCCAACAACCGCTCGCGCAACGGGAATAGTGATACCAGCAACACGCAGTACGCTAATTTGCGTCCGGGAATCAATATCGGGCCATGGCGTCTGCGCAACTACACGACCTGGTCACGGGATGAAGATGGCAAGGACAAATGGGACAGCGTTTACACCTACGCCCAGCGCGCGATCGTTCCGTTAAAAGCGCAGATGACCCTCGGGGACAGCACTGCGCCTGCTGATGTTTTCGACAGTATGCCGTTCCGCGGTGCGCAGCTGGCCTCCGATGATGATATGCAACCCGACTCCCTCAAAGGGTACGCACCCGTCGTGCGCGGTATCGCGCGTACCAATGCGCAGGTCATTGTCCGTCAGAATGGGTATGAGATTTACCAGACCTACGTTGCGCCTGGCGCCTTCGAGATCACGGATATGTATCCGACCGGGGGGGCAGGCGATCTGCAGGTAACAATTAAAGAGGCTGACGGTAGCATTCAACAATTCACCGTTCCTTATGCCTCACTGCCCGTACTGCAGCGAGAAGGGCGATTTAAGTACGCCGTCACGGGTGGGCAATATCGTTCCTATAACGGTAGCGTAGACAAGACACCGTTTGCGCAAATTACGGGCATCTATGGCTTACCGTATGGCTTAACGGCGTACGGCGGTGGTCAAACGTCGAGTCACTACCAGTCGATCGCTGCCGGTATGGGCAAGAACATGGGAGATCTCGGCGCAGTTTCTGTCGACGTCATTCAGGCATGGTCTAGCCCGCAAAATCTGCCGAGCGATAGCGGCCAGTCCTGGCGCGCCCGCTACAGTAAAAACTTTGTCGAAACCGGCACTAACTTTGCCATCGCAGGCTACCGCTATTCGACCAAAGGCTTTTATGGTATGCAGGAAGTGCTTGATTCCTATGGCGATACGGGTGTGATGCAGAATCGGCGTCGTAACCGTATGGAGCTAACCATGAACCAGTCTCTGGGCGGTTCATTAGGCTCGATCATGGTCAGCGCTGTCCGCGAAGACTACTGGAGCTCCGGGCGAGCCATGGAGTCCTGGAGTCTGGGGTATAACAATTTCTGGAACGGCATCAGCTACGGTTTAACCTATACCTCAACGCGTAACGGGACGCCTGGTACCTATGGTAACCCTACGAGCTATGACAAAGACCAGATGGTGGCGTTTAACATTAGCGTGCCGCTGGAGAAATTCCTGCCGCAGACGTGGGCAAACTACAGCGTTAATAACAGTAAAAATAGCGGAACGACCCATACGGTTGGCATCAACGGGACCGCGCTGGAAAACAATGCCCTGAACTGGAACGTTCAGCAGGGCTATGGCAGCGATAATGTCGGATACAGCGGCAACGTGAACGGTGATTACAAGGGTACCTATGGTGAGGTGACGGCAGGGTACAGCTACGACCAGAATAATGAGCGTCTGAACTACGGAATCCAGGGCGGGGTTATTGCGCATGCTGACGGCGTGACGTTATCGCAACCGCTGGGTGAAACGAACGTCCTGGTTAAAGTGCCTGGGGCGAAAGGCCTGACGGTACGAAACCAAACGGGCGCGAAAACGGACTATCGGGGATATACAACGGTAAATAACGTCAGCGTATATCGTAAAAACGATATCGTGCTCGACCCGGAAAGCATGTCCGATAACGTCGAACTGGATCTCACTACGCGAACAGTCGTGCCGACCCGCGGAGCTGTGGTACGCGCTGAATATACTGCCAATGTTGGCCAGCGTGCGCTGTTTACGTTATTACGTGGTAATGGTCAGCCTGTTCCATTCGGGGCGATTGTCAGCGTCAATGGAATTAAAAATAGCGGCTTTATCGTAGGTGACAATGGTCAGGTTTACCTAACAGGATTAGGTGAGAATGTTGACCTTATCGCACAGTGGGGGGAAGGAACAGATAAGCAGTGTAGGGCGTCATATGCTTTAAAACCTTCCGATACAAAAAATAACATTGCTGTTGTCAGTACAATCTGTCGATAGGAAAGGAAATGAATGTTTTTAGATTTCTTTTATTATTTATTCTCACTGCCGGGTCTGGGATGAGCTTTGCAGCATGCACGAATAACGCATCTACTCAAACCCTCAATATTAATTTTGGGAGTATAATTGCACAAAGAGATGTACTTCCCGGCACATCCGTTGCAACAAAGACGGGTTACTATAGTATGAACTTTACGTGCACTGATACTAATAATACTTATCAGGAAGCAATGTATTTCAATGCATTGGGTAACAACCTTTATGATATAGGTATCAGTGGCTATGGTTTGCGACTTTCACAAAACGATACGAACTTAAATCTAATTCATTATTTCCCTACTGGTGCAAGCCTTGTGGGAACGCAAAATGGCACATATCGTTATAAAGCGGAGATTGTCAGAACAAGCGGTGCTCAAGGTTCAGGTAATTTTCTGACTGGCAAACTTGCTGACGCATCTATTGTAAATCAATTTTATATAGCCAGCTGGTATGTTACAGGAGGTAGCATTACCACGACTGCTTGCAGCCTAAATACAGGGTCGTTGAGTTTCCCTATGGGGAATATTCCTACTACGAGTTTTGGCTCCACTGTAGGTACAACGTCAAGTAGCGCACAAGTTACTCAAAACCTGGGGTTAACATGCAATCCGGGTGCGAATATAAATGTTTCACTAAGCGGGCAGCAAAATCCTGATGTATCAAACACAAGTGTTTTAGCACTGTCAAACCAAGGGTTGCCTGGAGTTGCACAGGGTATTGGAGTACAGGTTTTATATGGCGGAGTACCTCTTAACCTTAATGGAAACGTGTTACTCAAACAATCTACTGGCGGCGCTGAATCGCTACCGATTGTTGTTCGTTATTATCAAACGAAGCCGAATATTGCTCCCGGTTCAGCCAACGCAACAGCGACATTGAATATTACGTATCAATAAGGAAGTAAAATATGAAATTTATGTATTTAGTCCTGGCTTCGTACATTATGATGCCGTTGTTATCCTATTCCGCAGATACGGTAACGATTAACGTAACCGGTAATATAGTAGCGTCGCCCTGTATCGTAAATGGTGGATCGAACAGCCTTAATGTTGATTTAGGGAATATACAAGCAACAGCACTCTCGACGCCGGGGGCTGCATCAACGCCAGTGCCATTTACACTGTCAGTGACAAACTGTCCGAATGGTACCAGTACTGTCAGAGCAGATTTTGATGGTTCTGCATCCCATGATGCGCCTAATCTCTATGAGAATATGGGCACGGCAGGAAATGTGTATATTGCTTTGTATGATGGCGTAACAGGTGATTCTTTAGGGCCAGGATGTACTTTGTTTAAATCTGTTCAAAGCGACCGTACAGCGTCGATTCCCCTCAAGGTTAATGCGTATTCGATTGATGGTACTACAACGCCAGGTTCAATTAATACGGCTATCGTTCTCACGATGAGCTATCAGTGAAGGCACAATGATATGAATATAAAGATTATTTTATTTTCTTCACTCCTGAGCTCAGCCCCTTTGATGACGTGGGCCGAAACAACAATTAATGTCACTGGCCAGGTCATTGCAAGCCCGTGTGTCGTAGACACGGGCACCGTTTCTAAAGTGGTCAATCTGGGGGAAGAAACCAAGCAGAATCTCATAAATGCCGGTGACGGTGCCGTCTGGTCTGATTTTGATCTGCTGGTGCAAAACTGTCCTGCTGGCACCAGCAGCGTAACGGCCAAATTTACCGGTAATGCAGATACGCAAGATCCCACGGCATGGAAAAACAGCGGGACCAGCAACAATGTGGCATTACGTATTGCCAGCAGGGATCATGCGACAGCGTATAGCGTGAACAGCACAATGCAGGTGGATGTCGACAGCAGCACGCGCAGTTCGACATTCCCGTTGTCAGCGAGAATGTATACGCCACAAGGAAATTCCACTGCCGGAACATTCCAGGCAGTAATGAATGTAGATTTTACTTATCAGTAACGGCTGAAATATCTTTTTTAAAATAATAAGTTTGAGACATCCATGTTGATTAATTCCTTGCTTGAGCATGCTATATGCGGTGTTCGGTTCCAGCCTATCTATTCTTCACAGGAAAAGAAGATAAAGGCTTGGGAGATGCTAAGTACCTTACGTCAGGGAATTGATTGCGAAACGTTTTTTGAAAAGATGTCTTTAAATGCAAGCTCTCGTTTGCTGCGCTGGCAGTTGCGTATAATTCCTCTGTGTGAAGAGGATGGTGACTATTTTATTAACGTCCCCGCAAGATTATTATGCCAATCAGAATTGGTCAGTGAAATATTGCCCAGCCTGCGTTCTGGTATCGTTATTGAGGTACAAGATCCGTGCAATTTTATTTTGCTAACAAATGAAGAGCGAGAGAGTTTTGATATAATGCATCAGAGAATAAAAAAAACAGGTGCAAAGATATGGTTGGATGATGTTAGAAGTGAGCATTTAGCGCCGCTGGGTGAGCGTATTTGCATATTTGATGGTGTTAAAGTAGATAAAAAGAGCTTATGGGAAAACAGATTGACTCCCCGGGCCTTACAATCAATGATAGCCTACTGCGCTATGATGGTAGATCAGGTGCTTATTGAAGGCATCGAAAATAACGATCTGTTTTCTTTGGCTCAGAATACTGGATGCAATTTAATGCAGGGATTTCTTTGGCCTGAAAAAAAGTTGAATGTCGATTATGTCTCGGTCTGATAAATGATAAATGTTTTAATTAAAGAAGATGATTTTTTATATCACCATAGCCTCAGGTCATTTGTTGAAGATTTTTTTAACAATGAATGTACAAAAAAAGTCAATTTTCTCAATGGCTATGATGTGGAGAATATTGCTCGGGCGGGAATAATCGTTTATGCGTTCAGCAAGGGCGAACATTATACCTGTTTCCCGGAATTAAAATGCGCGCGTAAATGCGTCATAATTGGTATTACCGAAGCGGAAGAGCCATCGTCATCGTTTTTACCGCTCTGCATTCAGCAGACCTTTTTTGTGTCGCGCTCAGCGTCACTCTATCTGTTGAAGAGGGTATTGCGCCAGGCCTGGAGTGCATACAGTGCGCCTGTTATCCCTGTCCTTTCAAAAGCCTGTTTAAGCTGTAAGCATAAAACGTTATCACAGCGTGAGCTCAATATTATGGCCGGTCTTTTCAAGGGGGAATCCGTCAAAAACATAGCCAGGGAGATGATGCTTACGCCAAAGACGATCTATGCCCATAAGTATGCGGTTATGCATAAGTTTAACCTGAGCAGTGAGCATGAGTTGCTGGAACTCCTGAACCGCTTGCTTGAAAAGCGCTGTAACCCCAATTTGTTTCGTGATGCATTAGATCTGTTTCATTAGGGAATTACCCGGCCAAAAAGATGATCATTCTGGTGCCGGGTAAACCTGATGCTATTTACGCTGTTCCTCAGACGTTCGCCGCGCTCATCAGCCGCGACTTCATGGACTGATACGCCGACGCCGCATAGTCCTCCGCCCAGCGCTGATCCTCAATGGCCTCCAGTTGCACCGCACAATATTTTGTCTCCGGCGTTTTTGATACGGGGTCGAGATTATCCTGCGTCAGCTCATTGCAGGCCCCAATCCACCATTGATAGGTCATATAGACCGCCCCGGCGTTGATGCGCTCGCTAATGCTGGCGCGGGTGATCACTTTACCCCGGCGCGAACGTACCCAGACCAGTTGACCGTCGCTAATACCTAGTCTGTCCGCATCGGCAGGATTCACCTGCACTCGTCCCGGCTCATCGGCGAGGCTTTGCAGCGCGGCACAGTTACCCGTCATCGAGCGGCAGGAGTAGTGCCCAACTTCGCGTACCGTGCAGAGTACCAGCGGATAATCATCATCGGGCGTCTCGGCCGGCGCGCGCCACGGTGCGGCAAAGAGCTGCCCTTTACCGCTCGGGGTATCGAACTGATTATCTTTGTAGAGGTACGGCGTGCCGGGGTGATCGAGCGTCGGGCACGGCCACTGCACGTGGCCCATCTCGCCCATTTTTTCATACGTCACGCCGTAGAAGAGCGGGCACAGCTCGCGCATTTCATCCCAGATCTGCTGGTTATCGTCGTAATGCATCGGATAGCCCATCTCGGTGGCGAGCAGGCTGATGATCTCCCAGTCGCGCTTCACGTTGCCTTTGGCCTCAATAGCCTGGCCAAAACGCTGGAAACCCCGGTCGGCGCAGGTAAAAACGCCGCCGTGTTCGCCCCATGAGGTGGCAGGGAGCAGAACGTCCGCCACTTCCGCCGTTTTGGTCATAAAGATGTCCTGAACCACGACAAAATCGAGCGCCTCGAAACCGCTGCGGACCAGGCCGAGATCGGCTTCCGTCTGCAGCGGATCTTCCCCCATGATGTAATAGGCTTTGACCTTGCCTTCCAGCGCAAGGTGAGGCACCTCGGTTATGCGCGTCCCGACGCGATCGTCCATATTATTCACGTCGATCCCCCAGGCATCGGCGAACTTCTGCCGGACAGCCGGATCGGTCACATCCTGATAGCCGGGGAACATATTCGGCAGAACGCCCATATCGCAGGCGCCCTGAACATTGTTTTGCCCGCGCACGGGACCGACACCGACGGCAGGGCGGCCGAGGTTGCCGGTCAGCAGTGCCAGGCTGGAAAGCCCTTTGACGACATCGACGGCCTGGCCAAACTGAGTCACGCCCATTCCCCACATTACGGTGGCGGAAGGGGCCGCCGCGAAGGTGCGCATTGCCTGACGAACGTCGCGGGCGGGGATGCCGGTGAGGTGTTCTACGCGCTCTGGGGCATACTCTTTCACCGTCTGCCGATAGGCCTCAAGTCCTTCGGTAAACCGCGCGACGTAGTTCTTGTCGTACAGCTCCTCTTCCAGAAGCACATAGCCAAAGGCGTTCACCAGCGCCATGTTGCTACCGTTCTTCAATTGCAGATGCTGATCGGCAATGCGCGCCGTTTCGATGCGGCGCGGGTCGCAGACGATAATTTTCGCGCCGTTTTCACGGGCTTTTAGCACGCGCCGGGCGACGATAGGGTGGGAGTCTGCGCAGTTATAGCCAAATACCAGCAGGCATTTGGAGTGTTCAATATCGTTGATAGAGTTGCTCATTGCACCGTTGCCGAGGGTCTCCTGAAGTCCGGCGACGGAAGGACCGTGACAAACGCGCGCGCAGCAGTCGACGTTGTTGGTGCGCAGCACCGCGCGGGCAAATTTTTGCATCACGTAGTTGGTTTCATTCCCGGTACCGCGCGACGACCCGGTGGTCATAATCGAACGCGGGCCGAACTGGGCTTTAATGCTGCTGAGCTTCCGGGCGGTGTAGCGGATAGCCTCTTCCCAGGTAACGGGAGTGAATGTCTCTCCCTTGCGGTAGCGGATCATCGGCTGGGTCAGGCGTGGGGTGAGCAGGCGGGTATCGTTAAGGAAGTCCCAGCCGTAAAATCCTTTCAGACATAAGGTGCCCTGGTTTGTGACCCCCTCTGCCGCTTCGGCACGGATGATACGGTTATTTTCAACGACAAGGTTCAATTTACAGCCTGCTCCGCAGTACGGGCAGACGCTGGCGATCTTTTTCATCAATAACAGACCTGTTAAGAAATGAAGCAAAGTTGACTGGAAATCCAGTCCCGTATGAGAAGGTAAGCAGGAACCGTGCCAGGTTGGCTTTGCGTATTTTACGGGGTGTTATGGGGGAGGGCGCATGTCATCGTCAGACTGTTCGTCAGTTTTGACGATGACACGTTAGGGGGCGCGGCGAGCAGAACTCAAAGATCGTCCATCGTGTAACCCACCACGATTTCCAGCGTCTTGCGAATCACATCCGCCTGAACCACGTCGTGAGTGGCTTCCAGCGTTTGAATGAGCCAGAGGATGATGGCTTTATTGGAAATATGACCTTCGGAGGCCAGAACACAGCGAACTGCAGTAGAAAAAATAGCGGACTCTTCAGCAAAACGATCGCCTGCGTGACGGAAATATTCCGCTAGCGCACTGTCTAAAAAAGCAGAGTGGAATTCGGGTTGAAGCTGAATATTTTGTCTCATTTGTTCTCACCGTAGCTGTTAAATTGCAGTCAATGTATTTTTTTGGGATCGGACGGTTTTCCACTTCCAAATAACGGCACGACATTGTCTCGATTATCATTGAGAGATCCCTCTCTTTTCGTTCGTCCATGCGCGGTTCTGCGACGTGTAAAGGCGGTGCTGTTTGAGCCGATCTCGGCAATCACCACCGCAAGTGTCTCCCGCCGCTGGGGATCCTTTTCATGTTCTTTCATAACCCGCAGACGCTGTAGCAAGCCTTCAGTGGTCACCGGTCCCCGCTCTTTCAGAAGTGAGAGAACGGCTTCACCGATAAGCTGGTCTATCAGTCGGTCTGCGTTACTGCTATTCATATCCTTACCGTTCGAAGAGCAGACCAAGCAGCATGTGGTAATGCTCTTCCTCTTCCGGGCCATCGGCTTTTTCGAGGCGACTAAGCAACTTCGTACAAAGCGACTTGCGATTAAGGTTTCGCCCGTCGCTGAGAATTTCAACAACCACCTGGCCCAGCGTTTCCTGCTGAGTAGGAAGCGCGGCTTTTTCGAAGTACTGTGCGATTGCTGCTGCGGAATCTGCGACGTAACCTTTCTGCTGCATGTTTCGCTCCTGTAAAATTTTGTAATCAGTAACGTTACATTTAAGGTATACATAATTTTCAAATCTGTACATCGAAAATGTACAAATTTTTAGATTTTTTACGATATATTTTATAAATTACTTAATTTTCATGTAGTTATTATGTTGAGGTGATACGGTAACGATGCAGGATATATTGTACAAAAAGCGCGGATGCTGGTAAGTTGTACAGCCGAGTAAAAAAGGCTCATTAACTGCCGTAAATGGTTGAGATGTAAATTATTTGTCAGGCAATTAGTGTGCTATAAATGAACATTATCCACATCCTTCGTGGCCAAAACCCTAACCTCAGGAATAGCATGCTCACAACCATCATTTACCGCAGTCATATCTGCGAGGACGTTCCAGTGAAGGCGCTGGAATCAATGGTCGCTGCTGCAAATCGTAAAAATCGGCAATCCAATGTCACGGGGATCTTGCTCTTTAACGGCACACATTTTTTTCAACTGCTGGAAGGGCCGGTTGAGCACGTTTCGGCTATCTATGAGCAGATCTGCAACGACCCGCGCCACCATAACGTGGTCGAGCTGATGCGCGATCACGGCCCCGTCCGGCGTTTTGGCAACGTGGGCATGGAGCTTTTTGATTTACGCCACTTCGACAGGGACGAGGTGCTACAGCAGGTGCTCAATAAGGGGACGACACGCTATCAGCTGACCTATAACGACCGTCCTCTGCAGTTTTTCCGCACCTTTGTCGAGGCCACGGAAAAAGCGAACTACTTTGAACTGCCGCCTGCGGACTCATGGGAGTTCGTTCGCGAAGAGACGCGCCTGTCCGCGCAGCCTGAGGTGGTCGCGAAAGGGGCGGATTGCAGCTTCGCGTTCCAGCCGATAGTCGATCCGTTTATGCAGCAGGTTGTCTCCTGGGAGGCGCTTCTGCGCACCCCGTCCGGCGACTCGCCGGAGGCCTATTTCGCCAGCCTTCCGCATGACGAAGTGTACGCGTCTGATTTGCAGAGCAAGCAGGTGGCGCTCTCGATGGCCAGCGCGCTGGGGTTACAGGATCAGACGTTATCCCTTAACCTGCTGCCTATGACGCTGGTTAACATTCCCAACGCCGTGGACTTTCTACTCACCGCAATTGAAGCAAACGGTTTTGTACCTGAACAGATCGTGGTGGAGTTCACCGAGAGCGAAGCCATTTCCCGTTTTGATGAATTTACGGATTCGGTCAGGCAGTTAAAAAGTGCGGGTATCAGCGTGACGATCGATCACTTTGGTGCCGGTTTTGCCGGGCTGCAGCTGCTGGCCCAATTCCAGCCCGACAGAATTAAGATTAATCGCGATCTGGTCGCGAACGTGCACAAAAGTGGCCCCCGGCAGGCCATCATTCAGGCGATTATCAAATGCTGTTCCTCGCTTGAAATCCAGTTTTGCGCGGTAGGAGTAGAGAAGGCGGAAGAGTGGATGTGGCTGGAATCTGCGGGGATTTCCCAGTTCCAGGGGCATCTTTTTGCTAGCCCCCGCCACGGCGGTATTCCAGCCATTGCGTGGCCGGAGAAAAAGTTCGAATTGTGATAATGCTGTACACAATCTGGAAGACGTAACTGTACGAACGGCAAATTTTATACAACAATGTATTAACCGGTGGATGGCGTCGTAAGCCATTCACCCGTTCAAAATGCGGTCTTAGTTATACAAATGGTTTGTACAATCTGATAAGGTTGGTGCAGTTAGGTATGGAAGTTCTGAGCGTGAGGGAGTTAATGGCCTATTACAGTATCGGCGAAGTGGCCGAACGATGCGGTATCAACCCCGTTACGCTGCGTGCCTGGCAGCGACGTTATGGATTGTTGAAGCCGCAGCGCAGCGAAGGGGGCCATCGTCAGTTTGACGATGAAGATATCCTGCGTATTGAAGAGATCAAACGCCTGATGAAAAGTGGCGTTTCGGTCGGAAAAGTAAAAGCTTTGCTGGAAAATAAAGAAGTCCTGACTCAGGGTAACTGGGTCTCGTTCCAGGAAGAGATGATGACCGTTCTGCGTTATGCCAGCCCGGCAAAGCTGCGCGCCAAAATCGGTGAGTTCCGCCGGGATCACCCGATAGACGCCCTGATTGACAATATTATTTCGCCCGTCCGTCAGCGAATGAACCAGGACCAAAATACCGTACGTCACATGGCGAGCCTGTTCGACGGAGTCCTGATTGAATTTGCGATTGCGAGCCTGGCGGAATCCCGCAAGAAAGCCGGTAAAGACGCTCTGCTAATTGGCTGGGAGTGCGACGACCGCACCCATTTGTGGCTCGAAGCCGCGCGCTTAGCACAGAAGGGCTGGCACATTGACGTCCTGGCTGAACCGATTGATTCGCCGCGCCCGGAACTCTTCCCGGGGCAAAAAATCTTCGTCTGGACCGGAAAATCGCCAACGCCTCGACAGCAGGAACAGCTCGACCACTGGCGCGAACAGGGTTTTGCTGTCTCATTTCATCATTGAGTATAAGAGGCCTTGAGGGCCTTTTTTCTTTTTGCCACTTTTCGCACAAAAGCTATCCCAAAAATAGGCATTTCCGATGCATATTTTATTTTCCACCTCGCCGCCACAAATGCCACGACGAAATGCATTATTAATCAATGCATTGAACAATTAAATCCATCCCGCCCGCATCTTCTGACAGGGTCTATGCTTAATAAAAGTAGACAAAAAGGGCGGTTTAGCCGAATGCCCCTGCTGACAGAGGGTTGAAGTGATAATCGTTATCACTAACATGGTGTTATGCCCTGATGGCTAATCAGATGAGGTGGACCTATGGAACTGCATTCAGAAACCTTCAATCCTGCCGATTTTGCCTGGCGTGGATTAACGCTCACGCCTGCGGCGGCGGCGCATATCCACGAGCTGGTGGCAAAAAATCCCGACATTCTCGGCGTGCGCTTAGGCGTTAAGCAGACCGGCTGCGCGGGCTTTGGCTACGTGCTGGATACCGTCACCGCACCGGAAAAAGATGACCTGGTGTTTGAAACCGACGGCGCAAAGCTGTACGTCGCGCTGCAGGCGATGCCGTTTATCGATGGAACCGAAGTGGATTACGTGCGGGAAGGTTTAAACCAGTTATTCAAATTTCATAACCCGAAAGCCCAGAACGAATGCGGCTGCGGCGAAAGCTTTGGGGTATAGGCGGTACTATGTCTCGTAATACTGAAGCAACGAGTGATGTAAACACCTGGAGCGGCGGACACCTCAACTATAAAGAGGGTTTTTTCACGCAGCTGCAGACCGACGAGCTGGCGAAAGGCATAAATGAAGATGTGGTGCGCGCCATTTCGGCCAAACGTAACGAGCCCGAGTGGATGCTCGAATTTCGCCTGAGCGCATTCCGCGCCTGGCTGGAGATGGAAGAGCCGCACTGGCTGAAAGCCCACTACGACAAGCTGAACTATCAGGATTACAGCTACTACTCCGCGCCCTCCTGCGGCAGCTGTGACGATACCTGCGCCTCGCAGCCCGGCGCGGTCCAGCAGACCGGTGCCGAGAACAGCTTCCTGAGCAAAGAGGTTGAAGAGGCGTTTAACCAGCTGGGCGTGCCCGTGCGCGAGGGGAGAGAGGTGGCGGTGGACGCCATTTTCGACTCCGTCTCGGTCGCGACCACCTACCGCGAGAAGCTGGCCGAGCAGGGGATCATTTTCTGCTCCTTTGGCGAAGCTATTCATGACCATCCCGATCTGGTGAAAAAGTACATCGGCACCGTGGTACCGAGCAACGATAACTTCTTCGCCGCGTTGAATGCCGCGGTAGCCTCTGACGGCACCTTTATCTACGTGCCGAAAGGCGTGCGCTGCCCGATGGAGCTCTCCACCTATTTCCGCATCAACGCCGAAAAAACCGGACAGTTTGAACGCACCATTCTGGTAGCGGACGAAGGCAGCTACGTCAGCTATATCGAAGGATGCTCCGCCCCGGTGCGCGACAGCTACCAGCTGCACGCGGCGGTGGTTGAGGTCATCATTCACAAAGACGCCGAGGTGAAATACTCCACGGTGCAGAACTGGTTCCCCGGCGACGGCAATACCGGCGGTATCCTGAACTTCGTCACCAAGCGTGCGCTGTGCGAAGGCGAAAACAGCAAAATGTCCTGGACGCAGTCGGAAACCGGCTCCGCTATTACCTGGAAATACCCGAGCTGCATCCTGCGCGGGGATAACTCCATCGGTGAGTTTTACTCGGTGGCGCTGACCAGCGGGCATCAGCAGGCCGATACCGGCACCAAGATGATCCACATTGGGAAAAATACCAAATCGACGATTATCTCGAAGGGGATCTCCGCCGGGCATAGCCAGAACAGCTATCGCGGGCTGGTGAAAATCATGCCGACGGCCACCAACGCGCGTAACTTCACCCAGTGTGATTCAATGCTGATCGGTGCCGACTGCGGGGCGCATACCTTCCCGTACGTGGAGTGTCGCAACAACACGGCTCAGCTGGAGCACGAGGCGACCACGTCACGCATTGGAGAAGATCAGCTCTTCTACTGTCTGCAGCGCGGCATCAGCGAAGAAGATGCCATTTCGATGATTGTGAACGGCTTCTGTAAGGACGTGTTCTCTGAACTGCCGCTGGAATTCGCCGTTGAAGCACAAAAACTCCTCGCCATTAGTCTTGAACACAGCGTCGGTTAAGGAAAGCACATGTTAAGCATTAAAGATTTACAGGTTAGCGTGGAAGAGAAAGCGATCCTGCGCGGTCTCAATTTTGACGTCAAGCCGGGTGAAGTTCACGCCATCATGGGGCCAAACGGCTCCGGGAAAAGTACGCTTTCAGCGACGCTGGCGGGACGCGAAGATTACGAAGTGACAGGCGGCTCGGTCGAATTTAACGGCAAAGATCTTCTGGAGATGTCGCCGGAAGACCGCGCGGGTGAGGGCATTTTTATGGCCTTCCAGTACCCGGTTGAAATTCCGGGCGTCAGCAACCAGTTTTTCCTCCAGACGGCGCTGAATGCAGTGCGCAAGTATCGCGGCCAGGAGGCGCTGGATCGCTTCGACTTCCAGGATCTCATGGAAGAGAAGATCAAACTGCTAAAAATGCCGGAAGACCTGCTGACCCGCTCGGTCAACGTCGGCTTTTCCGGCGGCGAGAAAAAGCGTAACGATATCCTGCAGATGGCGGTGCTGGAGCCCGAGCTGTGCATTCTGGATGAGACCGACTCCGGTCTGGATATCGACGCCCTGAAGATTGTCGCCGATGGGGTGAATTCCCTGCGCGACGGCAAGCGCTCGTTCATTATTGTCACCCACTACCAGCGCATTCTGGATTACATCAAGCCGGACTATGTCCACGTGCTTTACCAGGGACGTATTGTGAAATCCGGTGATTTTACGCTGGTTAAACAACTGGAGGAGCAGGGCTATGGCTGGCTTACCGAACAGCAGTAATGCGCTCCAGCAGTGGCACCGGCTGTTTGAGGAGCAGGGTAATACGCGCTCCGAGCAGGCGCAGCAGCACCTGCAGCAGATGCTGCGCCTCGGCCTGCCGACGCGGAAGCATGAGAACTGGAAATACACCCCACTCGACGGCCTGCTGAACGGCGAGTTTGTGACGCGTCTGGCGGAGATTGACCCGGCCCGGCGCGACGATCTGGCGCTGACGGTGGATGCGGTGCGTCTGGTCTTTGTCGACGGCGTCTGGCGTCCAGAACTGAGTGATGACGCCCGGGATAGCGGGTTCGATATCGTCATTAACGACGACCGCCAGAGCCTGAGCACCCCGGTTCAGCCGGAAGTCTTCCTCCACCTGACCGAGAGCCTGGCCCGCAGCGTGACGCATATTCAGGTCAAGCGTAACCAGCGTCCGGCAAAACCGCTGCTGCTGATGCACATCACACAGGGCGTGGAGGGCGATGAGATCAACACCGCGCACTATCGCCATCACCTTGAGCTGGCGGAGGGGGCGGAGGCCACGGTAATCGAACATTACGTCAGCCTCAACGAGACCCGCCACTTTACCGGGTCGCGGCTGACGATGAACGTTGCCGCCAATGCGCAGCTTCACCACATTAAGCTGGCGTTTGAGAATCCGCAGAGCCACCATTTTGCCCATAACGATCTTCTGCTGGGCCTGGATGCCGCGGCGTTCAGCCACAGCTTTCTGCTCGGCGGCGTGGTGCTGCGCCACAACACCAGCACGCAGCTTAACGGTGAAAACACTACGCTGCGCATCAACAGCCTGGCGATGCCGGTGAAGGCAGAAGTGTGCGACACGCGCACCTGGCTTGAGCACAACAAAGGCTACTGCAACAGCCGCCAGCTGCACAAAACCATCGTCAGCGATAAAGGGCGGGCGGTGTTTAACGGCCTGATTAACGTCGCCCAGCACGCCATCAAAACCGACGGGCAGATGACCAACAACAACCTGCTGCTGGGGCGCCTGGCGGAAGTGGACACCAAGCCGCAGCTGGAGATCTACGCCGACGACGTAAAATGCAGCCACGGCGCGACGGTCGGTCGGATCGACGACGAGCAGATGTTCTACCTGCGCTCGCGCGGCATCGACCAGCAGGCGGCGCAGAAAATGATCATCTACGCCTTTGCGGCGGAGCTTACGGAAGCGCTGCACGATGGCGTATTGAAGCAGCAGGTGCTGGCCCGCATTGGTCAGCGTCTGCCCGGAGGCGAAGCATGAGTTTTCCCGTAGAGAAAGTGCGGGCCGATTTCCCGGTTCTGACCCGTGAAGTGAACGGCCTGCCGCTGGCCTATCTCGACAGCGCGGCCAGCGCGCAGAAGCCGAATCAGGTGGTGGATGCGGAAGCCGAGTTCTATCGCCACGGCTACGCCGCCGTGCATCGCGGTATTCATACCCTGAGCGCCGAGGCGACCCAGCGCATGGAAAACGTGCGCACGCAAATTGCAGCCTTCCTCAATGCACGCCTGCCGGAAGAGCTGGTATTTGTGCGCGGCACAACCGAGGGGATTAACCTTGTCGCCAACAGCTGGGGCAACGCCCAGGTGCGCGCGGGGGATAACATCATCATCACCCAGATGGAGCACCACGCCAATATTGTGCCGTGGCAGATGCTCTGCGAGCGTGTCGGCGCGCAGCTGCGGGTCGTTCCGTTGAACGACGATGGCACGCTGCAGCTGGAGCAGCTTGACGCCCTGCTGGACGATAAAACGCGGCTGGTGGCGGTCACCCAGGTCTCTAACGTGCTGGGCACCGAAAACCCAGTGACAGAGATTATCGCAAAAGCCCATCAGGCCGGCGCGAAGGTGCTGATTGACGGCGCGCAGGCGGTGATGCACCACGCGGTGGACGTGCAGGCGCTGGACTGCGATTTCTACGTATTCTCCGGGCATAAGCTCTATGGCCCGACCGGGATTGGCGTGCTGTATGTGAAAGAGGACATCCTGCAGGCGATGCCGCCGTGGGAAGGGGGCGGATCGATGATCGCCACCGTCAGCCTGACGGAAGGGACGACCTACGCCCGTGCGCCCTGGCGCTTCGAGGCGGGCACCCCCAACACTGGCGGGATTATCGGCCTGGGGGCGGCGGTGTCTTACGTCTCCGCAATCGGCCTCGACGCCATTCAGGAGTACGAACAGCTGCTGATGCACTACGCGCTGCAGGAGCTTGCCAGCGTGCCTGACCTTACCCTGTATGGCCCGGCTGACCGGCAGGGCGTGATTGCCTTTAACCTGGGGAAACACCACGCCTATGACGTGGGCAGCTTCCTCGATAACTACGGCGTGGCCGTCCGTACCGGCCACCACTGCGCCATGCCGCTGATGGCTTTTTACCAGGTGCCGGCAATGTGCCGCGCATCGCTGGTGATGTATAACACAATGGAAGAGGTCGACAGGCTGGTGGCGGGGCTTAAGCGCATTCACCAGCTGCTGGGCTAAGAAGAGGCACAAGATGGCAGAACTGCCGGACAGAGACAAATTGCTGCGCAACTTTGGGCGCTGTGCAAACTGGGAAGAGAAGTACCTTTATATCATCGAGCTGGGGCAGCGTCTGCCGCAGCTCGGTGAAGAGGCGCATAACCCGGAAAACATTATTCAGGGCTGCCAGAGCCAGGTGTGGATTGTGATGGAGCAGTCTGACGACGGCACTATCGCCCTGCACGGCGACAGCGATGCTGCCATTGTAAAAGGGCTGATTGCGGTCGTCTTTATTCTTTACCACCGGATGTCGGCGCAGGATATCGTCGCGTTCGATGTCCGCCCGTGGTTTGAAAAAATGGCCCTGACCCAACACCTCACCCCGTCCCGCTCCCAGGGGCTGGAAGCGATGATTCGCGCCATTCGCGCCAAAGCTGCAATCCTTAGCTAGACTTACAGAACAGCATTCATTCTGTTTCGCGAGGTGGTTCCCGCCTCGCTGGTTTTTCAGCTTTCTGGCATCCTGCCAGTGAATAAGGAATCTCAGCATGAAGCGCGCGTCTCTAATAACTCTTTTACTCCTCAGTTCGCTCGGTACGTTTAATTCGGCCCGCGCGATGGACTATCCGTTGCCGCCCGCAGGCAGCCGTCTGATTGGGCAAAATCAAACCTACACGATACAGGAAGGGGATAATAAGCTTCAGACTATCGCCCGTCGGTTTAATACGGCGGCGCAGGTGATCCTTGAAACGAACAATACTATTGCGCCAGTAAACCCGGCGCCGGGCACCGTTATCACGATCCCGTCGCAGATGTTGCTGCCGGATACCCCGCGCGAAGGCATTGTGGTTAACCTGGCCGAGCTTCGGCTCTACTACTTCCCACCGGGAGAAAATATTGTCCAAGTCTTCCCGCTCGGCATCGGACAGTTGGGGCTGGAAACGCCGGTGAGCACCACCCGCGTCAGCCAAAAAATCCCTAATCCAACCTGGACGCCAACGGCGGGCATCAGAGCGCGTTCCCTGGCCCAGGGAATTAAATTGCCACCCGTCGTCCCGGCGGGGCCAAATAACCCGCTGGGGCGCTATGCGCTGCGTCTGGGAATTGGTAATGGGGAATATCTTATTCACGGCACCAGCGCGCCGGACAGCGTAGGTCTGCGCGTCAGTTCCGGCTGCATGCGAATGAACGCCCCGGATATTAAAGCCCTGTTTGAACAGGTGCGGGTCGGCACGCGGGTACAGATCATCAACGAGCCGGTGAAATTCTCGGTTGAGCCGGACGGTAAACGTTATATTGAGGTCCACCGTCCGCTGGCGCAGGTGGAGGGCGAGAACCCGCAGATTTCGCCCATTACCCACTCGGCAGACTTTGCCACTTTTGTTTCTCAGGCCGGAAGCGATAAGGCGTTAATTGATAAAGCCCTGGCGCGCCGTGCCGGGATCCCGGTTGTCGTATCCGCGGGTAGCGGCCCGTCGGCCAGCAATAGCGTGTTGTCAGTGCAGAACAGCCGGGTGTCTGCTGCGGTAGCAGAAGAGGAAGGGGAAAAGGTAACGCAGTAGCAGTTTGACGCAGGCAAAAAAAATGGCGCACAATGTGCGCCATTTTATTAACAGGTACTATTACTTACGGTATTTAGTAGCCTGGTTGTCCAGACGCTGGTTAGCGCGAGCTGCGTCGTCTTTAGCAGCCTGAACGTCGGAACGCATTGCGTTCACGTCGTTGCTCAGCTGGTCAACTTTAGCGTTCAGAGTCTGAACGTCAGAAGACAGCTGATCGATTTTAGCGTTGCTGGAGCAACCAGCCAGCAGAGTAGAACCCAGGATTACCGCGCCCAGTACCAGTTTAGTACGATTCATTATTAATACCCTCTAGATTGAGTTAATCTCCATGTAGCGTTACAAGTATTACACAAACTTTTTTGGGTTGAGAATATTTTTTTGATGGGAATACGCCTATTTTTGATCGTTCGCTCAAAGAAGCATCGAATCAGTGCGTTTTGAGTAAAAAGCTATGTAAAAAAAGGCATTTTTCATCGGATTCATCTTAGATAAATCGCATTTAAATAGAAAAACCCGATTTGCTTTTTGAATGAATTTGGCTAATGCCGGGAATAAAAAAAGCGCCCATTGGGCGCTTTTTATCAAATTTAATTCGTTCGTGAATTATTACAGCACGTGAACGGAGGCAGTATTGGTTGTTCCGCTTGGTACCAGAGCACCAGAAACCATTACAACCACGTCGCCCTTCTGCGCCAGACCGCTTTCCAGAGCCATTGCTTTACCCTGAATGTAGAAATCGTCAGTAGAGGCGATCTCTTTGACCAGGTGCGCAACCACGCCTTTGCTCAGCACCAGCTGACGTGCGGTGGTTTCGTTGGTGGTCAGGGCCAGGATGGTGGCATCCGGGAAGTATTTACGCACTGCGCGCGCAGATTTACCGCCCTGGGTCGCAACAACAATCAGTGGCGCTTCCAGTTTCTCAGCGGTTTCTACCGCACCGCGGCATACTGCTTCAGTGATGCGCAGCTTGCGGCTGTCGTTGTTGAAGTCCAGACGGCTGGTCATCACGCGGTCAGTACGTTCGCAGATGGTCGCCATGATGCCGACCGCTTCCAGAGGGTATTTCCCTTTCGCGGATTCACCGGACAGCATTACTGCATCGGTACCGTCGAGGATGGCGTTCGCCACGTCGCCTGCTTCAGCGCGGGTAGGGCGTGGGTTTTTGATCATGGAGTCCAGCATCTGCGTGGCGGTGATAACCACTTTACGCGCGCGAACACATTTCTCGATCATCATCTTCTGGGCGAAGATCACTTCTTCAACCGGGATTTCAACGCCCAGGTCGCCACGAGCAACCATGATGCCGTCAGACGCTTCGAGGATTTCGTCGAAGTTGTTCAGGCCTTCCTGGTTTTCGATTTTGGAGATGATCTGGATCTTCTCGCCGCCGTGGGCTTTCAGGTGCTCACGAATTTCAACCACGTCGGAACGCTTACGGATGAAGGACGCCGCAACGAAATCAACGCCTTGTTCGCAGCCGAAGATCAGGTCCTGTTTGTCTTTCTCCGCCAGTGCTGGCAGCGCGATAGAAACGCCCGGCAGGTTAACGCCTTTGTTTTCGCCCAGGTCGCCGTTGTTCAGCACTTTACAGATAACTTTGTTACCTTCGATAGCGGTCACTTCCATACCGATCAGACCATCGTCGACCAGCACGGTGTTACCCACGGACAGATCGCTGGTGAAGCCTTCATAGGTGACCGCAACGATTTCGCTGTTACCAACAACGGATTTGTCGGTAGTGAAGGTGAAGGTCTGGCCCGCTTTCAGAGAGACGTCGTTACCGCCTTCCAGTTTGATGGTACGGATTTCCGGACCCTTGGTATCGAGCAGGATCGCCGCTTTTTTACCGGTCTTGCTCATCACGTTGCGCAAGTTCTGGATACGCTGACCGTGTTCTGCGTAGTCACCGTGGGAAAAGTTCAGACGCATCACGTTCATGCCGGCGTCCAGCATTTTGCTCAGCATCTCTTCGGATTCGGTTTTCGGGCCGATAGTACAAACAATTTTCGTCTTTTTCATGACAGTCTTAGTCTTTAAGTTGGGAAGGATATGGAAATCTCGCTCCGGGGGCGCACCGCCGCGGAGTCAAACCTGTGTTGCAAAAGAGTATATGACACGCACTAAGGATAGGAGACATCAAATGAGCGTGCAGAAGAAAGTGTGCCTGAGTGACAGCCCAACGAAGGAGAGGAGAAGTTGTACGTTGTTTTTTGTATTCCAAGCGCTGAAACCATTCACCAGGGATTTGGCGCGCATTATACGCTAATTTTAAGATAAAAGGAAAATGGAAACGGTGTTTCAGAATTAATCAATGCCGTTTCACATAATATTGTTATCAAGGCGTTAAGCCATGATGACAACTTTTGGCGGCAGGTGAGCGACCTGCCGCCGTTTGCTTATTTTTGCAGCGCCTGGCTGAGGTCGGCAATCAGGTCTTTCGGATCTTCAATCCCCACCGACAGGCGGATCAGCTGCGGCACAATGCCGTTTGCCAGCCGTTGTTCCAGCGGAATCGAGGCGTGCGTCATGCTGTAAGGCTGGCTCACCAGGCTCTCCACGCCGCCCAGGCTTTCCGCGAGGGTGAACAGCTTCAGGTTGCGAATCACCTCGCTGGCGCGTTGCGCATCGCCTTTCACCACGACGGAAATCATGCCACCGGGGAGCGCCATCTGGGTGCGGGCTAGCTGGTACTGCGGATGCGATTCCAGGCCGGGATAGAACACTTTTTCGACCAGAGGATGCTGCGCCAGCCATTGCGCAATCTCCAGCGCGTTGCTGCTGTGCTTTTCTACCCTCAGCGCAAGCGTGCGGATACCGCGCAGGGTCAGGAAGCTGCTGAACGGATCCAGGACACCACCGACCGCATTTTGCAGATAGCCAAGCTGGTCCGCCAGCGCCGGATTATCTCCCACCACTGCCAGCCCGGCCACCACGTCAGAGTGCCCGTTAAGGTATTTGGTGGCGGAGTGCACCACGATATCGAAACCGGACGCCAGCGGGCGGTGGATCACCGGCGATGCGAACGTGTTATCCGCCACGCTGATAACGTTATGACGACGGGCGATCGCCGCAATGGCCGTCAGATCCGCCAGCTTCAGCAGCGGGTTGGTCGGCGTTTCGACCCACACCATGCGGGTCTCCGGGCGAATGGCGGCCTCAAGCCCGGCTAAGTCGTCCGGCTTAACCCAGCTGACCTGCAGGCCCGTACTGCGTTTGCGCACGTTTTCAATCAGGCGATACGTCCCGCCGTAAACGTCATCAATGGCGACGATATGGCTGTCTTTATCCAGCAGTTCGAGCACCGTGGAGATGGCCGCCAGACCGGAAGCAAAGGCGTAGCTGCGCGTGCCGCCCTCCAGTTCGGCGATGGCGGTTTCCAGCGCATGGCGCGTTGGGTTGCCGCTGCGGGAATATTCATAGCCGGTATGCTCGCCCGGTGACGGTTGCGCAAACGTCGACGTGGCGTAAATCGGCGGCATGACGGCGCCGTGCGGGTCGTTGAATGCGCCGCTGTGGACGCTCAGGGTTGCCAGGTTTTTCATCGTTTAATCCTTTATTGCTGTAGACGATTGCGCCACGCGGTCAGGACGTCGCTGCGCGTAATCAGGCCGAGAAAATGGTCATTGTCGTTAATCACGGCCACCAGACCGCGGTCGAAGATGGCGTGCAGGGCGCTCTCCGGGGCACGTTTATCAAGAAATTCCACCTGACGGGTCATGGCCGCCGTGACCGGCAGGGTAAAGCGGTCGCCGTCGCCGCCGATATGCCGCAGCAGATCCCACTCGTCGATAATGCCCACCACCTTGCCGTTCTCCAGGACCGGCAGCTGAGAGATGTCATACAGGCGCATGCGTGCCAGCACGGTGGAAAGCGTATCGTCCGGCGCGGCGGTGACGGTAGCGCCTTCATCATGGCGCAGGGCAATGTAGTCGGAGAGATCCCCCGCCTGAGGGCGCGTGATAAGCCCCTGCTGGCGCATCCAGTCGTCGTTAAACATCTTCGATAGATACTTATTGCCGCTGTCACAGGCAAAGGTCACCACGCGCTTCGGCGTGGTCTGCGCCTGGCAATACTTCAGCGCCGCCGCCAGCAGCGTGCCGCTGGAGGAGCCCGCCAGAATGCCTTCCGTCTTCAGCAGCTCGCGCGCGGTGGCGAAGGCTTCGTGGTCGGTGATGCGCCAGGCGCGATTCACCCCTTCAATGTGGGCCAGCGGCGGAATAAAGTCTTCGCCAATGCCTTCGACCAGCCAGGAGCCCGCGTCGTGGTAGCGTCCGGTTTCCACCTGGTCAGCGAGAACGGATCCGGCCGGGTCAGCCAGGACAAACTCCGTGTGCGGAGAGTGCTCGGCGAACCACGCCTGCAGGCCACCGAGCGTACCACCTGAGCCGACGCCGACCACGATGGCGTCAATTCTGCCGTCAAGCTGCTCGTACAGCTCCGGTGCCGTGGTGGTGCGGTGTGCCAGCGGGTTGGCTACGTTATTAAACTGGTCGATGTAAAACGCGCCGGGCAGCTCGTTAGCCAGACGCCGGGCGTAATCCTGGTAATAGGCGGGGTGGCCCTTATTCACGTCCGAGCGGGTCAGCACCACCTGGGCACCCAGCGCGCGCAGGTGGAAAATCTTCTCGCGGCTCATTTTGTCAGGCACTACGAGGATCAGCGAGTAGCCTTTCTGGGCGGCGATCAGCGCCAGGCCGAGGCCGGTATTGCCCGCCGTGGCCTCAATAATCGTGCCGCCCGGCTGCAGCTGGCCGGTACGCTCCGCTTCGTTAATCATCGACAGCGCAACGCGGTCTTTAATCGAGCCGCCGGGGTTCTGGTTCTCCAGCTTCAGAAACAGCGAGCAGGGACCGGTATCAAGCTTATGCAACTGGATCAGCGGCGTGCGGCCAATCAGTTCGGTGACGGAGTGGTAAATCGTCATGATGTTTTCCTTTCGGGATGTCATGACGGGATGATAGGGCGGTGAAATTTTCTCAATAAAGAACCATTCACTGCCGTTTAGAACGGAAAGGAATATAAATACCGTTTTTGGATGTCAGGAAAGCAAGACGTAAAGTTGTCTGGATGTGGGGACGGCTATATCGGGATAAAACGCTGTAAAAATGACCGTTTTTTGCGCGCATCCGCCAGCAGATATGCATCCGGCAGATAATCATTGCTGAAATTGGTCTAAATGCTTCCCACCCACTTAATCCGCTGTTTATTTCCGATAGTTATAACAAATTCCTTTTTGGTCATTTAAAACCTGATAACGCCTGTTTACTATCGTTTGGACATCCATACTGCTAAACAGCCATGCGCGAAACGGATAAAGAATAAGAATGATCGTACTCAGGAATATTTCGAAGGTTTTTGACAACGGAAAGGTCGCGCTGACTGCCGTTGATAACGTCAATTTGACGATAGAGCAGGGACAGATTTACGGCATTATCGGTTACAGCGGCGCCGGGAAAAGCACGCTGATTCGCCTGCTGAACGGTCTGGAGAAACCTAGCGCCGGGAGCGTCACCATTAACGGGCAGGATATCTCCGCCGCAAAAGGTGAAGCGCTGCGCCAGGCGCGCCTGAAGATCAGCATGGTGTTTCAGCACTTCAACCTGCTGTGGTCGCGCACGGTGAGTGAGAACATTGCTTTCTCTATGCAAATTGCCGGTGTGCCAAAAGCGAAGATTAAGGCGCGCGTCGCCGAACTGGTGGAGCTGGTTGGCCTGAAGGGACGCGAAAATGCGTACCCGTCGCAGCTGAGCGGCGGGCAAAAGCAGCGCGTGGGGATTGCGCGCGCGCTGGCCAACAACCCCGACGTGCTGCTCTGCGACGAGGCTACGTCCGCGCTCGACCCGCAGACCACCGATCAGATCCTCGATCTGCTGCTGGACATTAACCGCCGCTTCAAACTCACCATCGTGCTGATCACGCACGAGATGCACGTGGTGCGCAAAATCTGCGACCGCGTGGCGGTAATGGAGAACGGCAAAGTGGTGGAAGAGGGCGACGTGCTGAGCGTCTTTACCCATCCACAGCAGCCGATTACGCAGCAGTTTGTCCGCCAGGTGAGCCAGTACGCCGAGGAAGAGACCTTCAATACCGAACTGGCAAACGATCTGGAAGGCACGGTGATCAGGCTGACCTTTACCGGACACAGCACGCACAAGCCGATTGTCGGGGAACTCACCCTGCGCTACGGCCTGCCGTTTAACATCCTGCACGGAAAAATGACGCAGACCGCCCACGGTGTTTTCGGGCAGCTCTGGGTCCACGTGGCGGCATCCGATGAACAACTGAACAATATCCTCGCCGACCTGCAGCACAGCGATATTGAAGGCGAGGTAATTAAACATGTCTGAGAATCTCTTTCCGCATCTCAAGTGGGATCAGCTCTGGGCGGCAACGCTGGAGACGCTGTACATGACCGCGCTTTCCGGCGTGGCGACCTTTGTTCTGGGCATCGTGCTGGGCCTGGCGCTTTTTTTAACCGCGCGCGGTGGCTTGTTCCACAACCGCACGGTCTACAGCGTCATTTCGATAGTGGTGAACGTGTTCCGCTCGATTCCGTTCATCATTCTCATCGTTCTGCTGATCCCGTTCACCAAGACCGTCGTCGGCACCATTCTTGGTGCCAACGCGGCGCTGCCGGCGCTGATCGTGGGTGCCGCACCGTTCTACGCACGCCTGGTGGAAATTGCCCTGCGTGAAGTGGATAAAGGCGTGATAGAAGCCACGCGCTCGATGGGCGCACGGCTGAGCACGCTCGTGTTTCGGGTTTTACTGCCGGAATCATCACCTGCACTGGTATCAGGTATTACGGTGACGCTGATTGCGCTGGTGAGCTACAGCGCCATGGCGGGGGTGATTGGTGCCGGCGGTTTAGGAAATCTGGCTTATCTGGAAGGATTCCAGCGCAACCATGGTGACGTCACGCTGGTGGCAACGGTGACCATTTTAATCATCGTTTTCATTATCCAGTTCTGCGGCGATGTCATTACTTCACTGTTAGATAAACGCTAATAAATACACACAGGAACCACATCATGAAAAAGACACTGACACTGATTGCCGCCGCAACCCTGAGCGCCCTGAGCTTCGCCTCCTGGGCCGACACCCTGACCGTGGGCGCATCCAACACGCCGCACGCCGAAATTCTGGAGCAGGCCAAGCCGATTCTGGCGAAGCAGGGTATCGACCTGGAGATTAAACCGTTCCAGGACTACATTCTGCCGAACACTGCGCTGGCGGGTCATGACATCGACGCGAACTATTTCCAGCACATTCCTTACCTGAACAGCGTGCTGAAAGATCATGCGGGCGATAAAGACTACGATTTTGTCAGTGCGGGCGCGATCCACATTGAGCCAATCGGCATCTACTCAAAAAAATACAAATCCCTGAAGGACCTGCCGGAAGGCGGCAAGATCATCATGCGTGATGCGGTTTCCGAGGAAGGCCGTATTCTCTCCATCTTCGAAAAAGAGGGCGTGATCAAGCTGAAGCCGGGCATCGACAAAGTGACGGCGCGCATCAGCGATATCGTTGAGAACCCGAAAAAACTGAAGTTCACGCCGAACGTGGAAGCGTCCCTGCTGCCGCAGATGTACAACAACGACGAAGGCGACGCGGTGGTGATTAACGCCAACTATGCGATAGACGCCGGTCTGGATCCGGTTCACGACCCGATTGCGGTCGAGAGCGGTGAAAACAACCCGTACGCCAACATCATTACCGTGCATCGTGGCGACGAGAAGAAGAAAGACATCGTCGCGCTGGTGAACGTGCTGCACTCCAAAGAGATTCAGGACTGGATCCGCACCAAATACAAAGGCGCGGTCATTCCAGTAAACAACTAATTATTTGATTTTCCAGATGAAGCCCGGCGAGATCCTCGCCGGGCTTCTTTTTGTATCCGGCGGGAGAATCATTTAAGCTCAACGTTTAACAGGCAATGGAGTGATGACGATGGGTAACGTGACCAAAGATGAAGCGCTGTACCAGGAGATGTGCCGGGTGGTCGGAAAGGTGGTGCTGGAGATGCGTGATTTAGGGCAGGAGCCGAAGCATATTGTCATTGCGGGCGTGCTGCGCACGGCGCTGGCGAACCAGCGCATCAAGCGCAGCGCACTGACAACCGAAGCGATGGAAACGGTGGTTAAGGCGCTGGCCGGCTAACGCGCCAGCGTTTCGCGACCTGTTCAAGCGAGCAGCAGAGCAGATAATAGACCGCACCCGTAAAAATAAAGATGGCCGCCGGGTAGATTTGCACCCGGTTGTTGACCTGTCCCGCCACCGTGGTTAGCTCCGGGACGTTGACGATGAATGCCAGCGACGTATCCTTCAGCAGGCTGATAAAAATTCCCACCAGCGACGGCAAAATATTTCTCAGCGTCTGCGGCAGCAGCACGCGCCACAGGATTTGCTGCGTGCTGAACCCCTGAGACAGCGCGGCCTCGTTTTGACCCGCAGGGAGCGCCCTGAGCCCGGCAAAAACCGAATGCATCACCGATGCCGCCGTAAACCAGGCCAGCGCCAGCGTCACGGTCAGCGCCCCCGGCAGATCCCCGCCGGTGATCAGCGGCAACAGGTACCACATCCAGAAAATCACAAAAATCAGGGGAATACCGCGAATCAACTCCGCCCACAGAAAAAGCCCCCTGCGCACCAGCCCAGGATAGCGCCAGGCGAGGCACGCCAGCGTCACGCCGCCGGGAAGCGCAAGCAGGGCGGCCCCTGCGGCCATCAGCAACGAAAGCAGTACGCCGCCGGGTTCACCCGCTGCCGTTCGTCCCCACAGCAGATAATCCAGGTTTTCGACAATAACGTTAAATCCTGCAACCATCTTTTTTCCTCCCTGAATGCGGACCGACGCGCACCAGCACCATCCCCATGACAATGCCGGTAAGCAAATAGAGCACCGTACCGACGATAAACGCCTCCATGGCGTGGGCGTTGTAACTTTCAATCTGCCGGACCTGGTAGGTTAGCTCAGCGAAGCCAATCCCGCTGGCGAGCGAGGAGAGCTTCATCAAATTGAGGTACTGGCCGACAACGGGCTGCCAGGCGTTGGCGAGCCCCTGCGGCAGAAGGATGTAGCGAAATAAACGCCACGAGGAGAACCCTTGCGCCAGCGCCGCTTCCTGCTGTCCGGCAGGAACAGAACGCAGTCCCGATGCCGCTTCCTCAATTAAAAATGCCGAGGTAAAGACGCCCAGCCCCCAGGCAGAACATAAAAACTCAGGGGTAAACCACCAGACGTCGCCGGGCAGAATTGACCAGCTGTGATCCGCATTCACCGCGTCTCGAAAGCCCTGCGGTAACCCGTTCCAGGCGGCGAAATACCAGAACAGCAGCTGGACCAACAGCGGCGTATTGCGAAACAGCGATACCCAGCCGCTGACGACCGCATTCCCGATGCGTCCACCGGAAAGACGCAGGAGCAAAAAGAACGGTGCAAGCAGGCTGGCGATCAGGCCCCCCGCCAGCGTCACCCACAGGGTGGTGAGAAATCCGGAGAGTATCCACTGCAGAGGCTGTCCGGCCAGCACGCCCTGCCAGTCGAGGGCGGGCATCAGAGGTGCTCCTGGTGCAGCGGGTTCAGCACTTTTTGCAGGAAACGCTGCGCCCGGGGATGCGACGGTTGACTGAAAAATTGCCCCGGCGGCGCGGTTTCAAGAATCTGCCCGCCGTCGATAAAGACAATCCGGTCGGCAATTTCCCGGGCGAACTGCATCTCATGAGTCACGACAATCATGGTGATCCCGCTATGGGCAAGGGCTTTCATGACGAATAACACTTCGCCAATCATCTCCGGATCGAGCGCCGACGTCGGCTCGTCGAAGAGGATGATCTGCGGCGACGAGGCCAGGGCGCGGGCAATCGCCACGCGCTGCTGCTGGCCGCCGGAAAGCTCAGCGGGGAGGTGGTGAGCCTTTTCCTGCATTCCGACCTTCTCCAGCAGTGCCAGCGCGCGCTCCTGAGCTGGCTGCGGCTTCCAGCCGTGCACATGCTCCAGTGCGAGGGTGATGTTCTGGCTGGCGGTGAGGTGGGCATACAGATTGAACTGCTGAAACACAAATCCAACGCGGCTGCGCAGCTGACGCAGCCTGCTGCCGGAAAGCTGCCCGGTCGGCTTGCTGTCGACCAGGATTTCCCCGCCGCTCAGGGTTTCAAGCTGATTGATAAGACGGATCAGCGTTGATTTACCCGAACCGGAAGGGCCGAGAATAGCAACCACTTCACCGGGCGTGATGGTGAGGTTAATGTCGCGTAAAACCTGATGGTCGCCGTAGCGTTTGTCCACGTGACGAAACTCAACGCTGGCCTGTTCCAGATGTGAAAAATCCGCGGCACCGGCCGCGGAGTGGGAAAATAAACCTGAGAGCATAATTACCTGGCTTCTATTTTAAAGGCGCGAGGCTGTGGAGCGGGCGTGTTTGGGCCAAACCAGACGTCATAGATTTTTGCCGCCTGACCGTTCTTCTCGAGATTAACCAGCTCATCGTTAACGGCTTTCAGCAGCGCTGTTTCACCTTTCTTCACCCCGACGCCAATTTCTTCTTTACTGAGCAGATCGGGCAGGATTTTGAAGTTCGCTTTATCCGGGGCCTGTGCCAGCAGGCCTGCAAGAATTGTGCTGTCCTGGGTAATGGCCTGCACGTTGCCGTTGCGCAGCGCCGTCAGCGCCAGAGGAATGTCGTCATAAGCCAGCACGCGGGACTGCGGAAAACGCTGGTGGAGCGCCTGTTCACCCGTGGTGCCTTTGACCGCGCCAATGCGCGCCCGGCTGTATTCATCCAGCTTATCGGGCGATTTGGCGGGAACCAGGAACTGTTGTCCGGTCACGAAATAGGGGGTGGAGAAGTCAATCACCTGCGCGCGTTCCGGGGTGATGGTGATATCCGCTACGATCAGGTCTGCTTTACCGGACTGAAGCAGCGGAATTCGGTTGGCCGGATTGGTGGCAACCAGTTCAAGCTTCACGCCGAGTGATTTTGCCAGTGCTTTGGCAAAGTCCACGTCGTAACCCACGATCTCGTGCGTTTTTGCATCAATTGAGCCAAACGGTGGGTTGGCGTCAAACGTGGCGACTTTCACCACCCCCGCGGCCTTAATATCTTCCAGCCGATCGGCCAGCGCCTGCGCTGAAAACAGGCTCCCGGCGGCCAGTAATCCCAGAACTGCCGTCCCTTTTTTAAACCTTTTCATCTTTGCTGCCATAGTCATCGTTCGTCCCGTTGTTTTTGTTTTGCACCGTTACGCTCCCATAAGCAAAAGCTATCGCCAAATAAGAAAATGTTCTTTGCTCTATACAAAAAAGCATTAGTGAACAGTGTGTTACCGGCAGGTAAATGTAAGGAGCTATTTGCACTTCCTGCACATTGACTGCCGGAATTGATATTTCCGCGGCCAGGAAACGCGTGCTTAACTCAGGGCTGGTGAAGCGAGAGGGGTAAAGGCAATGAAAAAATGGATCGGCACGCTACGGCGGTTTTTTGCGACCCGGCCAGCGAATGCGGAGAACAGCGCGCAGCGTGTTCAGGAGTCAATACTGCCTGTTGCCAGCCTGTATGGCGTGGACGTCGCTAACATCGACCCGGAGTGGTTCCATGATAAAACGTCACGCTGAACTTCGCCGCACGCGCGAAACGTACTGGAATGAACTGTGCGTGATCCGTGTAAAGCAGGGATGAACGGAAAAATACGCGGGCAAATCCTCGGTAAACCCTGGCCGTTTTGATACCAATATCTCCTTTCTCAGAAGGAGATGATAATGAAACGGACAGTATTAACCCCGGCACTTTCTGCCACCGCACTACTGATTGCCATGCAGGCGGCGCACGCTGCGCCACAGGCGCACGTCGTTTGCGGTTACTCCCACACGCTCGGCGACGATGCCATTATGATGCACGGCATGCCCAACGAGGCCATGCTGCACGATTTTTTTGGCAACGTGCAAACGGATGCCTTCTCCAGCCGTGAATCGCTGCGTAAAGATGAAAAGACCACCTGCGATAACAAAGCAGACAGCTCGGCCTACTGGGCACCCTCTCTGAAATTGCCTGACGGAACGGTGGTCAAACCCGCCTATCAAAAAACCTATTATCAGGCATCGAACGTCGACGCCTGGCCGCTGCACCCGTTCCCGGCGGGGCTGTCGCTGCTGGCGGGCGATCATCACGGCACCGCGCCGAATCCACATATCACCTTCCTGTGCGCTAACGGCAAGGGCTACACCACCAAAACGGGTGAGGTCTGCGGCTTACGCAAGGCGAACGATGCCGTGCAGTTTAATATCGGCATTCAGTTTCCGAACTGCTGGGACGGGGTAAATCTTAAGCCCGCTCACGGTCTGGCCAACGCCACCTACGACACCAAAGGGCAGTGCCCGTCCGACTTCCCGGTGAAAATTCCCACCGTGAACATGAACATTGCGTACGTGCTCCCGACGATTAGCTCGCTCGATACCAGCAAAGCGCAGCTTTCTCTCGACCCCATCATGCACGGCAACGAGCGTGAAGAGCGGTGGGGGAGCCTGTATACGGCGCATGCTGATTTTATGAACGGCTGGACGGAAGACGCCGCGCGCTTTATGACCGACCTGTGCATGAACCGCGGTCTGGACTGCGGCACCACCGTTCCGTATGGTTATTCAAAAGCGAAGGCCAGCGTCTGGCTCAGCAGCCTGGAGCCCGCGCTGACCCAGCCAGAGCCCCAGGCCCTGCTGGTGCAGGATAACTGGCAGAACGGCGGGCGCACCAAAAACAGCGAAACGCTGTCGCTGGTGAAGTTTCACATTCCCCCGCTGCCTGCCGGACAGGATCCTTCGCAGTTTAAATACCGCGTGCGGATTTATGGCGGGAAAGTGGAAACCAACGGCGCGGATCAAATTTTCTTCTATCCGGCAAGCAACGACTGGGATCCGGCCAGCGTGAGCTGGCAGTCGCGGCCAGCCTGTAACTATCGTTCGGATGCGGTGCTTTACCTTAACCACTCCCGCGAATACCGGATGGTGGACGTGGATAAAGCGGTGCGCAAGGCGCTGGCAGAAGGGAAAACCGAGATTTCGTGGTACATCGGCGGCGATCGTCAGGGAAATCACTACCAGTTTGAGACGGCGTCTTCCCCGCAAAGCCTGATCCTGATGCTGACCGGCTTTAGCAAAACGCCTGAGGTCTGATTACGCCCGCGTTTTTTTGTTCTCATCAACGTTAACTGGTAATGTCGACAGCCTGAAAAATGAGAAGGGCATTCTGGTTACCCTGACCGTACTGCTGGAAGGGTGCAGTAATAAAGAGGTGACTGCACGCCTGAATCTTTCCCCGAGAACCGTGGAAGCGCACCGTGCGGCGGCCATTGACGGGCTGAAAAAGTAATATAAAAAAAGCACCGGTTTACCGGTGCTTTTTTTATCAAATCTTGCAGGCATCACCGCAGTCGTCGTCGGCAACGATCGCCTGCGCTTTTTTATCCGCGTCGTCCAGACGTTCCGCGTTACGCTCTTCCGCTTCATCCAGACCGTTAAAAACTAAGTTATCGAGATCAATTTCCATGTTGCACCTGCTCTGTTCGGTTTTTGATACTGGCACAGTATAGGGTAAAAAACGTCGGCAATGTACCTCGCAGCACATAAGGATAATCCCTGCCATACTCAGTGCTTTATCACCGAGGATCGCTCATGATTACACTCTGTAAAACCTGCGGTACCTCCTATGATGGAAAGCCGGAGAGATGTCCGATTTGCGAGGATGAACGCCAGTATGTCCCGGTCAGCGGTCAGGCGTGGATTGATTACGCGACGGTGACGGCCACGCACGTGAATAAATGGCAGCAGCTGGAGCCCGCGCTGTTCAGTATCAAAACGGTTCCCGCTTTTGCGATTAACCAGAGGGCGCTCCTTCTGCGCACCCCGCACGGCAATATTCTTTGGGACTGCATTGCCAACCTTGATCCCGCAACCCAAACGCTCATCACTGCGCTCGGTGGCCTTCACGCCATTGCGATTTCGCATCCGCACTATTACACCACGATGCAGGAGTGGGCCGCGGCTTTCGATGCGCCGGTCTACCTGCACGCCAGCGACCGCGAATGGGTGATGCGCAACAGCCCGGCGATTCATTTCTGGGAGGGGGAGGCGCTGGAGATTTGGCCGTCCGTCACGTTGCTACGTCTCGGCGGCCATTTTGCGGGCGGAACGGTACTGCACTGGCAGGAGGACGAGGGCGTTTTGCTGGCGGGGGATATTTTGCAGGTCACCCCGGGGAAAGATGCGGTGTCGTTTATGTGGAGCTACCCGAATATGCTCCCGCTGCCTGCCCGTACGGTTGAGGACGTTACCCGGCGCCTGGCGGGAAAATCGTTCGCTCGTCTTTACGGCGCGTTCGAAGGGCAAAACATCCCGGCGAACGCCGACAACATCGTGCAGCGGTCGGGCCAGAAATATATTGCTTGTCTCCGGTAAAGTACGGTGGGTAAACTTTACGAGTGTGATCGCGATCATACCTAAACGAAAACAGATAAAAGAGAAATTGCTATGCAACATATCATTGAAGGTTTTCTCAGCTTTCAAAAAGAGATTTTCCCGCAACGTAAAGAGCTCTTTCGCAGTTTAGCGTCCAGCCAGAATCCCAAAGCGCTGTTCATCTCCTGCTCCGACAGCCGTCTGGTTCCTGAACTGGTCACCCAGCAAGAGCCGGGACAGCTTTTTGTCATTCGTAATGCTGGCAACATTGTCCCGCCTTTCGGGCCGGAGCCGGGCGGCGTATCTGCAACTATCGAGTACGCGGTGGTGGCGCTGGGCGTGACGGATATCGTGATCTGCGGCCACTCCAACTGCGGCGCGATGAAGGCGATTGCCGATAACGCCAACCTGGAGCCAATGCCAGCCGTATCGCACTGGCTGCGCTATTCCGACGCGGCGAAAGCCGTGGTAGAGAAGAAAAGCTGGGACAAGCCTATCGATAAAGTGAATGCGATGGTGCAGGAGAACGTGTTTGCGCAGTTGAGCAACATCAAGACCCATCCGTCCGTCGCGGTGGGCCTGCGTAATAACTCGCTTCGTCTGCACGGTTGGGTGTATGACATTGAAAGCGGCAAAATCCTTGCCCTGGATAAGAACACCAAAACGTTCGTATCGCTGTCGGAAAACCCGGAGGTCTTCTTCGAGTAATTACCGATAGCAGGGCATGGAAGCCCTGTCATTTCTCCACGTACGGTAACCGACGCCGTCTACCCGAGGCAGGTTTTTCAGCCGCCTTCGCCATCGCCTCTGCAATTTCCGCACACTCCGCCAGCCCCTGAACGAAGGGACTATCGTGCATCAGCCACGGTATCGCACCGAAAGCAATGCGCCCGCGAACCGTTTCAGGCGCTTTAAGCGTGTAATCATCACCAATGTCGGGTATCTCGTCGCCCGTCTCTGCCAGCTGTTTACGCAGCGTCGGGAAAGGCAAGTCCTTTGTTTTGAGCGGCTTTTGCCCGCGCGCGTCAATAAACACGTCGAAACGATAAACGCTCTCTTTGGTGGTAATTACCGTCCGATCGCTGCCAGCGTCGAGCGTGTAATCATCGCCAAGCGCCGCCACGCTAATGATGCCGGCCTCGCGAAGCGCAAGCAGCCTGCGGATAGACTGCGGCGGGATGGCGGCATAGTTGTCGATAAACACGCGGGCGAGGCCCTGCTTAAAGCGCTCTCTGTCGTCGTCGTTGAGGTGGGGCACAATCTCCTGAACTACCTCATGCAGTCGAAGGACGGTATAGCGCCAGGCCACGGTGCGCCGTTCGCGTTTGTTGCGTTCAACCTCGCTGAGGTTCTCTTCCGCCCAGGTAAAGGGGCCGTGCCGTTTACGGTCCTCAAACCATGCCTCACGAAGGCTGTCGGCATCCTGGTTACGCAGAGAAATTTTCTCGCACCACGCCGGGTCAGCGAGCTCGAGCTCTTTCACCATCAGGAAAAATATGCGGTCAAGCAGGCCGTCCGATCCTTTGGCTATCTCGCGTTCAACCACGAATTCGGTCAATACCGACAGCGGTTCGTAAGGGATTGGACAGTAAAAATCGGCTTCCGGCAGAATGCCCGTGCGGGACATCAGCGTAATGTTTAACCCTTCGCTGCCCTTGTCGAGAAGGAATTTACCGTCACGAAACTCACCGTGCTGCATTACCACCGCCATAGCCGCGTCCAGACCGCTCAACGACGTTCCCATAATGCCCACGCGGCAAGGGGGAATGCTGGCGTCCATCAACCCCGACCACGGGCTGGGGAAGAACGTGCGCGTGGCTTCCTCCTCATCTGGCCAGACGTGGCCGGTGGCGATAACCGCCAGATCGAACCGATCGGGCAAAGTGGTGTCGTTGACGGAAAGCGTTACGCCGGTTGTCGAGGGGATGATGTCCGTTACCTTCGCGGATTCATGGACCGTAACCTGGAACCCCAGCTTTTTTGCCTCTTTCACGATTGAACGCAAGCTGTCGCGAAAATACTCTCCCAACAGGAGTCGGGGCAGGAACTGCCGGTCATGCAGGCTGGCTTTATCAACCTTAAAGCGCGCCAGATGGGCGTCACTTTGTTCCTTGAGCCAGTCGAGGTAGGTCATAAAAATGGGCGGGATTTCTATGCTCGCAATGTTCGCCAGCATCAGCCGGGAATTATCGTCGTCGTTATAGGGCATGCCCACGCCGGCTTCATCGGCCTGTTCGAAGACGGATACGGAGAGCGGGGTGCTGTTATTAAGCAGATGATAAAAGGTGTAAATCCCTGTGGGGCCGGAGCCGATAATCGCGATATTCTTCATTGACGCGCTTCCTGTATTTATTCCATAAGAAAAGCGTAGCAGGAGAATAATGATGAAAATAAGCGATTAAGAAAATTCAGGGTAAAAGGAGAGAATTTGCACCATTTCAGGACTGAAATGGTGCGTCCGAGTGGACTCGAACCACCGACCCCCACCATGTCAAGGTGGTGCTCTAACCAACTGAGCTACGGACGCAGAATGGTGCGTTCAATTGGACTCGAACCAACGACCCCCACCATGTCAAGGTGGTGCTCTAACCAACTGAGCTATGAACGCAACGTGTTGTAGGTGACAACGGGGACGAATATTAGCGGCACAGCATCAAGGAGGCAAGAGGGAAAATGCATTTTTCTCTCTGATTTCACGCGATTGCTTCATTACCGCGCAAAGTGAAGAGAAAGTAGCCGCCAGCTGGCGGCTACTGCGTAGTTAACGCGCAGCGCGCTGCAAAATTACCGTTGACGGCTGGCGCTGCAGGAAGCGCATGCGCATCATCATCATGATCGCCGCCGACGTCAGTCCGATGATAAAGCCCATCCAGAATCCGGCCGGCCCCATGCGATCAACGACCAGATCGGTCAGCGCCAACACGTAGCCAGTAGGCAGACCCAGCACCCAGTAGGCGATAAAGGTAATAAAGAAGATCGAACGCGTGTCTTTATATCCGCGCAATACGCCGCTGCCAATCACCTGGATGGAGTCAGAAATCTGATACACCGCAGCCAACAGCATCAGGTGCGAAGCCAGCGCCACCACGTCCGGGTTGTCGTTATAGAGCAGGGCGATCTGCTCGCGCAGCGCCACCGTAAACAGCGCCGTACAGATGGCCATGCAAACACCGACGCCCAGCCCGGTGCGCGCGGCCGTTTGCGCATCCAGGGTGGAGCCCTGTCCCAGGCGGAAGCCAACGCGGATCGTCACCGCCGCGGCCAGCGACATCGGCAGGACGAACATCAGGGAGCTGAAGTTGAGCGCAATCTGGTGTCCGGCCACGTTAACAATCCCCAGCGGGGAGACCAGCAGGGCAACCACGGCAAAGAGCGTCACCTCAAAGAACAGGGCCAGCGCAATCGGCAAGCCTAGCTGCACCAGGCGCGTCATGATGCTCCAGTCCGGCGTGCTGAATCTGTTCTCGTTACGAATATCGCGCATTGAACGGGCGCGTTTCACATAAGCGATCATACTGAAGAACATTACCCAGTAAACCGCAGCCGTCGCCACGCCACAGCCGACGCCGCCCAGCTCCGGCATTCCAAAATGGCCGTAGATAAAGATGTAGTTCACCGGAATATTCACCAGCAGGCCGATAAAGCCCATCACCATGCCGGGCTTGGTTTTCGCCAGCCCTTCACACTGGTTACGGGCGACCTGGAAAAAGAGGTAGCCGGGCGCACCCCAGAGCAGGGCGCGCAGATAGCCCACGGCTTTGTCTGCCAGCGCCGGGTCAATATTGTGCATGGCGCGGACGATATGACCCGCGTTCCAGAGCACGACCATAATCAGCACAGAGACAAACCCTGCCAGCCAGAAACCCTGGCGGACCTGATGGGCAATACGCTCGCGACGACCCGAGCCATTAAGCTGAGCGATAACCGGGGTGAGGGCGAGCAGCAGACCGTGGCCGAACAGGATGGCCGGCAGCCAGATTGACGTGCCGATGGCAACGGCCGCCATATCGGTGGCGCTGTAGCGACCCGCCATTACCGTATCCACAAATCCCATTGCGGTCTGGGCCACCTGCGCGACGATCACTGGTATAGCCAGTGCCAATAGCTGGCGCGCTTCATTCATGTACTTCTGCACGTGAACACCTTTATTTTGTAGTTATATGAGAGACTAAAAAAGCCGCCGAAACGGGCAGCAAGAAGAAAATGCAGGGGGGTGCCAGCTATTGTAGCGGGCTTTAGCTATTTATCTAGTGAAAAAATCGCCAGAAAATGCGCTCCGCTGGCAACCTGTTTTTCCAACTGTTATTGTGGTGGGATTAAACGGTGTCACCACCGTCCGGAAAAAACAGGAGTTGTAAGCATGTTTACTGGTATTGTGCAGGGCACCGCCAAAGTGGTGTCCATTGATGAAAAACCTAATTTTCGTACTCATGTTGTAGAGCTGCCGGAATATATGCTCGACGGCATCGAAACCGGCGCCTCGGTTGCCCATAACGGCTGCTGCCTGACCGTCACCGAAATTAATGGTAACCAGATTAGCTTTGATTTAATGAAAGAGACGCTGCGTATTACTAACCTGGGCGAGCTGGTGGTGGGGGACACCGTCAACGTTGAGCGCGCGGCGAAGTTCAGCGACGAGATTGGCGGCCATCTGATGTCCGGGCACATCATGACCACCGCCGAAGTGGCGAAAATCGTTACATCAGAAAATAACCGTCAAATCTGGTTTAAAGTGCAGGACCCCTCATTAATGAAATACATCCTCTATAAAGGGTTTATTGGCATTGATGGGATTAGTCTGACGGTGGGAGAAGTTACTCCGACGCGTTTTTGCGTGCATTTAATTCCCGAGACGCTGCAGCGCACCACGCTGGGTTCGAAAAAACTGGGGCATCGCGTGAATATCGAAATCGATCCGCAAACCCAGGCGGTTGTAGATACCGTTGAGCGCGTGCTGGCCGCAAAAGAAGCCGCAATAATTAAAGCTGTAGAAGAAGAATAAAAAATAACCCCGGCTGGCCGGGGTTATTTTTCTAGCGTGCGACCCGCAAGCCGTGTTCAATCCCACGGCTGAAAACAACCTGCCAGAGCTGAATATCTCGCGCGCGAAACGCCCCCGCGCAGGCATTCAGATAATAGCTAAACATCCGCTTGAATCGTTCAGAATAGTTGTCCGCAATTTCAGGCCAGGCTTCCTGAAAACGTGCATGCCACGCCATTAACGTGGTGTCGTAATCCGCGCCGAAGTTATGCCAGTCTTCCATCACGAAATGGGATTCGCTGGCGTTGGCAATCTGGCGTACGGACGGTAAACAGCCATTCGGAAAGATGTATTTGTTGATCCACGGGTCAACGTTATTGTCGGTCCGCTTAGAGCCGATGGTGTGCAGCAGGAAAATACCGTCCGGTTTCAGATTACGGTCCACCACCTCGAAATAGGTGTCGTAGTTTTTCGGCCCGACGTGCTCAAACATGCCCACGGAAACGACCCGGTCAAACTGTTCGTTCAGATCCCGGTAATCCTGCAGGCGGATATCCACATCAAGCCCCAGGCACCGCTCCTGCGCCATTTTTTGCTGTTCAGCGGAAATGGTGACGCCGACCACGCTGACGCCGTAGTGCTTCGCCATAAAATACGCCAGCCCGCCCCAGCCGCAGCCGATATCCAGCACGCGCATACCGGGCTGCAACTGCAATTTCTCGCTAATCAGGCGCAGCTTGGCCTGCTGAGCCTCTTCAAGCGTCGACGCCTCTTTCCAGTAGGCGCAGGAGTATTGCATGAAGGGGTCCAGCATGCGGCTGAACAGATCGTTGCCGAGATCGTAATGCTCTTTGCCGACGGTCCAGGCACGCTTTTTACTTTGCAGGTTAAAGAGACGGGCAGAGGCGACACGCAGGGTGTCTTTAAGATTACGGGGGAGCTGTTTTTCCAGACCAGCACGCAGCACGCTGGCGAAAAAAGTATCCAGCCGTTCGCATTCCCACCAGCCGTCCATATAGCTTTCCCCCAGGCCTAGCGACCCCTCGCGCAACACGCGTTTAAAAAAATCGGGATGTTTAACCTGAGGATCCGATGGGGATGATCCGTTGATAGTGATGCCTGCCCGACCTAACAGTTCACTGACGATCCGGGACCAGTTATCGTCCGGAACGCTGACTTCTTCTATACACGATGAACTCATAGCTTCTCCATCACCCTACTGTGATCAGAACCTTAAAACAGCGTAGACGCTTTTTTGGTTTGTGAGAAATCTCACGGTAAATACCGCGAGGCTAGTATCCGACGTAGAACAGAGGAAGGGAGATAACCCTTGCCGAAATGCCTTCCATGGTAAAACGGGAGCACTCCGGCTCCCGTTAACACATAATATTTATCGTATTTAATCGAACCAAATTTAGTATAGGCCTCAAAATTTGGTGATTCAATAGAAAATTCTTAGCAACCTAATCACTGAAAATTAACATAGTTTCTGGCGCGATTAGGCATGCGAGGTTTCTACCTGCGTGCTCTCATCCTGCGCGGAGGCCTGCATGCGATAACCCAACGCCACCAGCGCAACGGTAGCCAGCATCACGCTGGTCGTCGTCACCAGCGGCGTGGCAATCAGCGCGGAGACCACCAGGCTTGCCAGGAAGCACAGCCCCAGCTGCAGGGTGTTCTGCAGCGCAGCCGCGCGGCCTGTCGCCTGCGGGAATGGACGTAGCGCCTGCGCCACAACGATAGGGTAGATCGCCCCGTTCGCGATGGCCATCACGCAGAATGGAATCAATATTTCGGCCAGACCCGCGCCCGGAATAAAGCCAACGGCCCAGGTGCCGATGACGCTCAGCGCATAGAGCACCAGCAGCCAGGGCAGCATCTGCTGGCCTTCCCATTTTTGCAGCGCCGCGCGGCAGCCGTATCCGCCCACCAGGAACGCGATGGTCTGCGGAACGTAGCTCAGGCCAATGGCCGCCGGGCTATAGCCCATATCGTGCAGAATAAACGGCGAGCCGGTCAGCCACGCGAAGAAGCTCGCTGAGCAGGCGGCATAGATCAGAACGTTGCCGCGATACGCTTTCGCGCTCAGCAGGGAGGTGAAGGTAATCGGCTTCGCGTCTGCGTGCGCCTCTTTTTTATGCGCGGGCCTGAGGGCGAACGCCGGCAGCATCAGCACCAGCGTGATGGCAAACAGCGTGGCAAAGATGGCCTGCCAGTCAAAGTGCGCGAGGAGCCAGCTGCCCAGCAGCGGGGCGAGGGCCGGTGAGAGCCCCACCAGCGGCATAATGGTGGCGAAAATACGGTTAGTGCGGTTCGCGGGGTAGTAGTCGGTGACCAGCGCCTGCCAGGTCACGGCTGCGGCGCAGACGCCGACCGCCTGAACAAACCGCAGCACCAGCAGCCAGGTAGCATCGCGCACCCATAGCATCCCCAGGCAGCCCACGGCAAAAATGGCCAGCCCCAGCAGCAGCACCGGTTTACGACCGAAGCGATCCGAGAGCGGTCCCCAGAGCAGCTGTGCGAAAGCAAAACCGGCAAGGAACAGGCTCAGGCTGGCGCTGATGGCCGCGGCAGGAGTTTGCAGGTCTTCCTGCATCGCGGCAAACGCCGGCAGGTACATGTCGGTGGCCAAAAAGCCCAGCACGCTTAAGCCGCCGAGCCAGACTAAAAATCCTTTCCTGGGTTGCATTCTTTTATTCTCCTGAGGAGGCAGGTGTACGTTGGCGCAGAGTGTAGGGAGTGCAAAGCGGCTTGTGAAACGCTAATATTTGACGGGTGCATTCAAATTTTTTGCAGGCAGAAAATGTGGTCAGATTATTCTCTTGAAGTGGTCGATGCTGTCGCGCGTAACGGCAGCTTTAGCGGAGCGGCGCAGGAGTTGCACCGCGTCCCTTCGGCCATCAGCTATACGGTGCGACAGCTTGAGGAGTGGCTGGCGGTACCGCTGTTTGAACGGCGGCATCGTGATGTGGAATTAACGCCCGCAGGGGCGTGGTTTTTAAAGGAAGGGCGTTCTGTTATCAAAAAAATGCAGATCACCCGCGAGCAGTGCCAGCAGATCGCGAACGGCTGGCGGGGGCACCTTTCCATTGCGGTGGATAACATCGTTAAGCCCGAGCGCACCCGGCAGATGATTGTCGATTTTTATCGGCATTTCTCTGACGTAGAACTGCGGGTCTCGCAGGAGGTGTTCAACGGCGTCTGGGATGCGCTGGCGGACGGCAGGGTAGAGATGGCGATTGGCGCGACCCAGGCGATCCCGGTCGGGGGACGTTACGCCTTTCGCGATATGGGGATGCTGAGCTGGAAATGCGTGGTGGCAAGCGATCATCCGCTGGCGGCGACCGAAGGGCCGCTGAGCGACGATACGCTGCGGAGCTGGCCGTCGCTGGTGCTGGAGGATACCTCCCGCTCGCTGCCGAAGCGAATTACCTGGCTGCTGGACAACCAGCGGCGGGTTGTCGCCCCTGACTGGGGATCGTCGGCGACGTGCCTCAGCGCCGGGCTCTGCGTAGGCATGGTGCCCGCCCATTTTGCACGTCCGCGAATCGACACCGGTGAGTGGGTTGAGCTAACGCTGGAGAATCCGTTCCCGGATGCGGCCTGCTGCCTCACCTGGCAACAAAATGATGTCTCGCCGGCGATGGCCTGGCTGCTGGACTATCTGGGGGACAGCGAAACGCTTAACCGGGAGTGGCTGCGGGAGCCAGACTGACTGGCTCCGCAATGAAATTAACGACGGTAGTCGCGGAACGGGCCATCCGCAACGGAACGGCGTTCGATGAGGCGAGGGTGAACTTCAATGGACTGCGACTCTTCACGCTTGTTGACGATCCTGTCCAGCAGCATATTGAAGGCGGTTTCACCCAGTGAATCTTTCGGCTGGTGAATGGTGGTTAACGCTGGCGTGAAGAAGCGCGCGTTGCGCACGTTGTCATATCCGATCACGGAGATGTCCTGCGGTACGCGCAGACCCAGCTCGTCGGCCGCACAGAGGGCGCCCATCGCCATGATATCGCCCCCGCAGAAAACGGCGGTTGGACGGTGAGGCTGGGAGACGATCTGCTGCATCGCGCGGTAGCCTGATTCCGGCTCAAAGTCGCCCTGCACGATCCAGTTTTCCGGCACGGTGATTAGCGCTTCTTCCATCGCTTTCATAAAACCGGCCAGGCGGCCCGCGCCGGTGTTGCGTTCCAGCGGGCCCGGGATCACGCCAATCTCGCGGTGGCCGCGTTCGATCAGATAACGGCCCGCCATGTAACCGCCTTCGAAGGCGTTATCGATAACGGAGTCGGTGAAGTCGGCGCGCGCTTCGCCCCAGTCCATCACCACCATAGGAATATGGCGATACTCTTCCAGCATCGACAGCACGGATTCCGGGTACTCTGAACACATCACCAGCAGGCCGTCCACGCGCTTTTGCGCCATCATCGACAGGTAGGCGCGCTGTTTTTCAATGCTGTTCCAGGCGTTGCCGAGAATCAGGGTATAGCCTTTCTGGAAGCAGTTTTTTTCTACCGCTTCGATGATCTCGGCAAAATAGGCCGCTTCGCTGCTGGTCGCCAGCAGACCAATAGACTTGGTGTGATTAACCTTGAGGCTGCGCGCAACCGCGCTTGGCGAGTAGTGCAGCTCTTTGATCGCTGCCCAGACGGCGTTGCGCGTCTCTTCCGCCACAAAACGGGTTTTGTTAATTACATGTGATACGGTTGTAGTGGAAACGTTTGCGCGTTTTGCTACGTCTTTAATTGTTGCCATTAAATGTCACTCCAGACCATATCCTAAACTCCTGAAAAACTTGAAGGTAAACGTTTGCCTTCTCTCACCCTTATCACGCAATTTTGAATTGCGGCACGCCGGGAAAACGACACGGGACGTCAGGAGGGGGTCAATGGCCGGTACGCTAATAAATTTAGCGTGGAATTTTGGCCTATCTTGATGAAAAGGGGAAGAGGTAAAGTGTTTATCAGCTTAAATCCAGGAAGATTTTTGACGTAAACTGTGCAAAAATGAGCAAGCTCACTTTTCGTGGGGGGATTAAAAGGAGAAAAATTGATGAGTTCCGATCTGAAGTTTTCGCTGTTCACCACCGTTATTGTGCTGGCGCTGATTGTGGCGGCTGGCCTGACGGCTGCGCTGCATTGATTTACGCGGGGGGAGAGCCTTCTCCCTCCCGAACGCTCCGATTGTTACTTCTCTGGCAAAAATCTTTTGCCATTTTGTTAACTTCTCATTTTTTGTGATTGATGTCATGCTTTCCGCTTCTTTGTTCTGTGTCACCACATGACACGGCATCCGGAGTTGACGCATGAAAATCAATTTTCCCCTGCTGGCCCTGGCGATTGGCGCTTTTGGGATTGGCACCACTGAATTCTCCCCGATGGGGTTACTGCCCGTTATCGCCCGGGGCGTGGACGTCTCGATCCCGGCCGCCGGGATGTTAATCAGCGCCTACGCCATCGGCGTGATGGTGGGGGCGCCGCTGATGACGCTTCTGCTTTCGCACCGTGCGCGCCGCAATGCGCTGATTTTCCTGATGGCGATTTTCACCCTGGGCAACGTGCTTTCGGCCATTTCGCCGGATTACACCACTCTGATGCTGTCGCGCATTCTGACCAGCCTCAACCACGGTGCCTTCTTTGGCCTGGGCTCGGTCGTGGCCGCAAGCGTGGTGCCAAAACACAAGCAGGCCAGCGCCGTGGCCACCATGTTTATGGGGCTGACCATCGCTAACATCGGCGGTGTTCCCGCGGCAACCTGGCTGGGTGAGGTCATTGGCTGGCGGATGTCCTTCCTGGCGACGGCCGGACTGGGCGTGGTCGCGATGGTGGCGCTGTTCTTCTCCCTGCCAAAAGGCAGCGCGGGTGAACGCCCTGACGTACGCAGAGAGCTGTCGGTGCTGGTGCGCCCGCAGGTGCTCTCCGCGCTGCTTACCACCGTGCTCGGGGCAGGGGCGATGTTTACCCTCTATACCTATATCTCGCCGGTCTTACACGACATTACCCACGCAACGCCACTCTTTGTTACCGCGATGCTGGTGCTGATTGGCGTGGGCTTCTCGATTGGCAACTATCTCGGCGGGAAATTTGCCGACCGTTCCGTGAGCGGCACGCTGAAGGGCTTTTTAACCCTGCTGATTGTCATTATGGTCGCGATCCCGTGGCTGGCGCAGAATGAATTCGGTGCGGCGATTGCGATGGTTGTCTGGGGCGCTGCCACCTTTGCCGTGGTGCCGCCGCTGCAGATGCGCGTGATGCGTGTCGCCCATGAGGCGCCGGGTCTCTCGTCTTCCGTGAATATCGGGGCATTTAATCTCGGCAATGCGCTGGGTGCCGCCGCCGGAGGCGCCGTGATTTCAGGCGGTCTGGGGTACAGTTTTGTGCCGGTGATGGGGGCGATTATTGCCGCGCTCGGCCTGCTGCTGGTGATGATGTCCGGCCGTAAACAGCCTGAAGCGGTTTGCACGGCTGAATAAGCAAAAACGCAGAAGGGTTACCCCTTCTGCGTGTCTCTTACGCGGCGAAGTTCTTCGCGACAAAGTCCCAGTTAACCAGGGCCCAGAAGTGCTCCAGGTAGTTCGGGCGCGCGTTGCGGTAATCAATGTAGTAAGCATGTTCCCACACGTCCACGGTCATCAGCGGCGTAGCGCTGGTGGTCAGCGGGGTGCCCGCGTTAGACGTGGACACGATAGCCAGTTTGCCATCCGCCTCTTTTACCAGCCACGTCCAGCCAGAACCGAAGTTCTTGATGGCGGCATCGGTAAACTTCGCTTTAAACTCAGCAAAGCTGCCAAAGGCGGCGTTGATGGCGGCTGCCAGTTCACCGGCAGGTTCGCCACCGGCATTCGGCGCCAGGCAGTGCCAGTAGAAAGTGTGGTTCCACACCTGAGCCGCGTTGTTAAAAACGCCACCCTCTGAGCTGCGAACGATCTCTTCCAGCGTTTTGCCTTCAAAATCGGTGCCCTTGATGAGGTTATTCAGGTTAGTGACGTACGTCTGATGATGCTTGCCGTAGTGGTATTCCAGGGTTTCCGCAGAAATGTGCGGTGCCAAGGCGTCTTTTGCATACGGTAGTGCAGGTAATTCGAACGACATTGCTTCTCTCCTTATTGTATTTTGTGTTGCCAATAACCCTACAGACAACAAGGACAGGATAGCAAATTGAAAGGGTATGCAAAAGAGGAACTTACCCTGCCGCAGATGCGGCAGGGCAGGGATTAACGAATGGTTTTTGGCGTCATGACGCGACGCGCGCCGACGTAGTGACGTACCCAGTAATCTTCACTGAGCGAGGTGATCTGAATGTCCTGACCGCTGCGCGGAGACTGGATGAATTTCCCGTTGCCGACGTAGACGCCCACGTGGTCAGCCGTACCGCGACCCTGCGTGCGGAAGAAGACCAGGTCGCCGTTTTCCAGCTCACCCCGGTTAACCGGTGACGCATCGCGCAGGTGATACATCTCATTGGCGGTACGTGGAATACGGAATTTAACCAGATCTTTATAGGCGTAATAGACGAGGCCGCTGCAGTCGAAACCGGTACGCGGTGAACTGCCGCCCCAACGATAAGGTTTGCCAATCTGCCCCATCAGTTTATTCATCGCGGTTTTTTGCGCTTTTTGCACACGCACTTTATGCACATCCGCCAGCTTTGTTACCTTCGTGCATTTTGCTTTATGGCCTTTACGGGTAATGCATTTTTCTGTTACGAGGTTAGCGGCGGTCTGTGAAGCTTTATTTTTGGCGGTGCGGGTAGTGCGGGAAGATTTTGTTTTCGTCTTGCTGGAAGCGGTTTGTTTAGTCTGAGCGGTGGTTTTTTTCTTGTCGTTCTTGCTGCTGGTTTTTTTCTTACGTTCTGCGGCTTTAACCAGATGGCTTTTTTGTACAGCAGATTGCCGCGCCTGCTGAGAGGCGTTTGCCGCTGGCGTTAACGTGAGTGATGTAAACAGTAAAGCACAGAGCGTGATCGAGATTTTAGTTATCCGCGCCACTGGGCAGTCCCCTGATATATGCAGGTCATCAATAATACCCGCGTGTGATTTACAAAGCCCGTCGATTCTAATCCATAAAAACCCGAGAAGTTAATAGCATTTTTCAATCTAAAAACGTGTTTCGTTAGCAAGTGCAAAAAAATTCATCGTTCTGACGCACAATTGTTCACTCCCTAAGCAAAACCCTGACGGGCGAAGGGGTAAACACCATTTGCAATGCAACTTTTGTGGAGTCGGGGTAAAATATATAAACGTGACGAAAATGTTATTTTCCGATGCCAGCCTGACCCGCTACAATGTCAGACTACTGCCGTAACAGAAGTTAAAGGAAGCAAGACATGAGCACCACTATTGAAAAAATCCAGCGCCAGATCGCTGAAAACCCGATTCTGCTGTATATGAAAGGTTCTCCGAAGCTGCCAAGCTGCGGCTTCTCCGCGCAAGCGGTTCAGGCGCTGTCAGCCTGTGGTGAGCGTTTTGCTTACGTTGATATCCTGCAGAACCCGGACATCCGCGCTGAGCTGCCAAAATACGCTAACTGGCCGACCTTCCCGCAGCTGTGGGTAGACGGCGAGCTGGTGGGCGGCTGCGATATCCTGATTGAGATGTATCAGCGCGGCGAACTGCAGCAGCTGATCAAAGAGACGGCGGCGAAGTACAAAACGGAAGAGCCGGACGCTGAATAATTTTCTGCGTTAATAAAAAAGCGACCTGAAGAGGTCGCTTTTTTTTATTCTTCACTGTCGCCCATCGGCAGCGGCCAGCCGCCCAGACGCTTCCAGCGGTTGACGATCTCACAGAACAGCTCTGCGGTGCGCTCCGTATCGTATAAGGCGGAGTGCGCCTGGGTACCGTCAAACGGTATACCCGCCGTAATGCAGGCTTTGGATAAAACCGTTTGTCCCAGCGCCAGGCCGCTTAGCGCGGCGGTGTCGAAGGTCACGAACGGGTGGAAAGGGTTGCGTTTGAGCGACGCGCGTTCGGCTGCTGCCATGGTAAAGCTGTGATCGAAGGTGGCGTTATGGGCTACCATGATGGCGCGGCTGCAGTTGCTCTCTTTCATGCCTTTACGCACCATTTTAAATATGGCGTGCAGCGCATCATATTCACTGACTGCACCACGCAGCGGGTTATGCGGATCGATACCGTTAAACGCCAGCGCCTCCGGCTGTAAGTTTGCCCCTTCGAAAGGTTCAATGTGGAAATGCAGCGTGGTGTCCGGTGTAAGCCAGCCCTGTTCATCCATCTTCAGCGTGATGGCGGCAATTTCGAGCAGCGCATCGGTTTTAGCGTTAAATCCGGCTGTTTCTACATCAATGACAACGGGATAAAAACCACGAAAACGGTCGCACAGACCGCTAAATTGAGCGTTATCGGACATCAGGGTCTCTTACAAGGGGAAAAAGCAGTGCGCATTATGGCAAATTTTGCAGGGTGATGCAGTAAAACTACGGGCGCATGTTGCGCCCTGAGGGATCAGTTGCCCAGACCGCGACCCGCGTCTTTGGCTTCAATCAGCTCGATCTTGTAACCGTCCGGATCTTCTACAAAGGCAATAACGGTGGTGCCGCCTTTTACCGGGCCGGCTTCGCGCGTGACGTTACCGCCGTTGCTGCGAATGCGTTCACACGCCTCGGCCGCGTTGTCCACTTCCAGCGCGATATGGCCGTAGGCGGTGCCCAGCTCATAGCTGTCCACGCCCCAGTTGTAGGTCAGTTCAATGACCGCTTCATCCGTTTCCGGGCCGTAACCCACGAACGCCAGCGAGTATTTGTATTCCGGGTTTTCGCTGGTGCGCAGCAGCTTCATGCCCAGGACGTTAGTGTAGAAATCGATAGAACGTTGCAGATCGCCAACGCGCAGCATGGTGTGAAGTAGGCGCATAATTTCCTCATTAACCAATGGAATAGACTATTTTTTTGAACAGAAACGATGTTTTAGTATAGCGGCGAAGTGTCGCCGCTATCAATGAACAATGGCGAGATTACAGTGAAGGGTAGTCGGTGTAGCCTTCCGCGCCGCCGCCGTAGAAGCTCTCAGGACGCTGCGGGTTCAGGGCCGCTTTCTGCTGCAGTCGAGCAACCAGATCCGGGTTGGCAATATAGTCGCGGCCAAACGCCACGGCGTCGATCAGCCCTTTATTAATCAGATCTTCGGCTTTCTCAGGGGTATAAGCACCCGCACCGATGATCACCCCGTGGAAGCGCTCGCGCACTTTCTGACGGAAGGCTTCCGTATAAGGCTTACCGCCGGCCCAGTCCGGCTCGGACATGTGCAGATAGGCAATGCCGCGCTTCGCCAGCTCTTCAATCAGATACAGCGCGTCCGCTTCTTCATTCGGACCGTTGTCGACGTTCTGGAACGTACCGATTGGGGAGACGCGGATACCGATACGGTCCGGGCTCCACTCCTGACAAACGGCGTCAACCACTTCCAGCACCAGGCGGGCGCGGTTTTCGACGCTGCCGCCGTACTGGTCGGTGCGATGGTTAGACGACGGTGACAGGAACTGGTGCAGCAGGTAACCGTGAGCGGAGTGCAGCTCAACCAGGTCAAAACCGCCTTCGCGGGCGTTGGCCACGGCCTGACGGAAATCGTTCACGATACCCGGGATCTCATCCAGCTCCAGCGCGCGTGGCGTAGAGGTGTCGACGCGGATCGCGTTACCGTTTTCATCGCGCAGGGAGGTGCGGGTATTCGCGTTCAGGGCAGACGCTGAAACCGGTGCCTGACCGCCAGGCTGAATGCTGCTGTGGGAGATACGACCGGTATGCCACAGCTGGACCGCAATGCGACCGTCTTCAGCGTGAACGCCCGCGGTGATTTTCTGCCATGCGGCGATCTGCTCCGGGCTGTGCAGCCCCGGCGCACCCGCATATCCCTTGGCCTGAGCAGAAATCTGCGTGGCTTCAGTGATGATCAGGCCAGAGCTGGCGCGCTGACGATAGTATTCACCCATCAGTGGGGTTGGGATATCACCCGGCTCAATGCTGCGCAGACGGGTAAGCGGAGCCATAAACACGCGGTTTGGCGCGGTGACGGCACCCACTTTTAAGGGGGTAAATAATTTTTCAGCTGACATAACGACTCCTGAGTAGACCAGTCGACTAGTAATAACGTAAATAAAAACGCCTGCTAAGCGCCAGGCGCAGTAATCGTACTTATCACATGTGCCAGCGCGCTTTCGAGCGGCACGGCACTGCGAGAAATTTTAGCCTGCAGGTTGGCGCCTAACCAGAGGGAGTAGAGCACCTGAGCCTGCGTTAAGGGATCCCCGGGGAAGGCGAGCGTATTTTCTTCGCGCCCCTTCGCCAGCGCCTGCGCCAGCAGGGCGATAACGCCGCTGGCGCCTTTATCCATTGCCGTGCGCATATCTTCTGAGAGATCGCACACTTCGGCAGAGAGTTTAACCGTCAGGCATCCGCTGATAATGCCCTGCTGACAGAACTGGTTCAGCGTTTCCTGGTAGTAGTTCAGTACACGATCCCGATAGTTGCCTTCCCCCGTGGCGAAGTGGGTCGCGAGGCGCTGGTGGTAAGCAGCATAGTGCCGCTCCAGCATCGCCACGCCAAAGGCCTCTTTGGACCGAAAGTAGTGATAGAACGACCCTTTCGGTACCTCAGCGGTTTTTAATAGCTCGCTCAACCCCATACCGATGAAGCCGCGGTGCATGCACAGCCGCTCGCCGGTCGCAAGGAGATGTTCTCGCGTGTCGTGTTCAGTATTTCTGCTCATGGATTCACTCTAATAGACCGTTCGGTCTAATGCAAGCGCTGTTACCGGCGACACGCATTCAGAATGTCCAACTGTTGCTGATAAACGCTTGATTTAACGTCCATCATGCCCAGCACGGTCGAGAATAAATTGTCCTGCGAAACCGTATTTTTTGCTGCGTGGTCGCGTAAACACTGCGCGTTGATGCCAAAGTTTTTCGCATAGTCCGGGGACAGCCAGAACATAAACGGAATGTGCGTCTGCTGCTCCGGCGCCAGCATGTACGGCGTGCCGTGCAGATAAATACCGCTTTCACCGAGCGATTCCCCGTGATCCGAGAGGTAAATCAGCGCGGTGTTCATGTTCGCCTGACGGGCTTTCAGCGCATCAATGGTTTTGCTGACCATGCTGTCGGTATACAGGATGGTATTGTCATAGGTGTTCATCAGCGCCTGATGGTCGCAATCCTGAATTTCGTTGGTGTCGCAGGTGGGGGTGAATTTACGGAAATTATCCGGGTAACGGCGATAGTACGCCGGGCCGTGGCTGCCCATCAGGTGGATAACCAGCACCGTGTCCTGCTTCAGACCGTCCAGCACGTTGTCCAGGTGGTAGAAATTCACGTCATCAATACAGGACTGGTCTTTGCAGAACTGATCCAGCTTCCACTGCGTCATGTCGGTATGGGGAATACGATCGCAGGCACCTTTACAGCCACCGTCGTTGTCGCGCCACAGGAGGTTGATACCCGCATGGTTGAGCACGTCGAGCAGCCCTTCCTGATGGTGCGCCAGGTCGGCATCGTATTTGCTGCGCGTCATACCGGAGAACATGCACGGAACGGATACAGCGGTTTCAGTGCCGCACGAGGAGGCCTGCGGGAAGTTAATCACATCCTGCTTTTTCAACTCCGGGTTGGTTTCACGCCCGTAGCCATTGAGGGAGTAGTTCGCCGCGCGCGACGCTTCGCCGATGACCAGCACCAGAACGGTTTTCTTCTGCTGACCCGTTATCAGCGCGCCTTTGTGCGCATCTTCGCCAATCCGCACCAGCGTTTGATCGCCGGCAAACCAGCGCATCTTGCTGTATTTCACCACGGCGCTGACGTAGTTCGCCGGAGTGACCATTTTGACGATGCTTTTGTTATTGCGGAACAGCGACGCGTAATCTTTATAAAATACCGCGGCGATAAGAATAATCACCAGCAGGGCACCGAGCATCGCGGCAACACGCGTCAGCAGGGCGTACCACCATTTGCCGGTACGAATGCGGGTCAGCGCCAGCACCAGGGATGGAACAAGACCGGCTATGACAATCCACAGAATCATCTGCGGGGTCACCAGCGCGGTGGCTTCCTGGGAGTTAGTTTCGAACACGTTCACAATCATGTTCTGATCGATGACCGCGCCGTAGGTAAACATAAAGTAAGTTGCCGCAGCGCAACCGACAGTTAAGACGATCATCAGCGGCTTACGGATATACGGGATATTGAGCAGGCTAAATACAATGACCCAGCCACAAAACAGCACCACCGGCACGGATGCGGCGAAGAGAATATCGTGCAGATGCGCAGGGGCAATAATGGCCCAGCTGCGCTGGATAAACAGCCCGTTAAGCAGAGTAAAAAAGAGTGCACAGCCCAGAGTAAATTTTATGTCGTTACATTGTAACTTTTTACTTAACCACATCGATCGTAAAACCTGTCATTGTCATGATGTGGCGAGTATAAAGAGGGAAGATTAGTGAAACCTTAATGCCACAAAACTGTGGTAAAGCCCTTGCACGCGGCGCTTTTAGCGTCTTCACTGTAGGTGAGAGAGGTTAACCGGAGGTGAGTGTGGCAGAGCAACTGGAGTTTTTCCCCATCCAGAGCCCGTGCCGGGGGATTTGTCAGTCAGATGAACGTGGTTATTGCCGCGGGTGCATGCGTACCCGTGACGAGCGTTTTAACTGGCAAAACTTCAGCGACACGCAAAAGCAGGATGTGCTGCGCCTCTGCAGACAGCGACTTCTGCGCAAAATCCGCGCAAACAAAGCCTCTGAGACCGAAGAACCCCAGCAACCTTCACTGTTTTAATGCGGTAATTGCGTATACTCATGACATCACGTCCTTGAGGAAAATGTTATGGTTCAGCGTATTACCCTTGCCCCCCAGGGGCCAGAATTCTCCCGTTTTGTGATGGGCTACTGGCGCCTGATGGACTGGAATATGTCCCCCCTCCAGCTGGCAAGCTTTATTGAAGAGCATATCGATTTAGGGGTAACAACCGTCGATCATGCGGATATTTACGGTGGCTATCAGTGTGAAGCCGCCTTTGGCGAGGCGCTCAAGCTGGTTCCGGCACTCCGGGAGCGCATGGAGATCGTTACCAAATGCGGTATTGCCACCACGGCCAAACCGGAGCATGCCCTCGGCCACTACATCACCGACAGCGCCCATATCATCAAGAGCGCCGAGCAGTCGCTGGTCAATCTGGCAACCGATCATATCGACCTGCTGCTGATTCACCGACCAGACCCGCTCATGGATGCCGACGAGGTGGCGGAAGCCTTCCTGAGTCTGCATCAGAGCGGGAAGGTGCGTCACTTCGGCGTCTCCAACTTTACCCCGGCCCAGTTTGCCCTGCTTCAGTCTCGTCTGCCGTTTACGCTCGCCACTAACCAGGTTGAGATCTCCCCGGTGCATCAGCCGCTGCTGCTGGATGGTACGCTCGACCAGCTGCAGCAGCTGCGCATTCGCCCGATGGCCTGGTCGTGCCTCGGCGGTGGACGCCTGTTTAATGATGATGCGTTCCAGCCGCTGCGCAATGAGCTGGAAACCATCGCCCGCGAGCTGAACGCCCAGAGCATAGAGCAGGTGGTTTACGCCTGGATCCTGCGTCTGCCGTCAAAACCGCTGCCGATTATTGGCTCCGGGAAAATTGAACGCGTCCGTTCCGCGCTGGCCGCCGAAGAGCTGCAGATGACCCGCCAGCAGTGGTTCCTCATCCGCAAGGCCGCGCTGGGTTACGACGTGCCTTAAACCGCAAGAAGGTGACTTTCCGGTGAAATCTGTGCCCCTGGTATACACTTAAGGGGCAAAAAATAACCCGCGGAGGTCATATGAAGCGTTTTACTCTGGCATTGGTCACGCTGGTTGTTTGCGCAGGGGCGCAGGCAGCCAGCGACGAAGTAGAAATGAATCTCGTCACCTCACAGGGTGTGGGTCAGTCCATCGGGACGGTGAAAATCACCGAGACCGATAAAGGGCTGGAATTTGCACCCGATCTTAAAGCACTCCCGCCGGGCGAACACGGCTTCCATGTTCATGCCAAAGGGAGCTGTCAGCCAGCCATGAAAGAGGGTAAACCGTCGGCAGCGGAAGCAGCAGGGGGCCACCTTGACCCGCAGAATTCAGGTAAACATGAAGGGCCTGAAGGTATGGGACACCTGGGCGACTTGCCGGTGCTGGTGGTAAACAATGACGGTAAAGCCACGGATCCGGTCGTGGCCCCGCGGCTGAAAAAGCTGGATGAGGTTAAAGGCAAAGCGCTGATGATCCATGTGGGCGGCGATAACATGTCCGATCAGCCTAAACCGCTTGGCGGCGGCGGGGCGCGCTATGCCTGCGGCGTAATCTGATCCCCAATCGTTCCTGGCGGGGGCGCCTGTTCCAGCTGCGACAGCGAGCAGTGCAGGCGCCAGATTATCGAGGCCAAATCGCGGGCTGCGGGAAGATGATGCCGGGCAAGGGTGTCGCAGATCCGCTGCAGTTCAGCCAGCGTGGCCTCCAGAGGCCGCTGCTGAACGCCGCGCTCGCTCATCACATCGCGTAGCAGAGAGATACACACATCACGTACCTGCGACAGCGGATCGGAGCGCGTTTCCCATGCGCGAAGCTGCCAGACCACGTGCGAGCAGTTCAACAGCACCACCCCCCAGCGCAGCAGCCAGCGTCGGGACAGCGCGTCCTGGCTGTTATTTAACTGGCTAACGTGGTGATAAACCAGCGATTCATACTCGCTTTCTTGCAGATGCGGCTTGCGGCTGAGCTGGTCGACAAACCCTCTGCGCAATTCACGGATATGTCGACGGCTTTTGCGTGCGTCAGAGCCGGGACGCAACACCGCGAAGGCCAGCCACGCCAGCCCGACACCAAGAATCTTTGCCAGGTTGTCATTCAGAAAAGCGGCGTAATCATACACCGGCGGATTCGTCACGGAGATAAACGAGCCCATAAAGACAATCAGCTGCCCCCACAGACCCGCCAGTTTCGGCATTTGCAGCTTAAGGAGCTGCATCGTAGTTAACAGCGGAAACAGGAATAGCAGAAACTGCCAGAGATCGCTTATCTGCACCATCAGGCCAAACTTCACCACAAAACTGAACAGTGATAGCAAAACAAGTGTTCGCAGCAGCAGCGTAAGCGAATTAAACGGCGAGGCCGCGACGGAGTAAAGCACGCAGCTGATAGCGGCAAGCGTTAACGCCGCCGAGCCTGACTCCCACTGCGTGGTAATGCTCCACGCCCCCACCAGCATCAGTGCGCTGAAGGTGCGAAAACCGCTCCACAGCGCTTCCAGATAATCGGTGTGACGTGCGAGAGCCGGGCTGCCGGGAACGGCGAACTCCGTGACCGGGGTAGCATTCTCTACCGCCTTAATCCAGCGGCTGCTGCGCAGGTATAGCCGACAAAAGTAATTCAGCCGCTGCCAGAAGGCGCGATGGCGATAATCAAACTCATCCACCGGAGCGAGCGGGGCGATGATCTTCGCGACGGTATAGATGTCCGCATCCGGTCGCGCGAGCGCCGCGAGCAGGGTTTCGATTACCGCGCGGGTGTTTTCTGGCGGTGTCGGCCAGTTGAGCAGCATTCGGCGCAGGCTGGAGATAGCGCTGGTCATGCGCAGCTGCTGGTGCAGCAAATAGTTAAGCAACGTGTTTTGACGGCGAAAACGGTAATGGCTCCAGAACGCCTGAATTCGCAACAGATTCATGGTCAGGATCTGCCCGATAACCTTTTCATGCGCGAGGCGGATGTCATCACTGGTATCCGGTTGCCACAGCAGGCTCGCATGTTCCAGCAGCCGGGTATGCATGGTTTTCAGCGCAGTGATAAGCGCAGTGCCGTCAGAGGTGCTGGGCAGGATCATCATCATAAATCCGCCGCAGAGGATCCCGACAATGACTTCGCAGACGCGCGCCTGTGCGATATCCCATAGCTCTGTGGTTTCGAGCACGTTGACGACCGGGAAGGCGATAATGGCGGCGGTATAGCCCGCTAGCTGGAAAGCATAGGCCACGTTATTGGTGAAATGGGCGCAGGCCCAGGTACAGCAACCCAGCCATGCCGCCATGCTCAGCAGGAACAGCCACGGATCGTTCAGCGTGTGGCCCGCGATAATTAACGCCGCGGTGGCGCCCAGCAGGCTACCTGCGATACGGCCAAGGCTTTTGCTGATCACCCCGCCAACGGTGGGGAAGCTTACCACCGCCGCGGAGGTCATCGCCCAATAGGGTTCATCCAGGTTCAGATAATAGGCGACAGTCAGCGCCAGGCACATGGCAATGCCGTTACGCAGCGCGTAGCGCCACTGGGGGCGCGTCGCTTTCATCCACGGCGTGTTTTGCCAGGAGAGCGCCTGTAGCTTCATTAACGGGTTCCGATAGAGACAGTGCAGGTGGTGCCGGAAACCAGCGTGATGTCCTCGGGTAAACGGTCAAACTCCACGCGCACAGGCACGCGTTGAGCAAGGCGCACCCACGGTACGTTCGGCTTGATGTCCGGCACCAGCCCGGAATCCGTTTCAACGCTTTGATCATAAATGGCGCGGCCAATGCTGGAAACGTGACCCTGTAACTTTTGCGGGCCACTATACAGCGTTATGGCGGCGGGTGCGCCTTCACGGATATGACGAAGCTTGGTCTCTTCGAAATAGCCCACGACGTAGAACGAGTGGCTGTCGACGAGAGCAAAAACCGGCTGACCGGCGGTGGCATAATTTCCCACCCGGGCGGAGAGGTTGGTCACCCATCCGTCGACGGGGGCGGTGACCACGGTTTGGGTTAATTCCCACTGCGCCTGCTTCAGCGTGGCTTCAGCCACGTTGACGCTCGCCTGCATGGCCTTGACGTTGATATTGGCGGTATCTAAATCTTCCGCGGAGATGTAGTTTTTCGACAGGTGACGGCGGCGATTGGCCTCATTATTGGCCTTTGCAAGGTCAGACTGGGCTTTAGCCAGCTGCGCCTGGGCGTTCAGAATCGCAATGTGATACGGGGTGTCGTCGATGCGGAATAACACCTCTCCCTTTTTAACGTACTGGTTATCCTTAACCAGCAGCGTTGTGATACTTCCCGAGACCTGGGGGGTGATGCTGACCTGCTCAGCGCGAACTTTGCCATCACGGGTCCAGGGGGACTGCATATAATAATTCCACAACCACCAGCCAGCAGCCAGGGCGAGGACAAGAACGAACAGGGTGGAAAAGTACTTCAGCGTTTTCAGAGGCATATTCACCACACGATCAGAACAGCAAGGCCCAGGCATACGGAGAGGGCAAACAGGGAGAGATCCATCAGCATGGGGTGCCAGATTTCGCCGGAGTACATCCAGTCGCGAAGCAGGCGATGCGCGATGAGCCAGAGAACAAAGCCCACCAGCACGGCTTTAAACAGAGGAGGAAAGTAGACTGACGCACCGAAGATCAGGTCCTGAAGGGGTAAACCTTCTGAGCGATGAAAAAAGATCACAGGCAGAAATCCTTTGCAGTGAACAGAATGCCGCGTTGGCTTGTCTGAGTATGAAGAAGCATCATAATTCAGTGTAAGTCATACTTTTGAGTCCAATGAATGCAGTATTGCATTTGTTTTGCCAATACAAATGCTGCACACTATTCTAAAATCAGTATAATAACTTAGCAAGCTAATTATAAGGAGATGAAATTGGAATCGCCATTAGGTTCTGATCTGGCAAGGTTGGTACGCGTCTGGCGTGCTCTGATTGACCATCGCCTGAAACCTCTGGAACTGACGCAGACGCATTGGGTCACGTTGCACAACATTCATCAGCTGCCGCCCGACCAGTCGCAAATTCAACTGGCTAAAGCGATAGGCATTGAGCAACCGTCGCTGGTGCGCACGCTTGACCAACTGGAAGAGAAGGGACTGATCTCCCGGCAAACCTGCGCCAGCGATCGTCGCGCCAAGCGCATTAAGCTGACGGAGAAAGCGGAGCCTATCATCACTGAAATGGAAGCGGTGATCACCAAAACGCGCGGTGAAATCCTTTCAGGCGTTTCACCGACGGAGCTGGAAATGCTCATCAGCCTCATTGCGCGCCTTGAGCAAAACATTCACGAGCTACAGTCTCGCGACTGACCAGACAACAAGGCCTTGCATCTGCAAGGCCTTGTTTTTACTTAAAGACAACGACGCGGTTACGGCCCGTCTCTTTCGCTTCATACATCGCCTTATCGGCACTTTCCACGCACGCTTCTGCGCTTACCGACGAAGAGGTTGCCGTAAACACACCCATGCTGATGGTAATCGGCTCTGGTAACTGACCCTCGCTGCTAATTTTATCAAAACCGCTTAGCTTCAACCGAATGCGCTCTGCCACCTGATATGCGTCTTCTGCGGAGGTGTTTGCCAGCATCAGGACAAACTCTTCGCCGCCGATTCGCGCTGCGATATCCTGCGGACGTACGGAGTCCATCAGCAGATTGGCGACAAACTGCAGGACTTTATCTCCCTGCAGGTGACCGTAGTTGTCGTTGATACGCTTGAAACGATCGAGATCGCTGACGATAACCGAAACCGGGCGGCTGGGTTTGGCGATGCCCAGCGCCTGGTTTAACGATTCATAAAAATAGCTGCGGTTATAAAGGCGCGTGAGCGGATCGCGAATCGAATTTTGATACGACTGCTGATACTTCAAATGGGAGTCACGATACAACCTGAAGACATCATAGAGCAGCACAAAAATAATAATCAGCGTCGCGACGGTTTCAAATAATCGGGCGCGATACCAGGATATATCTTCTGCATGTCCGCCTACCAACAGCATAGAGAGCGTGACGACATAGCAGACACACAGAAAATTACCGCCTACCCAGAACAGATTACGCACGCGCGTAATAAACATCAGCGTGGCTAGTGTCACGACCCAGAGAACGATTAATGAAATATTAATGCTGTGGCTCCAGAGAACCATAAACTGCCGCGTTTCATTATCAACCAGATCGAGGGATAAAAATGGGGAATGGCTGGAATACATCCAGGCCAGAATCACCATACATGCGGTAAAAAGAAATGAACCGCTAACGATGATGATATGCGCCAACCGTGAAAGGGGCAGATTGCGCGTGGGATAAAGTAATGCCGAAACGATCATCAGCACCGCCATTAAGAGGTGGCGGAACATATAGTAGATCATCGCATCGTTGTAGTTCACAACGTTGAACTGATAGAGATCCAGCCACGCCGGAAAGCTGGTCAATGTTCCGACCATCAGCAAGGCCGAACCGGCAAAGGCAAATGAGATGGCAATCAGATAGAGCCGCCGCTTATCACACCAGTATTTCATTGCCATAAAACAGGCAATAAACAGGTGAAACACGAGTAAAAAAATGGTGAGTGTGGGGAACAAAAGAGGCGAAAAGGACGGAACCCAGTCAACCAGTTTTGAAAATAAAGCCTGTAATATTCCGATGACGACAAAGCAACCGAAACAGAACGAGATATAACGACCTTTTACAGAACGACTATTCGCAAGCATATAAAGTTTTACAAATTAAAATAATTATGAAGAGATGATTGCGAAGAGTTTAATCAATTAGCACGCTAAATACTTTGCGCAGAAACAATATATGGCGCGTTTAATAATGTATGGGATGAATGTATTATGTAAATATATTTGTGAGGGTGATATATATTGTAAATGGATGTGGCCTGATGACCACATCCATTTTTAATTAACGCGGAGAAACGGTAACCTGGCTGCCGTTGCTCGCCAGCACGACGCGTTGACCCGCAGAGAAGCGGGTATTGCCCTGCTTCTGAACAACCATAATGGTGCTGCCGTCGTCTTTACGAATTTCCAGCTCTACGCCCTGGGTTTTGTTCATCGCGCCCTGAACGCCCTGACCCGCGACACCACCCGCTACAGCGCCCGCTGCGGTTGCCAGAGAACGGCCCGTGCCGCCGCCAACGGTATTACCCAGGAAACCACCCAGTACAGCACCGCCGATTGCGCCCATCACGTTGTTTTCATCACCACCCTGAATTTGCACAGGACGGGCGTTAACAACGGTACCGTAAGTCACGCTCTGAACCTGTTTTGCTTCAGAAGCGCTGTAAACGTCGCCAGACAGCGAGCTGTCGTTCACACAGCCAGCCAGGGTTAAACCAATCAGCGAAACGCCCAGTACACGTACAATCATTTGAATCTCCTGTTCACCAAAAACGCCCATCTGGAGGCATCCGTTATGGCTAAATTATATGGCATAAAGAGCCATAGTTCATATCTTTGCACTAACAATAAGAAAATTGTACTTGAATTTGACTTAACGAGACATAAACAGGAGCCACTCGCCATACCGGCAAGACATTGTTAAAAAATATTATCGTCGGATGGCAAAGGAGCGCTGTTTATGGTTGAGTGGATATCCTTAGCCCACGCAACGTAAGGAAAGCGCATGAAATCGGGTCGCTACATTGGTGTGATGTCGGGCACCAGTCTGGATGGGGTAGATGTCGTTCTGGCCGCCATTGACGAACATATGGTGGCACAGCAGGCGAGCCTGACCTGGCCAATCCCCCATTCGCTGAAAGAGGACATTCTGAGCATCTGTCAGGGGCAGCAGTTAACCCTCTCCCAGCTTGGTCAACTTGATGTTCGGCTGGGGGCGCTGTTTGCGGATGCGGTGCAGGCGTTAATGCAAAAAGAACACCTTCGTCCCCAGGATGTGGTCGCCATCGGGTGTCACGGACAAACCGTCTGGCATGAGCCGACTGGCGACGCGCCGCATACGTTGCAAATCGGCGATAACAACCAGATTGTGGCGAAGACGGGCGTAACGGTCGTCGGGGATTTTCGTCGCCGCGATATTGCGCTTGGCGGCCAGGGCGCGCCGCTGGTGCCTGCCTTCCATCAGGCGTTGCTGGCGCACCCTACAGAACGCCGCATGGTGCTCAACATAGGCGGGATTGCTAACCTCTCGATGCTTATTCCGGGGCAGCCCGTTCGCGGCTACGATACCGGCCCGGGGAATATGTTAATGGATGCCTGGATCTGGCGGCAGTGCGGTCAACCGTACGATAAAAACGCCGAGTGGGCGAGCGAGGGTAAAGTGGTTCTCCCGCTGCTGCAGTCCATGCTCAGCGACCCTTATTTTGCCTTACCGGCGCCGAAAAGCACGGGACGAGAATACTTCAACTTTGGCTGGCTCGAGCGCCAGCTTGCGCTGTTCCCGGCACTCGCCCCGCAGGATGTCCAGGCGACGCTTGCCGAATTAACGGCCGTGTCGATCTCTGAGCAAGTGCTGCTCAGCGGCGGCTGCGAACGCCTGCTGGTGTGCGGCGGGGGAAGCAGAAACCCGCTGGTGATGGCGCGTCTTGCCGGGCTGCTGCCGGGCACGGAGGTGACCACGACGGACGAGGCCGGCATCAGCGGGGATGATATGGAAGCGCTGGCTTTCGCCTGGCTTGCCTGGCGCACCATCGCCGGGCTGCCAGGGAATTTGCCGTCGGTAACCGGCGCGCGCGAGGCCAGCGTCCTCGGGGCGATTTTCCCTGCAAATCCTCGTCATAATCAGAGTTAACTGAAATTCAGCGCGGCGCCTCGTCGTTAGAATGGAATAAAACAGGGGGGCAGCCATGTCCTCCAGGACCAGGAAAGTCTTCGGAATACGCCCATGAAAAAAGTTCTTCTTATTGCCGCGCCTTTATTGCTGTCAGGATGCAGCGTCTATAACCAGTTCCTTGAGCGCATGCAGACCGATACGCTGGAGTATCGCTGCGATGAAAAACCGCTGACCGTGAAGCTGAATAACCCGCGTCAGGAAGCCAGCTTCGTTTACGATAACAAGCTGCTAACCCTTAAGCAGGGTATCTCGGCCTCCGGGGCGCGTTATTCGGACGGCATCTATGTATTCTGGTCGAAAGGCGACAGCGCCACGGTCTACAAACGCGACCGCATTGTGCTGAACAACTGCCAGCTTGAAAATCCGAAGCGTTGAGATTTTTACAGGGGCGGCGCACAATAGCGCCACCCAATCTCAAGATCAGCTAACGCCATGTCAGATAACGACGAACTGCAGCAAATTGCGCATCTGCGCCGTGAATACACCAAAGGCGGCCTGCGTCGCCAGGATCTTCCCGCTGAACCCCTCGTGCTTTTTGAGCGCTGGCTGAAACAGGCCTGCGACGCGAAGCTGGCCGACCCAACGGCCATGGTCGTCGCGACGGTAGATGAAAACGGTCAACCGTATCAGCGCATCGTCTTGCTTAAGCATTACGACGAGAAAGGGCTGGTGTTCTATACCAATCTGGGCAGCCGCAAGGCGCACCACTTAGAAAACAACCCGCGCATCAGCCTGCTGTTCCCGTGGCATATGCTGGAACGTCAGGTGATGGTCACCGGGAAAGCGGAACGTCTCTCGACCCTTGAGGTGGTGAAGTATTTCCACAGCCGCCCGCGCGACAGCCAGATTGGCGCCTGGGTGTCAAAACAGTCCAGCCGGATCTCTGCCCGCGGCGTGCTGGAAAGTAAATTCCTGGAGCTGAAACAGAAGTTCCAGCAGGGGGAAATTCCGCTGCCGAGCTTCTGGGGCGGCTTCCGCATTCCGATTGAGCAGATGGAATTCTGGCAGGGCGGTGAGCATCGCCTGCATGACCGCTTTTTATACCAGCGCGAGAATGGCGGCTGGAAAATCGACAGACTGGCCCCGTAATCCCCGAAATTTGTTGATTTAAGCGCTAGCGCACACCGCGCTTGCGCTTTATTCTATGGTCCTTTCGCATCAGGCGAAAAGTCGTGTACCGGCAAAGGTGCAGTCGTTTATACATGGAGAATTTGATGGCAAGCAGTAACTTGATTAAACAATTGCAAGAGCGGGGCCTCGTGGCCCAGGTGACGGACGAGGAAGCGTTAGCAGAGCGACTGGCGCAAGGCCCGATCGCGCTCTATTGCGGCTTCGATCCCACCGCTGACAGCTTGCATTTGGGGCATCTTGTTCCATTGTTATGCCTGAAACGCTTCCAGATGGCGGGCCATAAGCCTGTTGCCCTGGTGGGCGGCGCGACCGGTCTGATTGGTGACCCGAGCTTTAAAGCCGCGGAGCGTAAGCTGAACACCGAAGATACCGTGCAGGAGTGGGTGGATAAGATCCGCAAACAGGTTGCACCGTTCCTCGACTTCAACTGTGGTGATAACTCTGCCATTGCTGCTAACAACTACGACTGGTTTGGCGGCATGAACGTGCTGACCTTCCTGCGTGACATCGGCAAGCACTTCTCTGTTAACCAGATGATTAACAAAGAAGCGGTCAAGCAGCGTCTGAACCGTGACGATCAGGGTATCTCCTTTACCGAGTTCTCCTACAACCTGCTGCAGGGCTATGACTTTGCCTGCCTGAACAAGCTGCACGGCGTCTCTCTGCAGATCGGCGGCTCTGACCAGTGGGGGAACATCACCTCCGGTATCGACCTGACCCGTCGTCTGCATCAGAACCAGGTCTTCGGCCTGACCGTTCCGCTGATCACCAAAGCAGACGGCACCAAATTCGGTAAAACCGAAGGCGGCGCGGTATGGCTCGATCCGAAGAAAACCAGCCCGTACAAATTCTATCAGTTCTGGATCAACACGGCGGATGCCGATGTTTACCGCTTCCTGAAGTTCTTCACCTTCATGGACATTGCCGAGATCAATGCGCTGGAAGAGGAAGATAAGAACAGCGGTAAAGCGCCGCGTGCCCAGTACGTGCTGGCGGACGAAGTGACCAAACTGGTTCATGGTGAAGAGGGCCTGGCCGCGGCAAAACGCATCACCGCAAGCCTGTTCAACGGTACGCTGAGCGATCTGAGCGAAGCTGACTTCGAACAGCTGGCGCAGGACGGCGTGCCGATGGTTGAGATGGAGAAAGGAGCTGACCTGATGCAGGCGCTGGTGGACTCTGAGCTCCAGCCTTCCCGTGGTCAGGCGCGTAAAACCATCGCCTCCAACGCTATCACCATCAACGGTGAAAAGCAGGCTGATCCGGAATACACCTTCGTTGACGGCGATCGTCTGTATGGCCGCTACACGCTGCTGCGCCGCGGTAAGAAAAACTACTGTCTGGTCTGCTGGAAGTAAGTAAAAGTCTCGAGGGGCGTGGGAAACCACGCCCTTTTTGTTTGTTCAGGGTTTGGTAAGAAAAAGATGAAGAACATCCTCGCCATTCAGTCCCACGTTGTCTTTGGACATGCTGGCAATAGCGCAGCGGAATTCCCGATGCGCCGCCTCGGTGCCAACGTCTGGCCTCTCAATACCGTGCAGTTCTCTAACCACACGCAATACGGCAAATGGACCGGCTGCGTGATGCCGCCTTCGCATCTCACAGAGGTTGTGCAGGGTATTGCGGATATCGACCAGCTCAAGCGCTGCGACGCCGTTCTGAGCGGCTACCTCGGCTCAGCGGAGCAGGGGGAACACATCCTCGGCATCGTGCGTCAGGTGAAAGCGGCAAACCCGGCGGCAAAATATTTCTGCGACCCCGTCATGGGACACCCGGAGAAAGGCTGCATTGTGGCGCCTGGCGTAGCGGAATTTCACGTTCGCCATGCGCTGCCCGCCAGCGATATCATTGCGCCCAACCTGATTGAGCTGGAGATCCTTTGCGAGCATCCGGTTAACAGCGTAGAAGAGGCTGTACGCGCGTCTCGCGAGCTGATAGCCCAGGGGCCGGAGATTGTGCTGGTAAAACATCTCGCCCGCGCAGGGCTGACCCAGGAGCGTTTTGAGATGCTGCTTGTGACGAAAGATGACGCATGGCATATCAGCCGTCCGCTGGTGGATTTCGGCACGCGTCAGCCGGTGGGCGTGGGTGATGTGACCAGCGGACTGCTGCTGGTGAAACTGTTGCAGGGTGCAACGGTGAGAGACGCGCTGGAGCACGTGACGGCAGCGGTGTACGAAATCATGATTGCGACGAAAGAGATGCAGGAATATGAACTGCAGGTGGTCGCGGCACAGGATCGTATCGCGAAGCCGGAGCACTATTTCAGCGCCACACGGCTATAATCGTTCAGAGTTCGTAGGCCGGGTGAGCGTCAGCGCCACCCGGCAACACAGACGGCTCGCTTAATTCAACCCTTCCGCTTTTAGCGCCGCGGCCACCGCTGGACGCTCCGCCACGCGCGCCATATACGATGCGATGTGGTCCAACCCTTCCAGGTTCAGCTTAACCGCACGCGCCCAGCGCAGTACGGTAAACAGGTACGCGTCGGCAATGGTGAAGCGTGAACCACAAATCCACTGATCGTCTTTCAGCGATTCGTTAACATACTGCAGCTTTTTCTCCAGCAGAGCTCGCACGGTCGGCTTGTACTCTTCCGGCGTATCCGGGCGGAAGAGGGGGGTAAAACCTTTGTGCAGCTCGGTGGCGATATAGTTCAACCACTCCAGCGTTTTATAACGTGCGACGCTGCCGGTAGGGGCAAGGAGCTGGCGATCCGGTACGTTGTCCGCCAGGAATTGCATAATCGCCACGCCTTCGGTCAGCAGAGTTCCGTCATCCAACAGCAGGGCCGGAACCTGCCCTTTTGGGTTAATCGCAAAAAAGTCATCCCCGTTTTCAAGGCGCTTTTTCATCAGATCAACGCCATCCAGCGTGAAATCTTTGCCGCTCTCGCGCAGGGTGATATGGGAAGCAAGAGAGCACGCGCCCGGTTTGTAGAACAGTTTCATCGGTAACTCCTTTTTGCTGAGGTTTCAGCTATGTTAGTGCGCGAAGGGACAAAAAAAAAGCCGCTAATCTCTTAGCGGCTTCTGTTCTGTCGTTTCTCTCAAATATCACGCGGTAGCGGTTTTGTTCGCTTCCGCCGTCTTGTCGTCGTCCTGAGTCATTCGATTCAGTTTCGGCGCGGTCAGCAGCATCAGCGCCGCGATAACCGCCGTAGCGATACCAATCTGCATGAACACGGTACCGTAGACGTTCAGGGAGAGCAGCGGATCGGTCACGTTTTCTGGCACAGCCATCAGGTTTGCGATCTTACCGGCGATGATCGCCGCACCGGCAGTGGTCAGGAACCAGCTACCCATAATGAAGCCCATTAGACGCTGTGGAACCAGCTGTGCAACCATCGCCAGACCCAGACCGGAGATCATCAGTTCGCCGATAGACTGCAGCGCGTAGCTCAGGATCAGCCAGTTAACGGACACGATACCGGCGTCGGACGCAAACTTTGTCCCCAGCGGCAGCACCAGGAACGCACCAGAACAGAGCACCATACCCACCGCGAACTTGTGCGGCATTGGCAGACGATCGCCCATCTTGTTATAGATTGCGGCCAGAATCGGGGAACCGATCATGATCCAGAAGGGGTTCAGCGCCTGGAACTGCTCGGGTTCGAATGCGATACCCAGGATAGAGTGCTCAACGTTACGAATAGCGAAGAAGTTCAGAGAGGTTGGCATCTGGCTGTACAGCACGAAGAAGATAATCGCTTCCAGCATCAGAATGAACGCCACAATCATCTTACGACGGGCTGCACCCTTCATAGCGAACGCTTCTTTCGCGAAGATGACCACGATGCCCAGCGCAACTACGCCCAGAACGGCACGAGCGATACCCTGGTTGTGCAGCAGCCAGGTGGCGATCGCCGCCAGGACGACAACGCCCACGATGGTAGCCAGCAGCTTGCCCATGTGGACAGGCTCGAAGTCAGGTTTTGAACCGTAGTCTTTCACCCAGTTGCGGCAGAACAGGAAGTTTACCACGGTGATCAGCATACCCACGAAGCTCAGCGCAAACGCCACGCTCCAGCCGAATTTCGCGGCCAGCCATGGGGTTGCCAGCATGGAAAAGAAGGAACCGATGTTGATGGACATGTAGTACATGGTAAATGCACCGTCCAGACGTGGGTCATCTTTGCTGTAGCAGGTTGAGAGCAGGGAAGACGGGTTCGCTTTGAACAGGCCGTTACCCACGGCGATGGTTGCCATGCCCATGTAGACCACAGCCGCATCATGTCCTGACCATGCAACCAGACCATAGCCAATAGCCAGAACAATGGCACCCAGCATAATGACGCGCTTAGTACCGAGAACTTTATCACCCAGCCAGCCGCCGATAGCAACCAGACCGTAAACGAGGGCACTAAAGGAGGAGAACAGCGTGATGGAATCGGCTTCGGACATACCCAGCTGTTTAACCAGGTAAACCGCCATGATCCCTTGCAGGCCGTAGTAACCAAAACGCTCCCATAACTCGATAGAGAAGATGAGATAAAACGCTTTCGGTTGTTTAAAAGCGTTCAGACTCACGCTTTCATCTGTTGGTTTATTGTTTGCAGTCGACACATATACCTCTTTTTTTACATCCCATATTAACGGGGGTGTTCATAGCGTGATGGCCGTAGCCCATCCGCCTTATAGTTATATTGGGAGGAGAAACGGCGGGTAATGTTCACTATCCTGCCCCGTCTGGCAATACGTTTGTAATAATCTGTTACATATATCTTGAACGGTATAATTGTCGGTTTCTACAAATGTTATTTAGCGTTAAATTTTATACGATAACTAAAGGTAGTTTTTTCGACTGGTATACACCCAGTGCGATGGGGTTTTGGCGATATGTTCTGCTATTTGCCGCTTGTTGTAGTGATATAGCCCATATTCTGAAAAATAGCTGGTCTTATCTTCCGGCTAAACGCATTTAAATCTTGCCCGGCAAAGGGTTTGCGATGACTTTGACTACAAAAAATCAACATGACGTTATCAGAGTGATCGCGATCACAGATGTATAGAAATTTTTGGCTATGAAAAAAGTATTAACCTGTTTGAGCGTTATAGAGCCGAACAAGTGACAAGTCAGAAGAAAGTAAGAGCGGACAAATAACGGCCAAAAGAAGAACGAACGGTAGCCCTTCTTTTGGCAAGGGATTATGACGGTCAGGGATAGACTTTTTCTTTATATTCGCAGAGATCTTCAATAACGCAGGAGCCGCAGCGCGGCTTTCGGGCTATGCAGGTATAACGACCGTGCAAAATCAGCCAGTGGTGGCAGTCAACCTTGAATTCGGCAGGAACCACTTTTAACAGCTTCTCTTCTACCTGCTCGACATTTTTCCCTGGGGCGAAGTTGGTCCGGTTTGAGACGCGGAATATATGCGTATCAACGGCGATGGTCGGCCAGCCAAACGCGGTATTGAGCACAACGTTCGCGGTTTTACGCCCCACGCCCGGCAAGGCTTCCAGCGCGGCGCGATCTTCCGGTACTTCGCCTCCGTGCTGTTCCAGCAGGATCCGACAGGTCTTAATTACGTTCTCGGCTTTGCTGTTAAACAGGCCGATGGTTTTGATATAGGACTTCACGCCTTCCACGCCCAGCTCCAGCATGGCCTTCGGCGTATTGGCGACCGGATAGAGCAGGGCAGTGGCTTTATTGACGCTCACGTCGGTCGCCTGCGCAGAGAGCAACACCGCGATCAGCAGCTCAAACGGGGAGGTAAAATTCAGCTCCGTCGTCGGGTGCGGGTTCTCGTCCCGCAGACGGGTCAGGATCGCAATGCGCTTTTCTTTATTCATGAGGCCTTCTCGGGTGTCCCTTCCAAAACGCTGCGCTCAGCCGCGCGGCGCTTACGTTTCTCATCAATCAGGTATTTTATTGCCAGCATCATGCCGAGGCCAATAAACGCGCCGGGCGGCAGCATCGCCAGCAGGAACGGCGTATCGGTGTGAAACACCTCAACGCGCAGCGCTTTAGCCCAGCCGCCCAGCAGCGCATCTGCGCCGTCGAACAGCGTACCGTTGCCGAGGATTTCACGCAGCGAGCCCAGCACGAACATGGCGCACGTGGCGCCCATGCCAATGGAAAAACCATCCAGCGCCGACATGGCCGGGCTGTTTTTCACCGCGAACGCTTCCGCACGCCCGACCACAATACAGTTGGTGACGATAAGAGGAATGAAGATCCCGAGCGACTGGTACAGACCAAACGCGTAGGCGTTAATCAGCATCTGGACGATACTGACCACCGACGCAATGATCATGACGTAAATCGGAATACGAATTTCCGACGGCGTCCAGCGTCGCAGGGCAGATATGGAGAGGTTGGTCAGGGTCAATACCAGCGTGGTTGCCAGACCCAGACCGAGCGCGTTGGTGGCGGTGGATGTCACCGCCAGCAGGGGGCACATACCCAGAAGCTGTACCAGCGCGGAGTTGTTCTTCCACAATCCCTGGACAATAACCTCTTTAACCTGGCTCATGATTACTCCTCACAGGCCGGAAGATTGTTGATCTGCGCGGGCAGCGTTTCAGCGTACAGCCCGGCTCGTTTTACAGCGTTTACCACCGCCCGCGGGGTGATGGTTGCGCCCGTGAACTGGTCAAACTCGCCGCCGTCTTTCTTCACCGCAAACGCGGTGTCATCTTCACCATGGATCACTTTACCGGCAAAGTGCAAAATCCAGTCGCTCAGACGGGTTTCGATTTTATCGCCCAGGCCCGGCGTTTCATGATGTTCCGTCACGCGGGTGCCCAGGATGGTACCGGAGAAATCGCTGCCCACGAGCAGCTGAATGGCGCCGGAATAGCCGTCAGGCGCGGTCGCTTCCATCACCGCGCCGACCGGTTTATCCCCTTTGCGGGCGATAAAGAGGCGGTGCGGGCCTTTCCCAAGCTGCGGCGCGTCTACCACAAAGCAGCTTTTTTGCAGGTCATTATCGTAGAAATCGGACGGGATCACCTGATCGAACAGCGCCTTTTGCTGCTTCGAGGCCTGTTCTTCGATGGTCGTTTTGGTCAGCGCATTAACCAGTGCCGTCAGCCCCGTCAGGACCGCGGCGAAGACAGCCAGCGTGACGCCGTGTTTTTGCATCGTTTTTAACATGGCGAAACCCTTAGCGATGGCCGTACACGCGCGGACGCGTGTAATAGTCGATGAGCGGAACGGTAATATTGGCGAGCAGGACGGCAAAGGCCACGCCGTCCGGGTAGCCACCGAAGCTGCGGATGAGCCAAACCAGCAGGCCAGCCAGCGCGCCGAAGATCAGGCGTCCGCGGTTAGTCGTTGAGGCCGTCACCGGATCCGTCAGGATAAAGAAGGCACCCAGCATGGTCGCGCCGGAGAGCAGGTGCATCTGCGGGCTGGCCAGCGATTCAGGAGAGAATACCCAGCCCAGCGTGGCGCAGACTGCCAGCGTTACCAGGAAGCTGACCGGAATATGCCAGCGGATGGCTTTCTGCTGCAACAGGAACAGGCCGCCCAGCAGATACGCCAGGTTGACCCACTGCCAGCCGGCTCCCGCCAGCACGCCGCTGTAGATGGCGGACTTCATGATTTGCTCAACGCTGTGCCCGGCGTGCAGGGACGTTTTAAACGTATCGAGCGGCGTCGCCTGGCTGATACCGTCCACGCCCATACGCAGCGCGTTCATATCAGCACCCAGCGCCGTATGGCCGGTAAAGATCACCTGCAGAGCATCCATAAAGCCGGGAACCGTGGCTGCAATCTCGTGCGGTGGCAGCCAGCTGGTCATCTGCACCGGGAAGGAGATCAGCAGCACCACGTAGCCAATCATCGCCGGGTTAAACGGGTTATGACCGAGGCCGCCATAGAGCTGTTTGGCAATAATCACGGCAAACACGGTGCCGAGCACCACCATCCACCACGGGGCAAGCGGGGGAATGCTGATGGCCAGCAGCAGGCCGGTCAGCAGCGCGGAGTTGTCGGCCAGGATGCGGGAAACCGCCATCTTGCGCAGCTTCAGCACGAGGGCTTCCGCCGCGACGGCGCTGGCGCATCCAAGAGCTATCTGGAACAGAGTTCCCCAGCCGAAAAACCAGCACTGAACGGCAATGCCCGGTAGCGCCGCCAGGCAGACCAGCATCATGATGCGCGAGGTCTGGCGCTGATTGTGGGTGTAAGGGGAACTTGCGATTCTGAAAACCATTTAATCCTCGTTTACGGCTTGCTGTGCGGCTTTCTTTGCCTGAACGCGCGCAATGGCGGCGGCGACGGCGGCCTTGCGCGGGTCATCGTTGGCGGCCTGCGGCTGCTCTTCCTGCTGTGCTGCTTTGCGCGCTTTGGCGCGTGCTATCGCCGCTTCAACGGCGGCTTTACGTGGGTCGACCGGTGCTTCAGGTTCTGCGGCTGGCGCCTGCTGCGCTGCTTTGCGCGCTTTGGCGCGGGCAATCGCCGCTTCAACGGCAGCTTTACGCGGATCGACCGGTTCCTGTTCAACCACCACAGGCTGCTCCCCGGCCTTGCGCGCTTTGGCACGGGCTATTGCCGCCTCAACGGCGGCTTTGCGTGGATCGATTTCAGCTTCCGGCTGCGCCGCTTGCGCTTTTTCCGCCTGACGGGCGCGGGCCGCAGCTTTACGCGCTTCGCGGGCGGCAATCGCTTCGCTGTTATCCGGTTTTTCACCGGCCTGGATCACCAGCGTCTGGGCGGCACTGGCTTTTTTCTCGCGAACGCGCGCCAGTGCGGCGTTGATTGCATCCTGATCTTTCCCGGCAGGCTGAACGGCGGCCTGCTTGTGTCGCTCCTGACGAGCCATCTTCTCACGTTCGAGACGCGCCTGACGCGCTTCGAAACGTGCCTTGGCTTCCGCGGCGCGTTTTTCTTCCATGGAGATGGCATAAATCTCGGCCTTCTCCTGGCGGAAGTACTGCACCAGCGGAATGTTGCTTGGGCAGACCCAGGCGCAGGCGCCGCATTCGATGCAGTCGGCCAGGTTATGGGCTTTGGCTTTATCGTGCAGTTGGCCTTTGCTGTACCAGTACAGCTGCTGCGGGAGGAGATCCGCCGGGCAGGCATCGGCACAGGCGCTGCAGCGAATGCAGCCTTTCTCTTCCTGCTCCTCCCCCATTTCGGTTGGGGAAGGGGCGAGCAGGCAGTTGGTGATTTTCACTACCGGAACGTCGAGCCACGGCAGGGTAAAGCCCATCAGCGGACCGCCCATGATCACCATTTGGTCGCTGGCAGGGCAAAAATCAGCCTGTTCCAGCAGATGGCGCACCGGCGTGCCGAGGCGCGCCCAGACGTTACCCGGACGAGAGACAGACTCTCCGGTCAACGTTACCACGCGCTCGGTCAACGGCTCGCCGTCAATCACCGCACGCTTGACGGCGTAAGCGGTGCCGACGTTTTGCATCAGCACGCCGATATCCGACGAGCGTCCGCCGTGCGGGACCTGCTTGCCGGTGAGGATTTGCGTCAGCTGTTTTGCGCCGCCAGAGGGGTACTTGGTCGGAATGACGCGCAGGGCGATATCATGGCTACCGGCCAGCACGGCGCGCAGCATTGAGATGGCCTGCGGTTTATTGTCTTCGATACCAATCAGTACTTCCCGCGGCTGCAGAATATGCGCGAGGATGCGGATGCCTTCCACCACCTGGGCGGCGCAATCCTGCATCAGACGATCGTCGGCGGTGATGTACGGCTCGCACTCGGCGGCGTTGATAATCAGCGTCTGAATCTTATCGCCACCGCCGCGCAGCTTGACGCCGGTCGGGAAGCCCGCGCCGCCAAGCCCCGCGACGCCGAACTGATGAATACGCTCAATGAGCGCTTCGCGGCTCTGGCTGCGGTAGTCGCTCCAGCCGTCACGGTCAATCCAGCGATCTTCGCCGTCGGCTTCAATAATCACGCTCAGTTCCGACAGCGCGGAAGGATGCGCCACCGTATGAGGGGCAATCGCCACCACTTTCCCGGAAGTAGGGGCGTGTACCGGTAGCATACGTCCGCGTCCGAAGGTCAGCGGCTGACCGCGCAGCACCGTATCGCCTTCTTTCACGCACAGCTCGCCCTCAGCGCCAATATGCTGCTTGAGCGGCATGACGTAACGAGTCGCCAGCGGAATTTGACGCAGCGGCGTGCCGTTGGACTGGGTTTTCATCTCTGGCGGATGGATACCGCCGTCAAAGTCCCAAATCTTCTCTTTTCTGAAAGCAGAAAATAACTTAAGCATGTTGTTCCACAGGAATATTGCGAACCGGAATGGTTTGAAGATCCCACTTCCAGCTTTCGGTAGTCGTTTCAACCGGGCGCAGCTCGATACATTGCGTCGGGCAGGGGGCCACGCAGAGGTTACAGCCGGTGCACAGGTCTGCCACCACGGTGTGCATGGCGCGCGTTGCGCCAACAATGGCGTCGACCGGACAGGCCTGAATACATTTGGTGCAGCCGATGCAGTTTGCTTCGTCGATCACCGCAAGGGCACGGACCGGCTCCTGCACGTCCGCATCGCCATCAACGGGCTGCGGATCGACGTTAAGCAGGGCGGCAATTTTCAGCATCACCGCTTCGCCGCCGGGCGCGCAGCGGTTAATTTTTTCACCCTGAATGCCTACCGCTTCAGCGTAAGGGCGGCAGCCCGGGTAGCCGCACTGTCCACACTGACTTTGCGGCAAAAGCTCATCAATTTTTTCAACAACAGGATCGTCCTCTACCGCGAAACGGCGGGAGGCGTAGCCCAGGATAAGGCCAAACACCAACCCCAGGACGCTGATAGAGGCGATGGCAATCCAGATAGCATTCATTACAACTTCACCAGACCACTAAAGCCCATAAAGGCCAGAGACATTAAACCCGCGGTCACCAGCGCAATGGCATTACCGCGAAATGGCGCAGGGATATCCGCTGCTGCGAGACGTTCGCGAATCGACGCGAACAGCACCATAACAAATGAGAAACCGACAGCGGCGGAGAAGCCGTACAGCGCCGACTGCATGAAGTTATGGCCAAGGTTGATGTTCAGCAGCGCCACGCCAAGCACCGCACAGTTGGTGGTGATCAGCGGCAGGAAGATACCCAGCAGGCGATAGAGCGCCGGGCTGGTTTTACGCACCACCATTTCGGTAAATTGCACCACCACCGCAATGACCAGAATAAACGCCAGCGTGCGGAGATAGATTAACCCCAGCGGGATGAGGATCCAGGTGTCAATCAACCACGCGCAGATGGACGCCAGCGTCATGACGAAGGTCGTCGCCAGCCCCATGCCCATCGCCGTTTCCAGCTTTTTGGACACGCCCATAAACGGGCACAGGCCAAGGAACTTCACCAGAACGAAGTTGTTAACCAGCACGGTGCCGACAAAGAGCAGTAAGTAATCGGTCATTATTTAGCCTGAAATAAAAAAGCCGCCTATTATCGGACAAACCGGGGCAGGCGACAACAGGTTATCTGTAAGGTTATTACGGGTTCACGAAGGTGTTTTTCACACGCGTCGAACGTTTGAAATAGGGCACCAGCAGCGCCGCAGCCAGTAACGGGAAAAGCAGCTGGCGGACAGCAAGCGCGTCAGACACGGGCGAGAAAGCAAACGCTTTAACCGCCAGCAGAACCGAAATGAGCAGCCAGATAATGTAGTGCTTAGGCACACTCTTGCGGCGCTTAAAGAAAGCGATAGTCAGCCACAGGGTGTAGTACCACATCCCAATCGCGAAAACGAACGACACAAACCACATCGCTATATTCAGCACGCTTTGCGACATCAGGGTCTGAATAGCGTGAGGGGTAATCAATGCGGTGGTATAAAGCAGCAGCGCAAGCGATGCGCTTAATAAGGCAACCAGCAGCCATGCCAGTGGGGCGATTAACCAGCCTCCGATGCGTTCTCCAGGCGTTGCGGTCATGAACTCTCCCATTATCTGCGCGAAATGTTGTACAGCCAGTTTGCAGGGCGGAGAGTATATAACATTTCGCGCGGATGGCTACTTTCTTATAAAACGTAACGCCATACGGACTTCGGCACCTCGCCGACGTTGAACAAGCGTCCGCCGGAGACCAGCTCCGCACGGCGATGGTCAGCGGCGCGATACATATTGATAATGTCCTGATTATCCGACAGGGTGTAGTTCAGATGGTCAAACAGTTTTTCCAGGCTCTCAAGCGAATTGATCTTGCGAAATTTTAATAAATAGTCCTGAACTGTCATATTAATAATTTTCCATATAAAAGTGAGTAATACCAGTTAAGGTAATTCGGTCGAATAATAAACGGATTAATACAGACGTAAACAGCCCACTCAGATAACGCGACGAAATTAGGAGTTTTCTTTGCTGAAATTCAGGCACCGAAGGTGATGCCTGGAAGAGAAGGTTAACCGCGTTCACCAGGGCTGGCAATACGAAACTGACACATTATGTCACTCTTTAAAGCAGCAACCGGTTACTTAGGATGGGTGACGGCAGCAGGCTCCGGCGGCTGGTAGTTAGCAATATGGCTGGCTACGCCGAGCAAAATGACCGAAACCCCAAGAACAATCCATCCCGCTAATTCAATGATTCGATTAATAATTGATGCCATGATTCACTGTTGTAATTTATCCATAAATACAGGTCGCAAATGTTACAGCGCTGTTTCTCTGACGGCAAGCGCTTTGGGAACGATTCCCTTAAACAAAATCAGAAGGTTAATACTATGTAACAAAAATAGCCGGTACAGCCTGCTATTTTAAGCGCCATGGCTCATTATTAATGAGGGCAATGCCAGAAAGGCCAGTATGAAATAAGAAACGCAAAAAGAGGACAACACGATGAGTGATAACATCCGCGTCGGGCTTATAGGCTACGGGTACGCGAGCAAAACGTTTCATGCGCCTCTGATAGCCGGAACGCCGGGAATGGCGCTGGCGGCGGTATCCAGCAGCGACGCCGCCAAAGTCCACGCTGACTGGCCCGCAGTGCCGGTTGTCTCCGAGCCTAAACACCTTTTCAACGATCCGAATATCGATTTAATTGTTATTCCCACCCCGAACGACACGCACTTCCCGCTGGCGAAAGCCGCGCTGGAAGCCGGGAAGCACGTCGTTGTTGATAAACCCTTCACCGTGACGTTGTCACAGGCGCGTGAGCTGGAGGCGCTGGCAAAAAGCCTGGGCAGAGTGCTGTCCGTTTTCCATAACCGCCGCTGGGACAGCGACTTCCTGACGGTTAAAACGCTTCTCGGGGAAAGCACGTTAGGAGAGATCGTTTTTTTTGAATCGCATTTTGACCGTTTCCGTCCGCAGGTGAGAAACCGCTGGCGCGAGCAGGCCGGTCCGGGCAGCGGCATCTGGTACGATTTAGCCCCGCATCTGCTGGACCAGGCCGTGAATCTGTTTGGGCTGCCGGTGAGCATGACGGTCGATCTGGCTCAGCTCAGGCCCGGGGCGCAGACAACGGATTACTTCCACGCGGTGTTGAGTTACCCGCAGCGGCGGATTGTGCTGCACGGCACGATGGTCGCGGCCGCGGAATCTGCCCGCTATATCATCCACGGCACGCGCGGGAGCTACGTGAAGTTTGGCCTCGATCCGCAGGAAGATCGCCTCAAAAACGGTGAACGTCTGCCGCAGGAAGACTGGGGCTATGATATGCGCGACGGCGTCGTGACGCGGACGGAAGGTGAGGAGCTGGTTGAGGAAAACCTGTTAACGATCCCGGGTAACTATCCGGCTTATTATGCTGCCATCCGCGATGCGCTGAACGGAACGGGGGAGAACCCGGTTCCGGCCAGCCAGGCGATTCAGATTATGGAGCTGATTGAGCTGGGGATCGAATCTGCCAAACATCGCGCCACGCTCTGTCTGGCATAAGTTTTAAATGCTTTTGTATGCCGGGTAAGGCCTAGCCGCCACCCGGCAAAGGGTTTACGCGGTTGCCACCTTATCCCGCAGCGCCTGCTTCTCTGCAGGCGTAAGGAAGGCGATCTCCAGCCCGTTGATCTGCGCCTGGCGGATCTGCTCGCGGCTCAGGCCCGCCTGCGGTGCGGCGATGTTGTACTCGTGGATGATATCCACGCCCTGAACCGCCGGATCGTCCGTGTTCAGAGAGGCCAGCACGCCGTGCTCAAGGAACGTTTTCAGCGGGTGCTGCGCCAGCGTTGCCACGGTGCTGGTCTGAATGTTGGACGTCAGGCACGACTCAATGCCGATGCGCTGCTCCGCCAGGAAATCCATCAGGGCGCGATCTTCTACCGCCTTCACACCGTGGCCGATACGCTCGGCGCCCAGCTCGCGGATGGCCTGCCAGATGCTTTCCGGGCCCGCTGCTTCACCCGCATGGACGGTAATGTGCCAGCCGGCATCGCGCGCGCGGTTGAAGTGGGAGAGGAACATGCTGCCGGGGAAGCCCAGTTCGTCGCCGGCAAGGTCGACGGCGGTGATGGCATCGCGGTGCGCCAGCAGCGCTTCCAGCTCCTGCAGGCAGGCGGCTTCGCCGAATGTGCGGCTCATAATGCCGATCAGGCGGGCCTGAACGTCGAAGGTTTTACACCCTTCACGGACGCCTTCAATGACGGCTTCCACCACGCCTGCAACGGGCAGGCTGTGGGTCATCGCCATATAGCCCGGCGAGAAGCGCAGCTCAACGTAGTGCAGGCCGTTACGGGCCGCGTCTTCAATGTTCTCAAACGCCACGCGGCGGCAGGCATCCAGCGACGCCAGCATCTTCACGCCCCAGTCGAGTTTGCTCAGGAAGCTGACCAGGTCTGGTTCATTGGAGGTAACCTGTACGTGTGGGATCAACGACTCAAGCGTCTGAGCGGGAAGCGTTAAGTTGAACTGGCGGCCAAGATCGAGGATGGTTTGGGCACGAATGTTACCGTCAAGGTGACGATGAATATCAGTTAAGGGCAGGCGTGTATCAATCATGGTCGCACTCTTTTCGGGTTAAAGTGCGCCATATTATAAAAACAAAACGGGGTAAAAAGCTATTTGCGCAAGGGAATATTCCGTTGCGCAAACAAATTACAGGAGCGTGTTGATCCCGGCGATGAGGCGCTGCACCCCTTGTTCCAGCTTGCTGCGCGGACAGCCTGCATTTAAGCGCACGAAGCCATTTCCCTCTTCCCCGTAGGTATATCCCGGCATGATGGCGACCTTTTGCTGCTCGATCAGCACTTTTTGCAGTGCCCTGTCGTCAATGTTCAGCGGGCGCAGGTCAATCCAGGCGAGATAGGTTGCTTCCGGCGGCTGCCAGTTCAGTTTCGGAAAAGCACTGTTTAATTCCTGTGCGATATACAACAGATTCTCTTCCAGATAACGCCGCAAGGCATCCAGCCACGGCTCTCCCTGCTGATAGGCGGCGATATGGGCCGTCAGCGCCAGCACGGAAGGGGAAGAGAGCCCATCTCGTCCTTTTAGCGCGCTGAGATAGCCGTTACGGCTCTCTTCATCGCCGATCAGGCCGTATGCGCCCGTCAGCGCCGGAATATTAAAGCTTTTCGAGCCGGAGGTGAGAAGCGCCCATTTGCCGCGCGCTACAGCATTCCACGGGGTGTGGCGATGCGCCCCCCACACCATGTCCATATGAATTTCATCGCTGATAACCGCCACGTCATAGCGCTCACAGAGTTCCGCCATCTGCGTCAATTCATCCGGCGTCCAGACCTTGCCGGTCGGGTTCTGCGGGCTGCACAGCAGCAGAATTTTGTTTTCCGGTTTCGCCAGGGCCGTTTCAAGCGCCGCCATATTGCCCTGCCAGCCAGCCGCCTGCTTTTCCATCTCAACGGCCACAACCTGACGCGCATTGCCTCCAATGGCGTTGTAAAACGCATCGTACGCCGGGGTGTGGACCACCACGCCGTCACCGGGCTTTGACCAGAGGCGGATCAGCTCTGACACCATGTAGATGACGGAAGGGCCATAAACGATGGTTTCTTTATCAATGCGGCTGTTAAAGCGCTGCCGAAACCAGTGCTCAACAGCGGCAAGAAACTCGTCGTTTTTCCAGCGGCTGTAGCCCAGCACGCCGTGGTTGATGCGCTGATGCAGCGCGTCGGTAATGCAGGGGGCGGTGGCGAAGTCCATATCCGAGATGGTGAAGGGCAGCAGATCCACCGCGCCAAAGCGGTCGGCGACGTAGTCCCACTGCGTACACCAGGTGCCGTGACGATCCACGACGGTAGAAAAATCAAACATGACGTTAATCCTTAAAGTAAAACCCCCTCATGAGAGGGGGTTGAGGCATCAGGCTTCTACTGTTCGCATCAGGGTTGCCAGCTCATCTTTCACCGACTGAACCTGCGGGCCGATAACCACCTGCAAATTATGCTGATTTAACTGTACCACGCCGATGGCCCGGTTGGCTTTCAGGGCGTTGGTATCCACTTTTGACATATCCGCCACCGACAGACGCAGGCGGGTGATGCAGTTATCCAGCGAGGTAATGTTATCCGCACCGCCCAGCGCAGCCAGAATGGCAGGGGTGTTATACCCGGATTTGCCCACGGTACCGGCCACCGCCTGCTCAACGCTGGTGGCGGTATCGGTATCGCGGCCCGGCGTTTTCAGGTTAAAGCGGGTGATGGCGAAGCGGAAGATACCGTAGTACACCGCGAACCAGATAGCCGCCACGACCGGCACCAGATACCACTTGGTTGACAGGCCGTGCAGGATCCCGAACACCACGAAGTCAATCACGTTGCCGTCGGTGTTGCCGATGGTGACGCCCAGCACCGCCATCACGGTAAAGCCCAGGCCGGTCAGCAGCGCGTGGATGAGATATAGCACCGGCGCAACAAACAGGAACAGGAATTCGATAGGCTCGGTGGTGCCGCCCACGACGCAGGCAATCACGCCGGAGATCAGCAGCCCTTTAATTTTATGTCGGTTTTCCGGGCGCGCGCAGTGGTACATCGCCAGCGCGGCACCCGGCAGGCCGCCGAGGAAGGCCGGCATTTTACCCTGAGACAGGAAGCGGGTGGCGCTTTCAGAGAAGCCGTGGGTAGCCGGACAGCTCAGCTGCGCCTGGAAGATGGTCAGCGCACCGCTCACGTCGTGACCGCACACCTCCATGGTACCGCCCGCTTCGGTGAAGCGAATCAGGGCCACCAGGATATGCTGCAGGCCGAACGGCAGCAGCAGACGCTCGCCGGTGCCGAAGATCATCGGACCAAAATCTCCCGCGCCGTTGATGATGCGGCCAATGCCGTTGATGCCCATCGCAAAGACCGGCCAGATCAGCGGAATGATCAGGCCGAACAGACCCATGACCACCAGGGTGACAATCGGCACGAAGCGGGTACCGCCGAAGAAGGCCAGGGCATCCGGCAGGCGGATATTGTGGAAGCGCTCGTGCAGCATCCAGATAATGACCCCGGCGATCACCGCTCCGAGGATCCCGGTATCAATAGACTGGATGCCAATCACGCTCTGAATGTTGTTGGCCTTCAGCACGGCAGCATCGGTCGTCGGCAGAATGCCTTTCGCGGTCAGCCAGAAGTTAACCGCCAGGTTCATCACGGCGTAACCCACAAACCCGGCAAACGCCGCGACGCCTTTATTCTCGCGGGCCAGGCCCAGCGGGATGGCGATGCAGAACATCACGGGCAGGAAGCTAAACGCGAAGGAGCCGACCTTACTCATCCAGATAAAGATCGCCTGCAGCACGGGAGCACCGAGGAACGGGATCAGCGTGATGACGTCTTTACTGCTCAGCGAGCTGCCGATCCCGAGCATGATCCCGCAGAACGAGAGGAGCGCCACGGGCAGCATAAAGGTTTTACCCAGTTGCTGGAAAAACTCCCACAGCGATATTTTTTGTGCTGTTTTCGCCGTCATAAAACGACTCCTTTATTGTTAAAATCAGTTTGCCTGCTTCAATGCTGCGAGAAGATAAAACGTTTTATCAAAGTTTAGTGCGCGCTAAATCACATTCTCAGGCTTTGACTGGTAGTATAAAGATAACGTATTGATAAAACGTTTTACCGATCTCATTTCAGGGAGTCACGCTGACACATGGCTGTAGCGAAAAAAGTCACCATCAACGATGTCGCGCTGGCGGCGGGGGTTTCCGTCAGCACCGTTTCTCTCGTGCTCAGTGGTAAAGGGCGCATCTCGCCCGCAACCGGCCAGAGGGTGAACGAGGCGGTTGAACAGCTGGGCTTTGTGCGTAACCGTCAGGCGTCGGCGCTGCGCGGCGGGCAAAGCGGGGTGATTGGCCTGATTGTCCGCGACCTGACGTCACCTTTCTATGCGGAGCTGACCGCCGGGTTAACCGAAGCGCTGGAAGCGCAGGGGCGGATGGTCTTTCTGCTGCACGGCGGGCGCGAGGCCGGACAGCTTCTCTCCCGTCTCGATATGCTGCTGACCCAGGGGGTTGACGGAGTGATCGTCGCCGGAGCGTCGGGCGTGGGTAGCGAACTGTGCGAGCGTGCCGCCGAAAAAGGCGTGCCGCTGGTGTTCGCCTCGCGCGCCAGCTATCTGGACGAGGCCGATACGCTGCGCCCGGATAACATGCAGGCCGCGCAAATGTTGACCGAACATCTTATTCGCCGCGGGCATCAGCGCATTGCCTGGCTGGGAGGGAAAAGCTCCTCCCTGACGCGCGCCGAGCGGGTCGGCGGCTACTGCGCGACGCTGATTAAATACGGCCTGCCGTTCCACAGCGAATGGGTCGTGGAGTGTGAATCCAGCCAGAAGAAAGCGGCGGAAGCGATAGGCGCGCTGCTGCGAAGCAATCCGACGATCAGCGCCGTGATTTGCTACAACGATGTGATTGCCATGGGTGCCTGGTTTGGCCTGATCCGCGCCGGGCGTCAGAGCGGCGAGGGCGGGGTGGAAACCTTCTTCGGCCATCAGGTGGCGTTAGGGGCGTTCGCGGACGTTGGTGAAAACGCGCTGGACGATCTCCCCATCGTCTGGGCTACCACCCCTGCGCGGGAGATGGGCTACACGCTGGCAGACAGAATTATGCAGCGCATCGACAACACGGATGTCCAGTCCGGGCACCAGATTGTGGCGGCGCGGCTGGTGACGGTGAAATAACTCAGCTCTGCTGCGTTAGCGGGTTGAGCGTCAGATGTGTCTCCAGGGCTTCTACAAATTTTCGTACTTTTGCCGGGATCAGCCGGGAGGTCGGGTAAACCGCCCAAATGGCCAGCGATTCCGGCTGAGCATCTTCCAGGACGATCCGCACGAGTTTACCCTCAGCAATGGCAGGCTCTACGTACCAGCGAGATAAATTTGCGATGCCGAGTCCCCCCAGGCAAGCCTCGAAAATCGCCTCAATAGAGTTAGCCGAGAATCGGCCTGACACCTTTTGTTTGTAGCGCTGTTCACCCTTTTCAAATGACCAGTGTGTCGTATCTGAGGTGGTCAGGCAGCTATGCCCAGCCAGATCGTTAAGCAATTTCGGTGAACCGTACGCGGCGAGATACTCCGCGCTGGCGCAAAGCTCGCGGGGGTTATCACAGATGCGGTGTGCAACTAACCGGTTATCGCGCAGCGGTGCAATGCGTAACGCCACGTCTATGCCTTTCCCGACAATATCAATTTGCTCATCGGTTGCCAGCAGGTCGACCTGCAGGGCAGGATGTTGCTGCATAAACAGCGGCAACATCGGTGCAACGATCTTGCGTCCAAACGCCGCTGAGGCGGTAATGCGAAGGCGTCCGGACAGGTGCGTACCATCAGGAAACAGATCGGCCAGCGCGTTATTTTTATCTTCCAGCAACGCCTGCGCATGAGGCAAAAAAACGTCACCATCGCTGGTGGGTGAGAGGGATCGCGTGGTGCGATGCACCAGCCTGACCCCCAGCTCAGCCTCAAGATTGTTAAGAGAGCGTGACGCCGCCATGGCGCTCATTGAGAGCCGACGCGCGGCGCCCGCCAGGCTACCCGCCTTAATGGCTTCGACAAACACTTCAACGTCTTCCAGTTTCATTATATCGCTTTTCGTTATGTTGACTTATCAAAGTACATATCTACAGTATTTATCGTTACGCTGCCATAGTCTCTTCACAACCTGAAAAATACCAATCTGGAGTGAAGATGAAAAAGTTGAAAACGGTTCTGGCATTCAGCAGCCTGTTATTGGTAAGTGCCGCCTGGGCTGACGCACCTGCACAGGTGAAGCAGCAGGTCCCAGGCTATTATCGTCTGGCGGTAGGGGAATATGAGGTCACGGCGCTGTTCGACGGCTATAACGACCTTTCGCCGTCATTACTCCACGGTCTTTCAGACGACAAGGTTCGTAAACTGCTGGCTCAGCATAAAATCGATGCCGAACGCATGCCGACCGCCTTTAACGCTTTCCTGGTTAATACCGGTAAACATCTGGTCATGATTGACAGCGGAGCGGGGCACTGCGTGCCGGAAACGGCCGGCCAGCTGGTTAACAATATGAAAGCATCAGGCTATCGTCCCGAGCAGGTTGATACCATTTTCCTGACTCACCTGCATCTTGACCACGTGTGTGGCCTGAGCGATGCAGACGGTAAAGCGTTGTTCCCCAATGCCACCATCTACGTACCGCAGGGGGAGGCCGACTACTGGCTTGATCCTGCAAAAGAAGCGAGCGCGCCGGCTAATGCGAAAGAGTATTTTGCTATCGCCCGAAAAGCATTGTCTGAGTATAAAGCCACCGGACATCTTAAAACCTTCGTTCCGCCAGCTTCGCCGATCCCGGAAGTCCAGACGGCCTATGCCGTTGGCCATACGCCCGGCAGTACCGTTTATCGCTTTGCGTCGCAGGGGACGGCTATTAACTTCATTGGGGATCTGATTCATGCGCCAGCCGTCCAGTTCCCGCATCCTGAAGTGTCTATTCGCTTTGATGTCGATTCGAAAAAAGCCATCTCGTCCCGGGCGCAGGAATTTAACGCCCTGGCAAAAGACGGCGAGTGGATGGCCGCTGCGCATCTGCCTTTCCCCGGTATTGGGCATATCACCGCCTGGCAGCAGGGCTATAGCTGGAACCCTATAAATTACGGTCCTTATCAACGTGCGGCCAACGTGCCTCTGCTGAAATAAAGTGAGGTTACGAATATGAAAAGTTACACCGTAACGGCAAACGGCATTCGCCAGTTTGTGGTTGAAGAGGGTGAAGGCGCGCCGGTTATTCTTCTGCACGGTTTTCCTGAAACAAACTATGCCTGGCGCTACCAGATACCTGTATTGTCCCGGCACTACCGCGTCATCGCGCCGGATTTGCGAGGATATGGCGAAACGGATAAACCGGCTTCTGGCTATGATAAACGTAACATGGCCCGGGACATCCGGGAGCTAATGCGTGCGCTGGGGTTACAGAAGGCGGTGCTGGTGGGGCACGATCGCGGGGCGCGCGTCGCGACGCGGTTTGCAAAAGATTACCCTGAGCTGGTGGATCGTCTGGTGGTCATGGATAACGTGCCAACGCGTATCGTGGCGCGCGATTTGAATGCGTCCATCGCCCGCGCATACTGGTTCTTCCTGTTCCATCTTGTGCCCGATCTGCCGGAAGCGCTGATTGCAGGACGTGAAAATATCTGGCTGCGCCACTTTTTCTCGGACTGGACCTACGATCCGTCAACCATCAGCGGCGAGGCGTTCGACACCTATGTTCGCGCGTATCAGGCGCCCGGAGCCGTGCGAGGCGCGATGGCTGACTACCGCGCCAACGCGGAAGACGTGGCGCAGGATCTTGCCGACGCTGACGTGAAAATCGCCTGTCCGGTAATGTCGCTGTGGGGCAATGATTTTCACGCGGTCGGCAAGCTTTTCGATATGCAAAGCGTCTGGGCTGAAATGGCGGATAACCTGCGGGCGCAGGGTATCGACGAGTGCGGCCATCTTCCTCAGGAGGAACAGCCTGAGAAAGTTAACGCCTTGCTGCTGGATTTCCTGGAGGGATGGATAGGATAAGGGCAATAAAAAACCCCTCTTGCGAGGGGTTTTCTGCTTACTGCTGCGGTGCCGCCGGTACGGCTGGCGCTGCGGGTTCAGCCGGTTCCGGCATTCCCAGCGTCGGCATACCAAACATGCCAACAAACTCTTCCAGCGGCATTTTGTCGCCGTTCAGCGTTACCTGGCCGTTGGCATATTGCAGGCTGGTGGAAATGGTGTTGTCTTCCACTTTGGTGATGCGGAACATCTGACCCATCGCCGCCAGACCTTTCACCTGCTGGTTCGCCAGCTTGCCGGCATCTTCATCGCCGTAGCCTTCCAGCTTCGCAATCTGGGTCATAAACTCGGTCGCCATATCCATCGGGATGGTCAGCTTACTGTCGAGCGACTTCACGCTGCGATCCACTTCCTGCGCCAGCGTCTGCGGTTCACCCGTGGCGGCTGCAGGATCTTTCAGGAACAGCGACAGGTTAAAGCTGGTTTCGCCTTTGCTGTTTTTCCAGCTCAGCGGCGCAACGGTGACCACCGGCTGGCCTTTCAGCAGGATTGGCAGGTTATTGAAAAGCACCGCCATCGCCTGCTGCTGGTACACTTCCGGGTTCTGCTGCAGCGCGGCGTCGGTCAGCAGCGCCTGGCTCTCTTTGCTGTATTTCTGGCTAAATTCGTGCCATGCCTGGCCGTCGATATTGCCGATCTTCAGCGACAGCTTGCCGGTGCCCAGATCCTGATTCTGCACTTTCAGGCTCTTCAGCGTGTAATCCAGCTGGGTATTGATGCTCTTACCGTCTTTGGATACGTCGGATTGACCGTTAACGTCCATGCCTTCCAGCACGGCCATCTCTTTTCCTTCAATTGCGATAGCAATTTTATCCACGGAGAGCTTCTGATCGCCGATACGCTCTTTAAAGTCGGTCATACGGCTGTTGCCGTCGGCTTTCAGGTTGTTGAAGGTGAGCTGAACTTTTTGGTTATATTCGTTCACGGCGTTGACCAGGCCGCTTTCCGCTTCACCCGTCATGGAGAAGACGTTGCCGTCCCGATCCGCATCAAGTTTGAAATGGCCGCCGCTGAAGGCGACTTTTTCGTTCTCTTTCTCGTAGTTCAGCGCTTTCAGCGCGATATCAGAGCTGGTATCACCGGAGTAGCTAATACGGGTGTTAATGTCGAAAGGTGATTCATTCTTCGCCAGGTCAAACAGCGGTTTAGTGACGTCGTTATTCACCAGTACGGTATGAACGGACGCCATGGACGGGATCAGGTTAAACGACTTTAGCTGCGCCAGCGGCAGCGGACCGTGGCTTACCACTTCATCCAGCACCACGCTCTGTCCCGGCTTCAGCCAGCCGTTTGCCACACCGGCCACCGGCTTCACCACCAGCTGCATGCGGCTGGTGAACACGCCGCGCTGATAGTTCTGGTAGCTCAGCTCCAGACCCGCCTCCGGCGCGCTGCGCTTAATTTCTCCGTTAGCCTGCGCCACCATCTCCGCCAGACGGCCTTCCAGCTGTTTCCCGGTAAACCAGGAGGCACCCGTCCAGACCACGCCTAACGCTACAATCACTCCAACCGCTACGACCGATTTTTTCATTGCGACTATCCCTAAAATGAAACCAGGCGGTAAAAACCGCCCGGAGATATTAAGCCTTCAACTAGCTTAGCAAGAGTTGTTAAAAAATTCAGTAAGTGCTTAAAGCTTATTAAAAACGCGCGCCAGGCGACCGGTGCCGCTCACGCTGACCGGGGACTCATTGGCTGCAACGAATGCTGACTCGCCAGGCTGGAGAACCAGACGCTGCTCGCCTTTGCGCAGCGTTGCTTCGCCCTCGACGCAGAACAGGATCGCCGCGCTTTCCTGTGCGATTGTCGTTTCCGTCTGATTGAGGTCGTGCAGGGAGAACGCAAAATCCTCAACCGGAATCGGGAAGTCCAGCTCTGCGCCGTTTTTCACCGGCTGAGTCAGCAGCTCCGCGGCAGGCTTCGCCACGAACTTCACGTTGGCAACCAGCTCAGGGATGTCGATATATTTCGGCGTCAGGCCCGCGCGCAACACGTTGTCAGAGTTGGCCATCACCTCCAGCGCTACGCCCTGCAGGTAGGCGTGCGGGGTTTCCGCGAACAGGAACATCGCTTCGCCCGGGTTCAGCTTCACCACGTTCAGCAGCAGAGGGGAGAACAGGCCGCTGTCGTCAGGGTAAAACTCGGAAATCAGGCGGATGGTCTCCCACGGTTCCCCTTGCTGGCTGTTCAGGGCCGCTTTCAGCACCGCCAGCGCGTGAGATTTCTCTTCACCCTGCATATTCAGCAGGCTGGCAAACAGCTGGCTGAGCGCGTCCGCGTTTGGGTTTTCGAGGAAGTGGGCAATAGCCTTGTTGGCACCCGCGACTGGCTGCAGCAGGGAGATAATCTCTGAAAACTCGCGGAACGCGTTCATCGCCAGGAACGGGGTCAGCGCGAACACCAGCTCCGGCTTGTGGTTAGGATCTTTGTAGTTACGCTCGGCGGCATCCAGCGGGATGCCCGCCGCGTTCTCTTTGGCAAAGCCGATTTCAGACGCTTTTTTGTTCGGATGAACCTGGATGGAGAGCGGCTGGTCGGCGCACAGCACCTTAAACAAGAACGGCAGTTCGCCAAAGCGCTGAGCCACCTTGTCGCCCAGCAGTGCGGCTTTATCGGCATCAATCACGTCACGCAGGCTGCGTACCTGGCCGCTGGCGTCTTCAATTTTTGAGCTGCTCTTCGGGTGCGCCCCCATCCACAGTTCCGCCATCGGCAGGTTGTTCGGGTTCGCGATACCGTAGAGATCCGTTAACGCAGTTTTACTTCCCCAGGCGTAGTTTTGCACTGAGTTAATGAGTTTTTGCATTATCAAGCCCTGATTCAAATGTGGAATTAACGCCGTGTATTAAAGCAATAAACCACGTGGAAGTAACCTGTGGATGTAAAAAGTCGTACTAGTCTCAGTTTTTGTTAAAAAATTGTGTAGGATAAGCTGACTCGCTTTTAAGCCGGGCAGCGGAACATCTGCCCTGAATAAACAGACCGAAGCAGTAAGTGAGAGAACAATGTCGAATAAACCCTTCCATTATCAGGATCCTTTCCCCCTCAGTAAGGATCAGACCGAGTATTACCTGTTAACCCGCGATCACGTCTCCGTCTCTGAGTTTGAAGGACAAGAGATCCTCAAGGTGGATCCGCAGGCGCTGACGCTGCTGGCGCAGCACGCTTTCCACGATGCCTCCTTTATGCTCCGCCCCGCGCATCAGCAGCAGGTTGCCGATATTCTGAGCGACCCGGAAGCCAGCGAAAACGACAAGTACGTTGCCCTGCAGTTCCTGCGTAACTCCGATATCGCGGCGAAAGGCATTCTGCCAACCTGCCAGGATACCGGCACGGCGATCATCGTCGGTAAAAAAGGCCAGCGCGTCTGGACCGGCGGCGGTGACGAAGCGGCGCTGGCTCACGGCGTCTACAACACCTACACCGAAGACAACCTGCGCTACTCGCAAAATGCGGCGCTGGATATGTACAAAGAGGTCAACACCGGCACCAACCTGCCAGCACAGATTGACCTCTACAGCGTCGACGGTGACGAGTACAAATTCCTCTGCATCGCCAAAGGCGGCGGTTCGGCCAACAAAACCTATCTCTACCAGGAAACCAAAGCGCTGCTCACTCCGGGCAAGCTGAAGAACTACCTGGTTGAGAAGATGCGCACCCTCGGCACCGCGGCGTGCCCGCCGTACCATATCGCGTTCGTGATTGGCGGTACCTCGGCTGAAAGCACGCTGAAGACAGTCAAACTGGCCTCGACCAAATACTACGACGGCCTGCCAACCGAAGGTAACGAGCACGGTCAGGCGTTCCGCGACGTGCAGCTTGAGCAGGAACTGCTGGAAGAGGCGCGTAATCTGGGGCTCGGGGCGCAGTTTGGCGGTAAGTACTTCGCCCACGACGTGCGCGTGATCCGTCTTCCGCGCCACGGTGCATCCTGTCCGGTCGGGATGGGCGTCTCCTGCTCTGCGGATCGCAACATCAAGGCCAAGATCAACCGCGAAGGCGTGTGGATCGAAAAACTGGAAAATAACCCAGGCAAATACATCCCGGAAGCGCTGCGCAAAGCGGGTGAGGGGGAAGCGGTTCGCGTTGACCTGAACCGTCCGATGAAGGAGATTCTGGCGCAGCTTTCTCAGTATCCGGTCTCGACCCGTCTCTCCCTGAACGGCACGATCATCGTGGGCCGCGACATTGCGCACGCGAAGCTGAAGGAGCGTCTGGACAACGGCGAAGGGCTGCCGCAGTACATTAAAGATCACCCGATCTACTACGCGGGCCCGGCGAAAACGCCTGAAGGCTATGCCTCCGGCTCGTTAGGCCCAACCACGGCAGGGCGTATGGACTCGTACGTTGATCAGCTGCAGGCCAACGGCGGCAGCATGATCATGCTCGCGAAAGGCAACCGCAGCCAGCAGGTGACGGACGCGTGCCACAAGCACGGCGGCTTCTACCTCGGCAGCATCGGCGGCCCGGCGGCGGTACTGGCGCAGGGCAGCATCAAGAGCCTGGAGTGCGTGGAATACCCGGAGCTGGGTATGGAAGCGATCTGGAAAATTGAAGTGGAAGACTTCCCGGCGTTTATCCTGGTGGATGACAAAGGCAACGACTTCTTCAAGCAGATCCAGTCGTCCCAGTGTTCGGCGTGCGTGAAGTAAATTGAAAAAACCGGGTGGCGCAGCCGCCACCCGACATCAAAAAGAGCGCACAAAGCGCCATACCGTTTCTCAGAAGTCATCAATACTTATCCCTTAAGCATGTGAGCAATCCCTCTTTTGTTATCAAGGAGAAAGTAATGACCACGGTACGCCATGAGAAAGACTCGATGGGCGCCATCGACGTCCCGGCCGACAAGCTATGGGGCGCGCAAACCCAGCGTTCGCTGGAGCACTTCCGTATTTCGACCGAAAAAATGCCCGTCTCGCTGATTCAGGCGCTGGCGCTGACCAAACGCGCCGCCGCGAAAGTGAACCAGGATTTGGGCCTGCTGGACGCCGATAAAGCCACCGCCATTATCAACGCCGCAGACGAAGTGCTGGCGGGCAAGCATCCTGACGAATTTCCCCTTGCTATCTGGCAGACCGGTTCCGGCACCCAAAGCAACATGAACATGAACGAAGTGCTGGCGAACCGGGCGAGCGAGCTGCTGGGCGGCGTGCGCGGCATGGAACGTAAGGTCCACCCGAACGATGACGTCAACAAAAGCCAGAGCTCTAACGACGTCTTCCCGACGGCGATGCACGTGGCGGCGGTAATCGCCATTCGCGAGCAGCTTATCCCGCAGCTCAACGTGCTCAAATCCACGCTTAACGAGAAAGCGCAGGCCTTCCGCGACATCGTCAAGATTGGCCGTACGCACCTGCAGGACGCCACGCCGCTGACGCTCGGCCAGGAGATTTCCGGCTGGGTGGCGATGCTGGAACACAACCTGAAGCATATCGAGAACAGCCTGCCGCACCTGGCGGAGCTGGCGCTCGGCGGGACGGCGGTCGGTACCGGGTTAAACACCCATCCAGAATACGCGGTGCGCGTGGCGGAGGAGCTTGCTGCCATCACCGGACAGCCGTTCGTCACGGCGCCCAACAAGTTCGAAGCGCTGGCGACCTGCGATGCGCTGGTCCACACCCACGGCGCGCTGAAGGGGCTGGCGGCCTCGCTGATGAAAATTGCTAACGACGTGCGCTGGCTGGCCTCGGGCCCGCGCTGCGGCATCGGTGAAATCAGCATCCCGGAAAACGAGCCGGGCAGCTCCATCATGCCGGGTAAAGTGAACCCGACCCAGTGCGAAGCCATGACCATGCTCTGCTGTCAGGTGATGGGCAACGACGTGGCCGTCAACATGGGCGGTGCGTCCGGCAACTTCGAGCTGAACGTCTATCGCCCAATGGTGATCCACAACGTGCTGCAATCTGTTCGTCTGCTGGCGGACGGGATGGAGAGCTTTAACGAGCATTGCGCGGTAGGGATTGAGCCCAATCGCGAACGCATCAGCCAGCTGCTCAATGAATCTCTGATGCTGGTCACCGCGCTCAATACCCATATTGGCTACGACAAGGCCGCCGAGATCGCCAAAAAAGCGCATAAAGAGGGGCTGACGCTGAAAGCCTCCGCCCTGGCGCTGGGCTATCTCACGGAGGCGGAGTTTGACGCCTGGGTTCGCCCGGAAGCGATGGTCGGTAGCCTGAAATAATCATCCCGCCACGTACAGGTGCAGCCGAGGAATAATCAGCTGTAGCGGCTGCGCCTGAGGTCTGTAACGGTGCTGAACATGGTCAGCATCGTAATTCAGCAGTTCCCCGATATCGGGTACCACCGCGCCCTGATCGGCATCGTAAAGCGCAATCAGCGGCGTCGGGCAGGCATACTGCACCTGTTTTTGCTGACCGGAATACCAGACGCGAGCGATAGGCTGCACCTTCACCGGGCGCTTTATCTTCAGGTGCGCATCCACCGGCAGCGAGGCGATGCTGTGGTACTCCTGCTCCAGGCGCTCAATCCACTGCTCCCGCGACCACGGCGCGACGGTGCGCGGCGTCTTCAGGCTTTTTTCCAGCTGGGCCAGAATCTCATCCCGGGTGAAGTTTTTAATGATGTGCTTATTCGCCCAGCCGAAGCGCAGCGTAGCGGGGTGACGCAGTACCGTCAGCGTTCGATAGGCATTCAGGGTAATCAGCCCCGGAAGCTGGCGGTGCACCCACTCGAACCGCGCGGCAGGCGCGAGGCCGGACTCTTCGGTGATGATCTTTTCAAAGGCCGCTTTCAGGGTGTTGATATGCGCAATCTGGCTTTCCAGCGCTTCGCGCGATGTCGCATCGGTTTGCAGGCAGATGACCCCCGGCAGGCGCACGGCGGCCTTGCTGCTTCGGTTTTCTGACTGCTGCTGGATAAACAGGCGACGATAGTGTTTTAGCGCCAGCTCAAGGGCCGCGCTGCCGATGTGCTGTTCGACCTCGATGGTGTCCAGCGGATCGTGCTCGGCTCCCTTAGCCACATCCGGCAGGGTAAAGACGCGCGCGGCCAGCAGGCGGCAGGCCTGCAAACGCTCGGTCAGGGTCAGGAGTTCGTGTTCTATTTCCCGAAACGTGCCGTTAAGCCGTTCGATGAGATCGTAGTTCGCCATAAACACACTCATTAGTTACAACATACTTATCATATAGCACAGCACGCCGGGTCAGGCCAGCGTGCGGTTGAGGTCAGGCAGGGACGGGAAGGGCGATGTTATGGTACACCGGCCAGCTAAAACAGAAGCGTGCGCCGCCGAGCTCGCTCTCCTCGCAATGCACCGTGCCGCCCATCGCCTGCGCGATAGAGTAGACAATCGCCAGCCCCAGGCCGCATCCGCCGGTGGCGCGATCGCGGCTGGGATCGAGGCGGACAAACGGTTCAAACACGGTTTCTCGCGCTTCCGGGGCAATTCCCGGTCCGTCGTCCTCCACCGTCAGGCTGGCCCGGTTGCCCTGCAAATCCAGGCCAATCTGGAGCGTACTTTCGCTGTAGCGCATGGCGTTGTTCATCAGGTTGTCCAGCACGCGCTCCATCAGGCGCATATCGAGCGCGCCGTAGTCACCCGGCGTGACGCGCGTCAACAGCGTGCGCTGCGGATTTACGCTCTGAACGTCATCAATGTGGGTTTGCAGCCAGGCGGGCAGATCCGGCGTGGTGAGGTTCAGCTCGTTTTGCGGGCGGTCGAGACGCGCGTAGGTCAGCAACTCCTCAATCAGCGCTTCAAGCTGGCCAATGTCGCGGTTAAGCGCCTGATTCTCTGCCTCGGTCAGATTCTCGCTCATCTCCAGACGGTAGCGCAGGCGAACCAGCGGCGTGCGCAGCTCGTGCGCAATTCCGTCGATAAGCTGCTTCTTACTGGCGATTAGGGCGTTGATGTTATCGGCCATCTGGTTAAAGGCCACGCCCAGACGCTCAAAGCTGGAACCGCTGTCGAAGTGAATGCGTTCAGTAAAATGCCCCTCGCCAAAACGCTGCGCGGCGGATTCCAGCTTCAGCATGTCCTGCCAGTGGGGCCGCATCCAGATAAAGACCGGAAATGCGAGCGAAATGGCGATAAAGGCCATCAGCGCCATGTCCAGCAGGCGCATCTGATGGAGATAATAGAGATAGGGCACCGGCCCGACGGCCAGCACATAATGGCTGCGCGGAATGCGCTGGATAAAGGTGTATTTCTCATCCAGCGCGACGATGTCCCCGTCGCGCAGACGCTGCATGGCGGGCGGGTCCAGATCGAAATCTTTTAACGGCTCAATGCGTAAATCGAATGACAGATTGAGATCCAGCTCTTTCAGGGTTTTCGCCCAGTCGTGTGGCGGGATCTCTCTCAGCTCGCTGCGCATCAGATACAGCGAGCTTTTCATCAGATCGTCCAGCGACTGCCGGCCCGCACGTTCGGCGGTGAATTTATAAACCAGGCCGACCAGCATGGTCATCACCAGGAAGCAGACAAACAGTAAAAGATAAAACTGCACAAACAGCTTTTTCATTAAATATCACCGGGACATCAAGTAATTAACTACTTTGTTTTTACCTTCAGGGGCACTATAGGGGCACTTGCATATCCGCCAAAGCGCTGATTCAAAAATGGTACCTGATCGCTATCGAGAACATTTATCCTCGCAGAGTATACATGGAAGACCATCTCTGCATTCTCATCACCCATCCGATTCGCTATAAAAGCAGGATTAGCACCTGCCGACAACATCCAGCACGCGTATGTATGACGCAGCTGATAGGGGCGTCTGCGGCGAATGCCCGATCGTTTTATCGTTCGGTAGGCCTGTCTTCTCTTTCTGTTTTGAAGCAATTTCTCGGCTGAACAAGCTTGATCATATTATTAATACCGAAACGAAAGAGGTTAGTCATTGCGCCAGCAAAATGGCCCGGTGGGAAGCTGGTGGTAGGAAACAATTTCTTCATGTGGCTCGTGAGTGGATGATGAGCGAAGTTCAGATTTATTTGCCAGGCTTCAAATAAGTATTCACAGAGAGCCCTTTTCACAACGGCTCCCGGATAAAATTACTTCCTGTAAAGGTCGCCTTGACCGGACCTTGCTCTTCCCCAGATTTCATCATCAGAGAGTGTAGTTTCTATGAGTTCAATCGGTGCGCCATTGTCATTAATCATGGCAACAAAGAAACCGTCAATGGGCTCATAGGGACCAAGAATTACTTCTTCATCTTCGATAGCTCTTAGCAGGTTGTCCACTTTGAAGGCGACGTGAGGCACAGTTTTTATCAGATTGTGGAGTGGAGAACTGTCTTTAAATCTATGCCACTGCACACGAAACTGACCTGGGTTATCAACTGTATACATCCCGGCTTTTTCGCTGTATGCACCTTCAAAAACGCCATCCTGTAACGGGATGCCGAAGTGATGAAAAGTATACTTTACATTTGATTTCATTCTTATCTCGCTAACTAATTAATGACAATGTAATTGAGCATAGGATGTAACTACTGTGGGCAATGTACTAAATATAAACAACTAAAGAATACCATACATGAAATTCTTCCAACACGAGCGCATTTGTAAGTGGATTTAAAAGAGATATCCCTACAGCGGATAAATCACCGGCTATTCCCTTAAGTGGATAAATAGACATTCATGACTTACATCGACAGATGCATTAAACCTGTAAGGGAATCGATTTAACTGCTGGTAATTTTGAAATGATCAATCTGATGCGCGCGTTTGTTTCTGAAAGTGTTGAATTTTTTACAAACTTATGCAGCAAGCGGTTTGGTTAAGTTTGTACGGGGGCATTACTCCTGGCGCTCACCGGAAAGCTAAATGGAAAAAGAGTGACCACGCATTGGGCATGTGCGAAAACCCTTTCCGCCAGGCATCCCCAAATAATCGTAGAGGCAGATGCGTTGTAACGAGCCGTTAATAGCTTTGCGAACGGGAGAGAAGCTATAGCCTTTCCAGTAAATTGAAGGTTTTCTGCACACTAAACTGCACAAACAGCTTTTTCATTGGATCTCACCGAAAAAACGCTATGTGCAGAATATACATGAAAACCCTTCGGGTTTTTCACGTCTGTCGAGCGTGTTATATGGCTTTCGTGCTGTTTTTTACCTTGGCGATGAATTTTTCGGTCACGGCCAGGCCTTCCGCAATGTGCGTATCAATCACATCCGCCCCGTATTCGCTGATGAGATCCAGCAGTATTTCGTAAGACTGGATGAGTTCCAGCAGGTCAAAGAGCGCTTTTTGATCGGTGCGTGAGGGGGAGGTGTGGTTAAGGGTTGCCTGATTAACAATCCACTCAAGATTGATTTTTATCGCTTCTACCTGACCGTAGCTATACATAATTCATGGGCTTAAATCCTCATTTCAAGATTTCTGGGAGCGATGTCGTGAAAGCTTCACGGCGAAAATGAGTAAAACGATCGCAAGTGCGGGATGAGCTGAAGACAGGAGAGTCGAGAAGCTAATTATGGAATAGTTTGCGTGCTTAGCAAGTTAAATGTTGCGCAAACGTAAAAATAAATGCGCGAAAGGAGGGCGTTTTCGCGCAATGCCTTCAATTCGCGCAGATTATCCTATCCGACGATCAGGTTTCCCAGGCGTGTGGGGCAAACAGATAACCCTTGTTACGCACGGTTTTAATGCGGTAGGGCTCGGTGGCGTTATCCTGCAGTTTTTTGCGTAATCGCGAAATCGCCACGTCAACGCTGCGATCCATACCGTCATAGCTCACTCCACGGAGGTTTTTCAGCAGCGCGTCGCGGTCCATGATTTGCCCGGCATGCGTGGCCAGCTCCCACAGCAGGTCAAAGTCTGCGGTAGAAAGGGCGATAAGCTCGCCGGAAAGCAGGACCTGGCGGTTAACCGGGTCAATAGACAGCGTACCGAAGCGCAACGCTTTGTGCGGCGTCAGGGACGGCGCGGGCGCTTCGCGTTCGATGCTGGCGTGCTGGCGCAAATGCAGGCGCAGGCGGGCCAGCAGGACGGCAGGCGGTGTGGTTTTCAGAATGTAATCATTGGCGCCCATCTCCAGCGACAGAATATGGTTCATATCGCTGTCCAGTGAGGTAAGCAGAACGATAGGACCATCCCAGCGGGCGCGCAGGTCCCGGCAGAGCGTCATGCCGTCTTTGCCTGGCAGCATGATGTCCAGCAGCACTAAATCCGGGTTTTCACGGACGACCACCTCTTCGGCACGATCGCCGCGAGGCTCAACAATGACGTCCATATCATGTTTACCCAGATAGGCGGCGATCAATTGCCCGACTTCGGGTTCGTCTTCAACATATACAATCTTATTCATACAGCGTCTGTTTTCGTGAAAAAAGCCAAAATACACCGCGGAACCTTAACCTTCCATTAATCTTTCAAAATTAACGCCGCTTCCGTTATTCTGACGTTTCTTGTTATTTGATTGTTATAGGAAAAAATATGGGGCTGGTGATCAAAGCCGCGCTGGGGGCGCTGGTGGTCTTACTTATTGGCATTCTGGCAAAAACCAAAAACTACTATATTGCCGGGCTGATCCCGTTGTTCCCGACCTTTGCGCTGATTGCCCACTATATTGTGGCCTCTGAGCGGGGTACGGAAGCGCTACGCACGACCATCGTGTTTGGCATGTGGTCAATCATTCCGTACTTTCTCTACCTGCTTTCCCTGTGGTATTTCACCGGTTTTCTGCGGCTTCCCCTGGCGCTGGGCGGGGCAGTGGTCTGCTGGGGGCTCAGCGCCTGGGTGTTAATCTTCTTCTGGAGCCGCTTTCACTAGCGCAGCGGGCGGCCGCCGTCCACGGCAAAGGTTCTGCCGGTGACGTAGCAGCTGGTGAGGAGATAATCCACCAGGTCGATCACCTCTTTTTCGCCTGGGGCAATTTTCATCAGCGACTTATTCAGCGCCTGCTGGCGGTATTCCGCATCATCGTTTTCGTTAAACAAAATCATCGCCGGGGCGATGGCGTTCACCTTTACCTCGGGCGCGAGCTTGCGGGCAAAGGAGCGCGTCATGTTATCCAGCGCGGCTTTGCTGGCCGCGTAGGCGATATGCTTGTCGCTGCCGCGCTCCACCACATAATCGGTAAAGTGAATAATGTCGCCCGCCGCATGCCCGTGGCCGCGCAGCAGATCCTGCAGCGCGTGGTTAAGCAGATAAGGGGCGTTAACGTGGATCTGCAGCATGGCGGAGAGCGTATCGCTGAGGGACGTGCCGGGCTTCTCGGCACACCATGCGCTGGCGTTATGGATCACGGCACGCAACCCCGTCGCGGTGGATTTAACCTGTTTGGCAAAGGCCAGAATGCCTTCGTCGGTGGAAAAATCAGCCTGAATGCAGACCGCTCCGGCTTTGCGCAGCCCCTCAATCGACGGGTATTCCGTACGGTAGCTGACAATGACCGGATGGCGAAGGTTGAGAAAGTGATGGGCGAGGGCGAGGCCGATACGGCGGCCTCCACCGGTGATCAGTATTGGGCGAAGCGGTGCATTTCCCATCGTATTCTCCTTTACAGTTCAACAATGGGAAAGACAGTGCTATCCCATTAACATCCAGGTTGCCGGTACGGCAGCAACCAGTAACAGCCCGATTAAGGCCATTTCACGGCGTTTCAGCGCGTTCTCCAGCTGATGCGTGCGGCGGGCATAGATAAACACCAGCAGACCCGGCGCATACAGCACAACTGACAGCAGCAGATGCATCGGCCCGGAAGCATACAACAACCACAGGCCGTAAATACAGGCCCCTACGCCCACAACATAGTGCGCCGGACGCGTGGCGATTTTTAACAAATACGCACCCACTAAGAAATAGGGTACCAGAATCATCTCCGAGGCGATGGTCAGCAGGGTGTTATAGTCTGAACCTGTGAGCCAGATCAGCACCAGACAGACCTGAACGCTGATGTTGGTCAGCCAGAGTGAGGCTGATGGCGCATTATTTTGGTTTTGACGGGCAAACAGGCGTGGAAACGCCTTGTGCGTCGCGGCCAGGAACGGCACTTCAGCCGCCATGATGGTCCAGCTCAGGTAAGCGCCGCAGACGGAGACGATCAGCCCTGCGGCAATCACCACGTCGCCCCACGGGCCGAGCATTTTCACCATCAGTCCTGCCATGGACGGGTTACGCATTTCGGCCAGTTCAGGACGCGCCACCACGCCCAGCGACAGCAGGGTCACCAGCAGATACACGCCCAGCGCCGCCAGGACGGCCAGCAGCGTGGCGCGGCCCACATCGCGCTTATTACGCGCGCGGGCAGAAACCACGACGGCACCCTCAACGCCGATAAATACCCACAGGGTAATCAGCATCGTGTTTTTCACCTGCTCCCAGACCGGAACGCCCAGCGCAATGCCGCTGAAATCAAGCGAAAACACGTCGAGACGGAACGCAATGAAGGCCAGCACGATAAACAGGCCAAGCGGCACCAGCTTCGCCAGCGTCGCCACCAGGTTGATGCTGGCGGCGGTCTGGACACCGCGCAAAATCAGCCAGTGAACAATCCACAGCAGCACCGAGGCGCCGACGATAGACTGCCAGGTATTACCGTCGCCAAACAGGCGCAGCTCAGGGGTATCGGTAAAGAAACTGAGCGCCGAGAAGACAATCACCAGATAAGAGACGTTGGCGATGACCGCGCACAGCCAGTAGCCCCAGGCGGAACAGAAGCCGATCAGCTCGCCGAAACCTTCACGTGCATAGGTGAAAATGCCGCCATCCAGATCCGGGCGAATGCGCGTCAGCAACAGCATGGCAAACGCCAGCAGCAATATCCCGACACCGGTAATGCCCCAGCCAATGAGCAGGGCGGCAGGGCTTGCGACGGCCGCCATGTTCTGCGGTAAACTGAATACGCCCGCGCCCAGCATTGAGCTCAATACAAGTGCAGTTAAAGCACTCAGGCCAAGTTTCTTTTCCATTGGCTTCCTGTTATGAAAAGTCCCAATCCAGAATAATTATTTCGCTAAGGCGCATAAAAATGGTGGATCACACTAAGGCGCGGGATTTTACGGAGTGTAACGAAAGCATGCAATGATGTGTGGCAGATTTTCAAAAAAAGTAACAAAAAAGGCGGCATTGCGCCGCCTTTCATCAACGGTTTTGTTACTTGTACAGATCGGCGCTGATGGTCACGTTGTTACCACGTTCCTGCCACTGGCGGGTGATGTGGTAATACTTCGCCCCTTTCTTCGCCGCACGCTTCGCGACCTGATAAGAGACTTCCGTCATATTGCCGTAGTTGCCGGTAAACTTGATGCTGTCGAACGGCACCATCTGCGCGGCAGTGGCTTTGTTCAGCTCTTCAATTTTGGTGCCGTCCGGCAGCGTCACGGAGTAACGGCCACCTTTCGTGGACTGCGTTTCAAAGAAACGGCCCACTTCAGCGCTTGGCGCCGCAGAGGTCGCTACGCCCGGAATTTCAACTTTCTTCGCTTCTTCGCCGCCTTTGGCTATCGCCGCGCGACCCGCTTCAGAATCCGCAGGGATGGCATCCGGGCTCTGCAGAACGCGTTTTTTCGCATCTTCTTTGTAGATGAATGCGGTAATGCGCTGGTTGCCGCCCTGGTTAGCATCCACCTGACGCACGATATAGAAAGAGTAGGCACCTTTCTCTTTCGCGGCTTTGGTGATGGCATCGTTCACTTCTGGCTGGCTGCGATAGAAGCCCTGAACGGTAACGGTGTCGTAAGGTTCCAGCTCAATGGCCTGGTCTTTTGGCAGCTCAACGATACCGTTGATCACGCGGTTTTTCGGCGCGTCAGCCTTTGGTGCATTATCTTTATACAGCGCAATGGTCACGCGCTGATTACCGCTGTTGCCGTAATCGGACTGGTCAACTACGTAAAAGGAGGCCGCCCCGTTTTTATCCGCGGCTTTTGATGCGGCGGCGACGGCATCGCCAATAGAATTATAACGACCCACAATGACCGTATGGTCAAAAGGTTTTAACGCTGCCGCTTGCTCTGGCGTTAACTCTGTTGCGGCATTCGCAGACAGGGCGGTCGCACAGAGAAGTGCGGACGCCAGGAGTGTGTTCTTAAGCTTCATAAAAATAATCCTTCGCCTTGCGCAAACCATGTACTGGTATTGTTGTTTATTTGAGACGGCCCCGATTATGGCATTTAAAACCCGTCGCTGTCTGCGCCATTTTTCACTGCCTGTGCTCACTCAATTACCGAATTCGATAACATTTAGTGATATGTTGAAAAAACAGGCGTTTGACAAGCAAAACTGATAAAGCATATGACTTTTACAAGTTAATTTAATGTTAATAACTTGTTCTCTTATGGCGCTATATCATGTTTTTACCGCTTCGCTTGCGCGATTTATCGGTTCTGGCGATGAATTTAAGGTAAATATCACTGTCAGTGACGCCGATCGCTTATTTTTCACAGATAAAGTAAGAAATAGTGTTTTCTGGCGGTAGATCACAAGCGCTATTTTCAGTAGGTTATAGACAGTTTGTTACTGTTTTATTTTGCGGGGTTACTCATTTCTCGTCGCTATCATGCTGGCGAAAATTGATACAAACCGCGGGCATTTATCGACAAACCATCATCAAAAACCGATGGAAGGGAAAACTATGCGTATTGGGGTACCAAAAGAACGGTTAGCCAATGAAACCCGCGTAGCGGCAACACCGAAAACGGTGGAGCAACTGCTTAAGCTGGGTTTTACCGTCGCGGTTGAAAGCGGCGCAGGCAAGCTGGCGAGTTTCGATGACGAAGCCTTTATTCAGGCTGGCGCGGAAGTGGTGGACGGTGCTGAAGTCTGGCAGTCGCCCGTGATTCTGAAGGTCAACGCGCCGGAAGAGAGTGAGATTGCGCTGCTGAATCCAGGCACCACGCTGGTGAGCTTCGTCTGGCCTGCACAAAATCCTGAACTGATGGAGAAGCTGGCGGCCCGTGGCGTGACCGTGATGGCGATGGACTCCGTGCCGCGTATTTCGCGCGCGCAGTCGCTGGATGCGCTGAGCTCCATGGCAAACATTGCCGGCTACCGCGCCATTGTTGAAGCCGCTCACGAATTTGGACGCTTCTTTACCGGCCAGATCACCGCGGCGGGGAAAGTCCCACCGGCGAAAGTGATGGTGATTGGCGCGGGCGTGGCGGGTCTTGCCGCAATCGGTGCGGCAAACAGCCTGGGCGCTATCGTGCGCGCGTTCGACACCCGTCCCGAAGTGAAGGAACAGGTCCAGAGCATGGGGGCCGAATTCCTTGAGCTGGACTTTAAGGAAGAAGCGGGCAGCGGTGATGGTTACGCGAAGGTGATGTCCGAAGCCTTTATCAAAGCCGAAATGGAACTCTTTGCCGCGCAGGCGAAAGACGTCGACATTATTGTTACCACCGCGCTTATTCCGGGTAAACCGGCGCCGAAGCTGATCACCCGCGAGATGGTCGACTCCATGAAGCCGGGCAGCGTGATTGTCGACCTGGCGGCGCAAAACGGCGGTAACTGCGAGTATACCGTTGCCAATCAGGTGACCACGACCGCTAACGGCGTTAAGGTGATCGGCTATACCGACCTGCCTGGCCGCCTGCCAACCCAGTCGTCTCAGCTGTACGGCACCAACCTGGTTAACCTGCTGAAACTGCTTTGCAAAGAGAAAGACGGCAACATCACCGTCGATTTTGACGATGTGGTGGTGCGCGGCGTCACCGTCGTTCGCGAAGGTGAAATTACCTGGCCTGCGCCGCCTATTCAGGTTTCAGCCCAGCCCCAGGCTGCGCCGAAAGCGGCACCCGAGCCAAAAGAACCGGCTAAACCGGCTTCTCCGTGGCGCAAATACGCCATCATGGCGCTGGTCATTATTCTGTTCGGCTGGCTGGCTGACGTCGCGCCGAAAGAGTTCCTCGGCCACTTTACCGTCTTTGCACTCTCGTGCGTTGTGGGTTACTACGTGGTGTGGAACGTCTCCCATGCGCTGCATACACCGCTAATGTCGGTGACCAACGCTATCTCCGGGATCATCGTGGTAGGGGCGTTGCTGCAGATTGGACACGGCGGCTGGATCAGCTTCCTGAGCTTTATCGCGGTGCTGATCGCCAGTATCAATATTTTCGGTGGTTTCACCGTGACTCAGCGCATGCTGAAAATGTTTCGTAAAGGCTAAGGGGTAGCATATGTCTGGAGGATTAGTTACAGCCGCATACATTGTTGCTGCAATCCTGTTTATTTTCAGTCTGGCGGGGCTTTCCAAACACGAAACGTCTCAGCAGGGAAATAACTTTGGTATCGCCGGGATGGCGATTGCGCTGATTGCCACCATCTTCGGGCCGGATACCGGCAACGTGGCGTGGATCCTGGTGGCGATGATCATCGGCGGCGCGATTGGTATTCGCCTGGCGAAGCGCGTTGAAATGACCGAGATGCCGGAGCTGGTGGCGATTCTGCACAGCTTCGTGGGCCTGGCGGCGGTGCTGGTGGGCTTCAACAGCTACCTGTATCACGAACCGGGCATGGAGCCGATTCTGGTCAACATTCATCTGACCGAAGTGTTCCTCGGTATCTTCATCGGTGCAGTAACCTTCACCGGTTCTATCGTGGCGTTCGGCAAGCTGCGCGGTAAGATCTCTTCTAAACCGCTGATGCTGCCTAACCGTCACAAGCTGAACCTGGCGGCGCTGGTGGTGTCGTTTGTGCTCCTGGTGGTCTTCGTGCGTACCGAAAGCGTGGGCCTGCAGGTACTGGCGCTGCTGGTGATGACCATCATCGCGCTGGCGTTTGGCTGGCATCTGGTGGCGTCCATCGGCGGTGCGGATATGCCGGTGGTTGTCTCGATGCTGAACTCCTACTCCGGTTGGGCAGCGGCGGCTGCGGGCTTTATGCTGAGCAACGACCTGCTGATCGTCACCGGTGCGCTGGTCGGTTCTTCCGGTGCCATCCTGTCTTACATCATGTGTAAGGCGATGAACCGTTCGTTCATCAGCGTTATCGCCGGTGGCTTCGGTTCTGACGGTTCTTCTACCGGCACTGACGAAGAAGTGGGTGAACACCGTGAGATCAGCGCGGAAGACACCGCAGAAATGCTGAAAAACTCGCATTCTGTGATCATCACCCCAGGCTACGGTATGGCGGTGGCGCAGGCGCAGTATCCGGTGGCGGAAATCACCGAGAAGCTGCGCGCGCGCGGTATCAAAGTTCGCTTTGGTATTCACCCGGTGGCCGGACGTCTGCCGGGCCACATGAACGTACTGCTGGCGGAAGCGAAGGTGCCATACGACATCGTGCTGGAGATGGACGAGATCAACGATGATTTCGCCGACACCGACACCGTGCTGGTAATTGGTGCTAACGACACCGTTAACCCGGCGGCACAGGACGATCCGCGCAGCCCAATCGCCGGGATGCCGGTTCTGGAAGTGTGGAAGGCGCAGAACGTCATTGTCTTCAAACGCTCGATGAACACCGGCTATGCTGGCGTGCAGAACCCGCTGTTCTTCAAAGAGAATACCCATATGCTATTTGGCGACGCCAAAGCCAGCGTGGATGCGATTCTGAAAGCGCTGTAATTCGCTTTCTCCTGACAAACCGCCCTTCGGGGCGGTTTTCCTATTTCTGCGGCCAGCGTTTCTCCTCTGTCTATACTTTACCCTTTGTGTAATACGAGGAGGTGTAATGCAATTTCTGTCCCGCTTCGACATCATCGCGCTGATGATGACGCCGACATTCTGGATAGGCGCCGCCACGGTTGTCTTTGTGACGCTGCTGGTGTACTGGCTGCTAACGCGCCTGATCGCATTCGTTAAGAAAGGCATCACCACCTGGGGCGACAAGCACCCGACCACCAACCGGATGCGTTTTATCCTGACCGATATGCTTAACCGCACCAGCCGCTTCCTGCTGTTTGTGGTGGCGCTGCTCTTCAGCCTGCGTTTCGTTGACTTGCCGGATCATCTCTTTGGCACCGTGAGCCACGCCTGGTTCCTGGTTTTCGCCATCCAGGTGGCGCTGTGGATGGATCAGGGGGTGGTGTCGTGGCTTCGTCACGTCATGCTGGCGCCCGGAAGCCATAAAAACCCGGTCACGCTGGTGATCACGGGGCTTATTCTCCGTGCCATCGTCTGGTCAGTGATGCTGCTGTCTATCCTTGCTAACGCGGGCGTCAACATCACTGCTCTGGTTGCCAGCCTTGGGGTAGGGGGTATTGCCATCGCCCTCGCCGTACAAACGATCCTCAGCGACGTGTTTGCCTCGCTCTCTATTGGCTTTGATAAGCCGTTTGAAATTGGCGATTTTGTGGTGTTCAACGACGTGGCGGGGACGGTAGAGCACATTGGCCTGAAAACGACCCGCATCCGCAGCCTGAGCGGGGAGCAGATCGTCTGCGGTAACGCCATTTTGCTTCAGCAGACGCTTCACAACTACAAACGCATGCAGACGCGTCGCATCGTCTTTACCTTTGGCGTAGCCAGCGACACGCCGCCCGATAAGTTGCGCTACGTGGGGGATATGGTCCGGCAGATCATTACCGATGTCGGCGAGACAAAATTCGATCGTGCCCATTTTCTGGGATTTGACCGCGACCGCCTGACGTTTGAAGTCGTCCATATCGTTAATACCGCGGATTACAATAAATACATGGACATCCAGCAGGAGATCAATATCCGTATTCTTGAAGGGCTGAACGCCCAGGAGATTAAGCTGGCGCTGCCCAGCATGGTATTGCACGCGCCGTGGATGCAGGATGAGTCAGGTGAACAGCCGAAGCCGGTAATGGAGAGCTGATGAGAAAAGCCCGCCGGAGCGGCGGGCTTTGATGTTTACGTTAATCGTCTTCCGGGTCGTCCAGCTCAATCGGCGTCTGATACTCATCCGGCTTGATGACCAGCAGGTCGCAGCGCAGATGGTCGATCACCTGTTCGGCGGTATTGCCGAGGAAGGCAGCAGAGATACCGGTCCGGCCAATGGTGCCCAGCACCACAATCCCGGCCTGCAGATGTTCGGCTAAATCCGGGATCACCTCTTCAGGCAGCCCTTTTTCCACGTGCGTCATGTTCTCGTCAATGCTGAACTTCTGGCGCAGCGCTTTCATCGCCAGCAGGTGCTGACCGCGGATCGCGTCGTTATAGACGCTAGGGTCAAATTCCGGCAGCTCAATGGCGATATTGATCGGGGTAACCGGATAGGCGCCCACCAGATGCACTTCGGTATGGTTAACCTGATCGGCAAGCTGGATGGTCTCCTTCACCAGCTTCTCGTTGAGCGAATTGTGATAATCCTCTTCGCTCGCGAGATTCACCGCCACAACGGCTTTCCCGCCTTCAGGCCACGGCTGGTCTTTCACCATCCAGACCGGGCAAGGGCATTTACGCAACAAATGCCAGTCGGTCGGAGTGAAGATTACGGACTCCAGCTTGTCGTGCTGGTGCGCCATCTTCAGCAGCAGGTCGTGCCCACCGGCAACCACTTCCTGGATAATGGCCTCAAAAGGTCGGTTATGCCAGACCACTTTAATATCAATAGGCACGCCCGCTTCCAGGTAATACTTCGCCTGTTCACGGATCCACGCGGTACGCTGGCTGATGACGCCCTGACGCATAGCGGTGCGCTCGTCAGGCGACAGAAGGGTGGTCATCTCATACGAGAAGTCATAGATCGGCAAAAACGCTTTGATTTTGCCACCAATCCGTTGATGTAAATACACAGCACGTCGTAATGCCGGCTGATCGTCCTGATTCGGATCGATAGCTACCAGCATGTTTTGATACTTGGCCATACAGGTCTCCTTACTACTGTCACCACAGTCTGTAATTAAAAGAGTAACCTATATATCCTGAATGAAACAGAGGGGAGCTTTTGCCAGATCAATAATTCATGAAAATTTATCAGAGGAAAAGCACGGTGGATGTCACCGCGATAAACGCAATGAACAGCAGCACCATCACCGCTATCGCAAAGGTCGTGGAATCCTGAACGTAGGTTTTTTCCTCCCCCTTCATCGGACCGACAAGCATGATCCAGATGAAGATAAAGGTCACTGAGGCGATCACGACTGAAACGAAAAACAAACTTTCTCTCAATTCATAACCTCAACGACAACCTTTCAGGCGCTGTATGGGGACGTGCTACGGTGAAAATGTCTTAAAGCGGAAGCGATGATACCAGACCAATAAATCACGTGAATTTATCAGTCTGGTTATCAACAGGCGGAGAGTTACGCCACGTTGCGGGCGTGTCCGGCAAGAACGGCCAGCGCTTCGCCGTTTTCGATAGTGATGTATTTACCCTTAACGGCCAGCATTCCGCTCTTCTGGAAACGACCCAGCAGACGGCTGATGGTCTCAACGGTCAGGCCCAGGTAGTTACCGATATCGCCACGGGTCATGGTCAGACGGAACTCACGCGGCGAGAAACCGCGCTCGGCGAAGCGGCGGGAGAGGTTGTAGATAAACGCGGCCAGGCGCTCTTCTGCGTTCTTTTTGGAAAGCAGCAGAATCATGTCCTGATCGCCTTTGATCTCACCGCTCATCAGACGCATCATCTGCTGACGCAGGTTAGGCATCTTACCGGACAGATCGTCCAGGGTTTCAAACGGAATTTCGCAAACCATCGAGGTTTCGAGTGCCTGAGCAAAGCTCGGGTGGTGACCAGTGCCGATGGCATCAAAGCCCACCAGATCGCCTGCCAGGTGGAAGCCGGTGATCTGCTCGTCACCCTGTTCGGTGATGGTGTAGCTCTTGATGGTGCCAGAGCGGATAGCATAGAGCGATTTCAGTTCGTCTCCCGCTTTAAACAGCGTCTGCCCTTTCTGAATCGGCTTTTTGCGCTCGATGATATTATCAAGCTGATCGAGTTCATGCTCATTCAGGGTAAACGGGATACAGAGCTGGCTGATGCTGCAATCCTGGCAATGGATAGCACAACCGCCAGACTGAATGCGTCGTATAATTCGCTTTTCCGGGATCATAGGTTTGCTCAAGCCTTAATTGATATTGGTCAATTTTAACATCTTTTTGGTAAGTACGTAAGCCTGACAAACCCTCAATAAGGACAAGAGACGGCAACGTGTTGCCATCTTCTTGAAATTCCACAGCTTGATTATGGATTTTTAGCCTAACCGGAAGAAAATTAAGCACAAAAAGCCTGGGATCTACAGCAAGAGATACCCTTCGTGACGTAGTAACCACTCCTTACGCTGCACGCCACCGGCATAGCCGGTCATGGTGCCGTTACGGCCAATGACCCGATGGCAGGGCACCACAATGCTGACCGGATTAGAGCCATTGGCGGCACCCACCGCGCGTGCGGCGCCTGCGCGGCCTAGCTGCTCCGCGAGCTGGCCGTAATGCATGACCTGCCCGCACGGAATCGACCGCAGCGCCCGCCACACTTCGCGCTGAAAAGGGGTACCTGCCGTGGCGGTTGGCAGAGTGTCAATGATGCTGAGATCGCCTTCAAAATACGCCGCCAGCTTGTCGCTCAGCCCGCCCGGGTTGGTGGCGCTGATGCGTTCATAACCTTGTGCGCGGTAATGAATATCAAGCAGTTCCTCCATGCGGTCGCTGTGCTCTTCCCACTCAACGGCGCGCAGGCAGAACTGCTCGTCCGCGATCACCCACAGCGGCCCGAGCGGCGTCGCAATTTTATCTTCGAGTAATCTCAGCATTTTCAATCCTTTAATTTAGCCTCGGGTATATCCCCGGCCCAATCGGCAGGCCGACAAGATACCATGCCACCAGCATCACCAGCCATACCCCTAAAAAGATAAGCGGGTAGGGTAAAACCAGCGAATAGTAGGTACCCAGTCTGGCCTCGGGCTTATAGCGCTGCAGGAAGCCTAAAAACAGCGGAACGAAAGGTGAGACGGGCGCCAGCGGGATCACCGAGGAGTCCGCGATGCGGAACAGGATCTGGGCAAACGCCGGGTGGAACCCGAGCATCATAAACATCGGCACGAAGATCGGCGCCAGAATTGACCAGATGGCGGAGCCGCTGGCAATAAACATGCACAGCAGGGATGACAGCAGCGCCAGGCCGACAAACGCCGGTACGCCGCTTAATCCGGCAGCCTCCAGCGCGTCGGTCAGGCCCACGGCCATAAACTTGCCCATGTTGCTCCAGTTAAACATCGCCACAAACTGCGCCAGCGGGAATACCATCACGATAAAGCCCGCCATCTCTTTCATTGGCTCGATCATCAGCTGCGGCAGATCGCCCTGACGGCGGATTTTGCCGGTAGCGATACCGTAGGCGAGCGAAACGACAAAGAAGAAGAGAATAATCAGCGGCACGATGCCCTGAATAAACGGCGACGGCAGGACGGTATGCTTAACCGGATCGCGCAGTATGCCGTTTTCCGGCACCACCATCAGCGCCACCAGCGCGATAAACGCCAGCGAGACCAGCCCGGCCACGCGCAGGCCGAAGCGCTGCTCTTTGCTCAGCGTCTCCAGCTTTTCATCGCTACGGCCTTCCCATTTGCCCAGACGCGGCTCGACGATCTTATCGGTTATCAGCCCGCCGACAATCGTCAGGACAATCACCGAGCTGGCCATAAAGTACCAGTTGTCGATCACGCTGACGTGCATGGCCGCATCAATGGTTTTCGCCGCCTCCGTGCTGATGCCCGAGAGCAGCACGTCGGTGGTGACGATCAGCAGGTTGGCGGTAAACCCGCAGCCCACGCCCGCAATGGCCGACAGCAGACCCGCCACGGGATGGCGCCCGACGGCGAGGAAGATCAGCGCCCCCATCGGCGGCATAATCACCAGCGCGGCATCGGATGAAATGTGGCTGAAGAAGGCGATAAACAGCACCATGTAGCTGGCATAGCGCGCGCTGACGTGGGACGCCATTTTTACCATAAGCGCGGGTAACAAGCCCACGCGTTCAGCCAGCCCGGCGCCCAGCACCAGCGCCAGAATGGCCCCCAGCGGAGCGAAACCGCTGAAGTTTTTGATGACGTTCGGTAAAAACCAGTGCAGCCCGTCAACGCTAAGCAGGTTTTTCACCGCCACCAGGCTGCCGTCTGCCGGGCTGCGCACGCTGACGTCAAAGGCCGAGAGCACGGCGGTGGCAACCATCAAAATCACAATCAGATAGATAAACAGCAGGAAAGGGTGCGGCACTTTATTGCCGATCCTTTCAACCCAGCCATAGAGCTTACCGGATGGGGAATGCGAAGGTATGGATGACATACTCATGGGCGTTCCTCGGGAGTGTTGTGTTGTTGTGTTGTGTTTTTTTATTTTAAAGGTGACGGAGTCACGCCCGGTGGGATCGGACACGCGTACGGTTTTTCTTCTATTTGTTGTTCGAACTCTTCACGGCATGTTTTCAGCAGGTCTGCATCCTGCAGCAGATTGAGTGCGGTTGCGCCCATCACTTTCCCGGCCAGCAGCATGCCTTTGTGGGCGATGGAGGTTCGTCCTTGCGCCACCAGTTGCCAGGTGTGCAGCGGCGTGCCGACGGTAAAGCAGGGGCTGAAGCACTGGGCGACCGGCATTTTCCAGCTGACGTCACCCACGTCTGTTGAACCCGCCAGCACGTTATCGGTGATGGCATAGGGCGCGACTTCATCCACCAGCAGCGTCTCCTGATGGCGGCGGGCAAAAGCTTTGCCTGCTTCTCCCCCCGTGGCGGCAATGTTTTTCAGGCTGTTCTGCAGATCGTTTGGCGTCAGCGTGGCGCGGATTTCGCGGGCAAAGTCGCGCTCTTCATCGGTCCACTCCGGCGTGCCGTAGTGCTGCAACGCGCGGTACATCGCAGCCTCAAGCGTGCGGTTCGGCAGGTAGCTGGAGCAGGCTTTATCAAAGCGGCATTCGACGGTGGTTTCGGTCATCATTGCCGCGCCCTGGGCAATTTTTTCGATGCGTTGGTAGATCTGCTGCGCGTCGGCCATCTCCGGGGCGCGGATCAGGTACAGCACTTCAGCCTGCGCCTGCACCACGTTGGGCGAAATCCCGCCGGTGTCGGTGATGGCGTAATGGACGCGCGCTTTCTCTATGATGTGCTCGTTAAGGAAGTTGGTGCCGGTAGTCATCAGCGTCACGGCGTCCAGCGCGCTGCGCCCTAAATGGGGCGAGTTGGCCGCATGCGCCGCCACGCCGTGAAAACGCCAGGCCGCCTGAATGTTGGCGAGCGTGCTGACGTTAAACATCCCGGCAAAGGCCTCCGGGTGCCAGGTGACGGCGGCATCAACGTCATCAAACAAACCTTCACGTACCATAAAGGTTTTCCCGGAGCCGCCTTCCTCACCGGGACAGCCGTAAAAACGCACCGTTCCGCTGCCGCCGTGCTGCTCCAGCCAGCTTTTTACCGCCACCGCGCCCGCAAGCGCCGCGGTACCCAGCAGGTTATGCCCGCAGCCGTGGCCGTTCGCCCCCGGCGTGGCGGATTGCGCCGTCGCGCAGTGCGCCTGCTGGCTTAGCCCGGCCAGCGCGTCGTACTCGCCCAGCAGAGCGATAACCGGTTTTCCGCTGCCGAAGCTGGCGATAAAGGCATTTGGGATACCGCCTGCCTCGCGGGTCAGCGTAAAGCCCTCGGCTTCCAGCTCGTCAGCGAGCCGTCTGGAGGACCAGAACTCTTCAAAGCGGGTTTCGGGATGATCCCAAATCGCGTCGGCAATATCGGTTAGCGTCTGACATCGCGTGTCGATGGCATCGGCAATAAAAGCGTAGTTCTCCTGCATTACACACCTCGCGTCCACGGGAAATTGAGCGCAGTTCGCGCCAGCGTTTCAATGGCGACAGCCATGACCTGCTCATCGAAGTCGAATTTTTCGTTGTGATGTCCGGCGCTCAAATCCGTGCCGAACACCATATACGACGCCATGCCGCCGTTCTGCTGCACGCGGGCCATCATCAGCGTGGCGTCTTCAGAGCCTGCTGGCGCTTTCACCTTATCGATTGCGTGCACAATTCCCGATACCTGGCTCGCCTGTTCACGCAGGTAATCAACCCAGGCCGGCGTCGGCGCGCTGGAGGTGGCGGCCCCCATCAGGCGCATCTCCGCGCTCACGCCATAGAGCGCGGCCGCGCCGGTAATGACAGCCTGCGCACGTTCAAAGACATACTGGTTTATTGCTTCGCTTTCGCCGCGGGTTTCAACCTTAATCAGTGCATTTGCGGGCACCACGTTGCGGCCGCTACCCGCCTGCATCACGCCGACGTTGACGCGGGAAGCGCCTTCGCTGTGCGGGGCGATGCTGTGCAGGGCGAGGGCGGCCTGCGCGGCGGCAAGCAGGGCGTTACGTCCATCCTCCGGTTTGCCGCCCGCGTGTGCGGCAACGCCGGTAAAGTTCACGTCGAACTTGGTGGTTGCCATAAAGTTATCGCTGCCGCAGATCGCCGTTCCGGCAGGGACGCCGGTACCAATATGGATGGCGGTAAAATAGTCCACGCCGTCCAGCGCCCCGGCGGCGACCATGGCGCGCGCGCCGCGGGTGCCTTCCTCGGCAGGCTGGAAGATCAGCTTGACGGTACCGTTGAGCTGCGCTTCGTTCTGCTTAAGCACCTTTGCCAGCCCCAGGCCAATGGTGGTGTGGCCGTCGTGCGCGCAGGCGTGCATCATTCCCGCGTTGCAGGAGGCAAAACCGTCGCGGAACGGGCGATGGCTGTCGTCGAGCGCTTCGCTTAAATCAAGGGCATCCATGTCGACGCGAAACGCCAGCGTCGGGCCCGGTCGTCCGGTATTCAGGGTCGCCACAATGCCGGTAAATCCGCCTTCAAACGGTGCCAGCCATTTCTCAGGCGCGCCCTGTGACCGCGCACGGGCAAACTCTCGCGAAAGGGTGGCGTCATCGGGCAGCCCCATACGGCTTTCGGCATCGATCACGTCGCGACCCATCGCCAGTTCGTAGCCCAGGGAGTCAAGAGTTTCCGCGACCTTTGCGGCGGTACGGAACTCTACCCAGCCGGATTCCGCAAAATGGTGAAAATCGCGACGCCATGCGATCAGCTGGGGGGCTAATGTCTGGATGTACTGCGCCAGTGTGTCCATATCTGTTCCTGTCATCATTAAAAAATGTGAACTGCTTCACGCTGTGATAGTTTTTACTTATCACTAACCGTTTTTTCACAGTTTTAACCGTTCAGGAATTACCCTCGCACATCCCTTTCCATTAAAGTAGATGACAGTTTCTTTACTCTGATAAACAACAGTTATCGGTTGGGCTATGTCATTTCAGATTAAATTTCATCAAATCCGGGCGTTTGTTGAAGTGGCGCGTCAGGGCAGCATTCGCGGTGCCAGCCGGACGCTGAATCTCTCGCAGCCGGCGCTGACCAAATCCATCAAAGAGCTGGAGGAGGGCATGGCGGCGCAGCTTTTTGTTCGCCGGAGTAAAGGCGTTGCGCTGACCGAGTGCGGGGAAGGGTTTTACCAGCGCGCCAGGCTGATTCTGGAAGAGCTGCGTGCGGCGCAGGATGATATTCGCCAGCGGCAGGGGGATCTGGCCGGGCAGATCAATATCGGGATGGGGGCCAGCGTGTCACGCAGCCTGATGCCCGCCGTCATCACCCGTTTTCACGCCCAGCACCCGCAGGTTAAAGTGCGAATTATGGAAGGGCAGCTGGTGTCGATGATCAATGAATTACGCCAGGGCGAACTGGACTTCACCATCAACACCTATTATCAGGGGCCTTACGACCATGAGTTTACGTTTGAAAAACTCTTCGAAAAACCGTTTGCGGTATTTTGCCGGGAAGGGCATCCGGCGACAGGGGCAACATCCATTAACGATCTGTTGCATTATAACTGGACAATGCCAACGCCGCGGGGGAGTTATTATAAGCAATTAGAAGATCTATTTAGCCACCGCTCGCAAATACCGCGGATTGGCGTAGTGTGCGAAACCTTTTCTTCCTGCATTAGCCTTGTTGCGCAAAGTGATTTTTTAAGTATCCTTCCGCAGGAGTTAGGCTGTGATCCGCTGCTGGCGCACCGTCTGGTCATTTTGCCGGTTGCCGAGTCGCTTCCAAAAGCCGCATATTATTTAATTCAGCGCCGGGATTCTCGTCAAACTCCGCTTGCCGAATCATTAATTACGCAATTCAGAAGGGAAGCGAGAAAAATAATTTCAGGGTGAGTGTCGCATAATAAAAAAACAGAGTCTGCCCGACATCAGACAGACCCTATAGTACACACAGCAGTGCGTCCTTTCGCAAGTCCTGGGTATTATATCCATGAGGCAGGTAAATTTAGTTATAACACCTTTCCCGAAAAATGAAAGGAAGGTGAATGACTGATTTCACGAAAATTTAACGCAAATCACCTATTTTACCGTTGCTGGGGTTTTAGTTAAGTCAGGTTTAAGTACATTTTATAATGCCTATATATATTCATCGGGTTAATATTTATCTCGTGCCTCATCTACTAAGGGTTATTGAGACACCTGTCTGGCGCAGGTATAGTACAAGCCCAGATGTAGCCGGAGGATTTCCATGAACCCTGACGACAAATCCCTTTTTCTTGACGCCATGGAGGATGTCCAGCCCCTGAAACGCTGCACCGATATCCACTGGCAGCAAAGCCGTAATACCCGGGCTCGCCAGGACATCGATACCGAACAGCTCGACAACTTTCTGACCCTGGGTTTCCTTGAGCTATTGCCACTTGACGAGCCGCTGGCGTTCCAGCGCGAAGGCGTCCAGCAGGGCGTTATTGATAAGCTGCGTTCGGGTAAATACTCCCGACAGGCCAGCTTAAATCTGTTGCGTCAGCCCGCTGAACGCTGCCGCCAGATGCTGTATTCCTTTATTCGCCAGGCCAGTCGTGACGGATTACGTAACCTCATCATCATCCACGGGAAAGGGCGCGAGCAAAATTCGCATCCTAATGTGGTGCGTAGCTATCTGGCACGCTGGTTAACCGAGTTCAAGGAAGTGCAGGCGTTCTGCGTGGCGCTGCCGCATCACGGCGGCAGCGGGGCTTGCTATGTTTCCCTGCGAAAATCCGACGACGCGAAGCAGGAGAACTGGGAACGGCACGCCAAGCGCAGCCGTTAGCGGGCGATATCTTCGCCCGCCTGAGGCTTAGAAGGTTTCCCAGTTACTGTCGGGGGTGGCATTAGCCGTTGCCGGACGCAGCAGCTGCGGCGTTTTAACGTTGGCCGGGCGCGGGGCGGTGGCGTTTGCTTTACCGTTCAGACGAAACGCGGCCACGGCCTGACGCAGCTGTTCGGACTGATCTTCCAGCGCCGCTGCCGCCGTGGCCGACTGCTGCACCAGCGCGGCGTTTTGCTGCGTCACGCTGTCCATCTGCGACACGGCCAGGCTCACCTGCTCAATTCCGCGGCTCTGTTCATCCGATGCGGACGAAATCTCGCCCATGATATCGGTGACGCGGGTGACGGCGGCGACAATCTCCTTCATAGTCGCGCCCGCTTCACTGACCTGCTCAGAACCGGTGTTTACCCGGCTGACGGAGTTCTCAATAAGCCCTTTGATCTCTTTCGCCGCCTGCGCGCTGCGGCTGGCCAGCGTACGAACTTCACCGGCAACAACCGCAAACCCGCGGCCTTGCTCGCCTGCGCGTGCGGCTTCCACCGCGGCGTTAAGCGCCAGAATGTTGGTCTGGAATGCAATGCTGTCAATCACGCCGGTAATATGAGCGATTTGCTGCGAACTGTCGGCAATTTCGTTCATGGTGCGCACCACGTTATCCACGACGTGGCCGCCGCGAGCCGCTGTTTCAGAGGCATTCTTCGCCAGCAGCGTCGCCTGACGGGCGTTATCGGAGTTCTGTTTAACCGTTGCGGTCAGCTCTTCCATGCTGGCGGCAGTCTCTTCGAGCGAGGAGGCCTGCTCTTCGGTGCGGGCGGAGAGATCGTTGCTCCCTGCGGCAATTTCACCCGCGCCGGTGTAGATGGAGTCGGTGCTGCCGCGTACGGCGCTGACGGTCGTCACCAGCGACTGCTGCATCTCGTGCAGGCCAGCCGCCAGCTGACCCATCTCATTGCGGCCAGAGAGGGTGATATCCTGCGTCAGATCGCCTCCCGCAATGGCGCGAATATGGTTCATGATGGCGTTGAGCGGTTTTAACAGCAGGTGCTGTAAACCCTGCCAGATCACCACCAGCACGGCGATAACGGCCAGGAAAATGGCTGCCAGCGTCCACTGCATCTGCGTGAAGCTGCTTTGGTTCTCTTCGGTTGCCGCCTTCAGCAGCGTGTTGTTCTCGGCGCGCCAGCGGTTATAGACCGCTTCCATGTCGTCCTGGGCCTGCTGTGCGTCCAGATCGCCATAGGCCTGGTAGTTGTCGGCACGCAGATACTCAATCGACAAACGCATCACCTCGTGCATCTGATTCCATGACTTCTGCATCTCGTCGGTTAACGCCGCATTCTGGCCGTTAACCTGCGGCATTTTCTGCCATTCTTTGTTATAGGCTTCAGCTTTAGCCAGCGAGTCGCCTGCGGTGCCGAGCAGTTTGTTAATCGCAGCAAGGGATGCCGGGTCGCGCTGGTTCTTCAGGTAGCGGATTGCCACGCGGGTGACGGTAACGCGCGTTTTCACCAGCGTGTTCACGCTGTCGCTCAGGCTTTCCTGCTGGGCATTAAGCACGCCGGAGTTCTGGAAGTTATGGCGATCGTTGCTGACGGCAGAGTAGAACAACCCTCCCGTGACAACTTGCAGCAGACAGAATATGGTGAGGGCAAAGATAATTCCGGTAATCACGTGCAGATTTTTCAGCATAGCGGTCGTCCGTTAGAAAAGATGCAGAGGTACACCCATACTATCGTCGTATAGAATTTAAACTTTAATTTAACTCGCGCTTAACTTAGGGCTTCGGTCAGGAACCTGTTGTAAATCCGGATCATTTTATGAGGAAGGTTAACATGAGCAGCATTGATAAAAGCGGGACGTACGCGCTCGGAACGCGAACGGTGAAACGACTGGGCTACGGGGCAATGCAGCTTGCCGGGCCGGGCGTATTTGGCCCGCCGAAGGATAAACAGGCCGCGCTGGACGTGCTGCGCGAAGCCGTGGCGGCGGGTGTGAATCATATCGATACCAGCGATTTTTACGGCCCGCATGTGACGAACCAGCTGATCCGCGAGGCGCTTCATCCTTACCGGGACGATCTTACCCTCGTCACCAAGATCGGTGCCCGTCGCGATGACAAAGGGGCCTGGCTGCCGGCCTTTTCCGCGCAGGAGCTGACCCAGGCGGTGCATGACAACCTGCGCAACCTGAAGCTGGACGTGCTGGACGTGGTGAACCTGCGGATCATGTTTAGCGCACACGGCCCGGCAGAAGGATCGATTGCTGAACCGCTTTCCACCCTCGCAGAATTACAGCAGCAGGGGCTGGTACGCCACATTGGTCTGAGCAACGTCACGGCCACGCAGGTGGCGGAAGCGCGGAAGATGGTGCAGGTCGTCTGCGTGCAGAACATGTACAACATTGTGAACCGCGGCGACGATGCGCTGGTGGATTTACTGGCGCAGCAGGGGATTGCGTATGTGCCGTTCTTCCCGTTGGGAGGCTTCACGCCACTGCAGTCCACCGGCCTGCAGGCCGTCGCGGATTCCCTGGGCGCAACGGCGATGCAGGTTGCGCTGGCATGGCTACTGCAACGGTCGCCGAACATCCTGCTGATCCCCGGCACGTCATCCGTGGCGCATCTGCGGCAAAACCTCGCGGCGGGAGAGGTGCAATTGCCGCCTGAAGCACTTGAAAAACTGAATGCGCTGATGGGTTAATCACAGCATGGGCAAAGCCGGAAGGACACTTCCAGGCTTTGCCTGCTCAGACTCCGTATTGACTTTTTTGTCTGTGAAGCGCTAACGCTTCTGCCACAATTTCCTGCTTGCTTTTTCGCGTCTCAAAGGCGGTGATTCTGATGTATTCCATCAGGTCAGGCTCAATGCGGGCGCTCAACATCCTGAGATCGGCCTCCTTTGCTAAACCGCGGGCAACTCGCTTGTCGGGATAGTCACGGGCTGGCATAGAAAACGTCCTCCAAAAATCTTGATAATTCGTGCCCTAAAATATGCGTTATTCTGATGTTTAAGTCAATTAATAGTGTTTCTATAGTGATTTAATGATCTTTTTTCACATGAAGTGATTTTAAAGTGTTGGTTGTTGACTTTTTTATGACTTTTGGTTGGCCCGTCTGCGATCGCCAGCAGGAGAGGTTGCTAAATTAAATCCGCTCAAACTTCAACGCGTTTGCGGTCTTTGTCGGAAATGACCTTGATCCTGTGCCGTAATCCGTAATACTGTGTTTATATACAGTATCTAGCGGGAAAGGCATTTATGGACACTCTCTTTTCTTATCATCCAAAGCAACTTATTGAATTACCTTTATATCTTGAGCGTGTTGCCTGTGGCTTTCCAAGCCCTGCGCAGGATTATGTGGAGGATCGTCTCGATCTTAACCGGCTGGCGGTCAGGCACCCCAGTGCGACCTACTTTATCAAAGTGAGCGGGGACTCCATGATCGGCGCAGGGATTAGCGACGGCGATCTGCTGGTGGTAGACCGCTCGTTAAATGCCGAACACGGGGACATTGTTGTGGCGTCGGTCGGCGGCGAGTTTACGGTGAAAGAGCTACAGACCCGCCCGGTTCTGCGGCTGCTGCCGCGTAATGCCCGCTATCAGCCGATCGCCTTTCAGTCCGAAGAGGAGCTGCAAATCTTCGGTGTCGTCACTCATACGCTCAAAACGCATAAACATGTTCGCGCTGGTTGATGTGAATAGCTTCTATGCCTCCTGCGAGAGGGTGTTTCGCCCCGATCTGGTGGGTAAGCCCATCGTGGTGGTGTCCAATAACGACGGCTGTATTATTTCGCTGTCGCGGGAGGCAAAGCAGTTCGGCATAAAAATGGGGGAGCCCTATTTTAAATTCAAAGAGAAGGGGTATCCGTCGCGGGTTTACGTCTTTAGCTCCAACTATGCGCTGTATGCCGATCTCAGCAGCCGGGTGATGCAGACGCTGACCGATCTCGCGCCGGCCATTGAGATCTACTCCATCGATGAAGCATTTGTGAACGTTTCGGGTGTCAGCAACTGCATCTCGCTGGAAGCATTCGGTCATCAGATGCGTACGCAGGTCTTTAAAAACACAGGCTTAAGTGTGGGCGTCGGGATTGCGCCGACTAAAACGCTGGCGAAGCTGGCCAACTATGCGGCGAAGCGGTGGTCAGCCACCGGTGGCGTGGTCGATCTCTCGGATCGTGGACGGCAGCGTAAGCTGCTGGCAAAGGTTCCGGTGGAGGAGGTGTGGGGCGTAGGACGACGCATCACGAAAAAACTTAACGCGATGGGGATAACCACGGCGCTGGAGCTGGCGGAAGCGTCATCCTGGGTCATCCGCAAACATTTTAACGTGGTAATGGAGCGCACGGCGCGCGAGCTTCGAGGTGAGCCCTGCCTCGATCTGGAAGAGTTTACTCCCACGAAGCAGCAAATTATCTGTAGTCGTTCGTTTGGACACCGTATTACGCAGTACGAGGAGATGCATCAGGCCATTTGCGCCTATGCAGAACGTGCTGCGGAAAAACTGCGTGGCGAGCATCAGTATTGCCGCTTTATCAGCGTGTTTGTGCGCACCAGCCCGCATGCCGACAACGAAATTTATTACGGCAACCAGGCTTCCGTCACCCTGATGACGCCCACCAATGATTCGCGCGATATCATCCGTGCCGCCACTGAGGCGCTGGGGCGTATCTGGCTTGACGGATATCGCTATATGAAAGCGGGGGTGATGCTGGCAGACTTTTTCAGCAGCGGCGTTGCCCAGCTGAATTTGTTTGACGATAACCGCCCGAGCGCCAACAGCGCGGCGCTGATGGCGACGATCGACAGCTTAAATCATTCCGGCAAAGGGAAAATATGGTTTGCCGGGCAGGGGATTGAGAAAGCCTGGGCGATGAAGCGGGAGATGCTGTCACCGGCCTATACGACGCGCTACGCGGATTTACCGGTGGCGAGGTAAAAGGCGGCTATGTGTGACAAAGAGCCGAAGACGGTTTACGGACGCCGCTCCTGTGCTGCGTCCATAGCATCAGGGTTAAGGGCTTACTCAACCGTTAACGCATCGACAACCTCGACCACGCTTCTCACGCTGCGGATATTCCCGATCCCCGTGCCGAGCGCGATATAACCTTCATCGGTGTTATTTTCCAGCATGCCCAGGCGCAGGCCCCGCAATCCTCCCATCGCCTTGCCCAGCGCTTCATTGCTTGCGCCAGCTTTATCCATCGCCGCCAGTTTTTCCGCCAGCTTGCCGGGGAGAGAACGATAGTAGTGAGGGACGGTGCGGAAAAGCAGCAGGTCCAGGCCGTTGGCGGCAACAATTTTCTCTTTGACCTCCTGCGGCACGCGGCTTTCTACGGTACTGATAAAGACCGAACCGGCAAACACGCCTTCCGCACCTAACGCATGCGCCGCTCTGGCGGTGCGGCGATCGGTAATACCGCCCGCCGCCATCACCGGAACATGCTTCACGGCATCGGCAATCAGCGGCACGATGGAAAAAGTACCCAGCGCCGTTGCGGGCAGCGTCCCGCCCTCGTCAAAACCGGTGGCGACGATAATGTCAGCCCCTGCGTCTTCCGCGAGACGGGTGTTTTCCGGGGTGGGATTAATGTCGCGGTAGATAATGGCAATACCCGCCTCTTTTAATTCACTGAACAGCGCAGGAATAATGCTGCCTTCACCATAGCCCGTATACACCACGGCCCTGACGCCTTCCTCTTTTATCACCTTAAGAATTGGCCCGGTCCAGACGTCATTAACGGCGGTGGGGATCAGGTTCACGCCGAAGGGTTTTTCGGTCAGCCGTTTGGTTTTGCGAATTTCTTCCCGCATTTTTTCGGCGGTTTCTTCCGGCGTGGAGACCGCGGTATCGGCGGTTAACCCTGCGTTGGGGCCGAGCACGCCGAGTCCTCCTGCATTGCTGACCGCGGCCACTAAACGGGCATCAGTAAGCCAGGATAACGGTCCCTGAATAACAGGCTTTTCGATACCCAGGATCTGACAGATACGGTTATTTTTCATAGCAGAACATTCCTCACGTTTGAATGGAGGAGAGTGTAGGGCGGAAGATTGTTAGGAAAAATAGCCAAAAAGATTCATCACTGTTATAAAATAAGTAACAATCCTGACATTCCTGTGACGGCAAAAGAGACAACCAATGCAACTAAATCTCTTTGAATCAATTAGAGTTTTCATTGAAATTGTCGAGTCGGGCAGCCTGACCCAGGCGGCGGAAAATCTGCAGATCCACCGTCCGGCGGTCACCAAAGCGTTACAGCATCTGGAGCAGCACAGCGGCACGCGTTTGCTGCAGAGAACAACGCGGCGGATTAGCCTGACGCCGGACGGAGAGGCGTTTTATCGCCGAAGTAAACCCCTGCTGGCGCAGGCGGACGATTTACTGGAGTCGTTTGGCACTGGCCGGGCAATACACGGTCAGTTGCGGGTGGATATGCCCATCGCTTTTGCGGCGCTGAGGGTCATACCCAACCTGCCGGATTTTTATCGGCAGCATCCTGAAATCGACATCATACTGAGCAGCTCTGACCGCCGTCGGGATATGCTGCGCGATGGCCTGGACTGTGTGCTGCGAGTGGGGGAGCTGGACGATGGTGACTATGTCGCGCGCAAAATCGGGAACATAAAAATCACGACCTGTGCCAGCCCGGCCTGGCTGGCAAAACACGGTACGCCAGAAACGCTGGATGATTTATACAAACATCAGGCCATCAACTGGATCAATAACAACAGCAGAAAAATTCAACCCTGGACGTTTACTACGCCAGAAGGCATTGCGGAAATAACGTTGCCCGGCAAGCTGGTCGTGGATAACTCCGAAGCCTACATCGCGGCGGGCCTGGCCGGGTTAGGGTTAATACAGGGGATGAATCTTTTTCTGCAGCCCTATATTGACCGCGGCCAACTGGTTGAAGTGTTACCGGAGCATCGCTCCCCGGATCGTAAATTGTCGCTTCTCTATCCACACCGCCATCTCTCCCGCAAGGTGCGGGCCTTTACCGAGTGGCTGGAAAGTTTAGTGTAAAACCGCCACCGGAGAGGAGCCCGCCAGTTCATGACACCGCGCGCCAGTCTGTTCCATGGCATTCAGCAGGCGAGGCGTGGGTTCGTTTGCGCAGTTTAGCCGCAGCAGCTGACGGAGGATGAGATCCCCCGGATCCTGAGGAACCGTTTTGCGCTGACTGCTGTGTAATCTACCGGGGAACGATTGAGCCTCAGCTCACCTTTCTTCTGCGGCTTTGCGCTGAGTCCCCCACTGTAACAGCAGGCTAAACGACGCGGGTAATACGGTCAGCGTTACCAGCGTCGCGACCAGCAGCCCGCCGATAATCGCATAGGCCATTGGCCCCCAGAATACCTGATGAGAGATCGGGATCATGCCCAGAATGGCGGCGCAGGCGGTGAGACAGATGGGTCTGGCCCGATGCTCCGCGGCCGCCACAATCGCGGCATCGTTTGCCATCCCCTGAGCAAGATTACTGTCTACCTCGCTAATCAGTATCACCGCGTTACGCACGATCATCCCCGCCAGGGCGATGACGCCCAGCAGCGCGACAAATCCCATCGGCGTGCCGCCGGGCAGCATAGCCAGCACGATCCCCGGTAAACCAAACGGGGCCATCAGAAGCGCCAGCAGCATCCGGGAATATCGGCGCAACTGAAGCATCAGCAGCATCAACATGATGACAAGCGTCACCGGAAGAACGCTAAAAACGGAGCTGTTCCCCTTATCTGATTCGGCAACCGCGCCGCCTTCTTCTATGCTGTAACCGGCAGGCAGCTCCGCGCGCAGCGTGTCGATCGCCGGACGCAGCGCCGCCGATACCGCTTCGGCCCTCAGCCCCGGCGCGAGGTCAGTTTGCACCGTAATAAAAGGCAACCGCTGTCGACGCCAGATGACCGGATCGTCCACGCTCCAGTCCAGCGTCGCGACGGCGCTGAGCGGAATTTTTTTACCGTCATTCCCCTGAACGGTCAGCGAGGAGAGAGTGGCGGTGCTGTGACGTTCATTGTCCGTGGCCCGCAGTACCACGTCGACAAGGCGATCGTTATCCCTGACCGAGGTGACAACGCTGCCGGACCAGAGGGTATTCAAGGTGCGGGCGAGAGCTTCTGACGATATTCCTGCCGCCCTGGCCGCCGTCTGATTCACCTTCAGAGTAATGATCCTCTCCGGCTCTCCGGCCGTCTGGTTAACCTCGCGCGACAGCGGCGATTGGCCAATCGCGTCGGCCAGACGGTTCGCAAGCACCCGGACCTGCAGGTAATCAGGCCCGCTCACCCGGTATTTGATTGGCCAGCCGACGGGCGGCCCAAGCTCCAGGGGCGACACGCGCGTGATGATGTCGCTAAACTGCGCCGCCAGCAGCCTGTTCAACTGCCCATGCAGACGATCCCGCGCCTGAAGATCCTTCGCCACCACCACAATCTGGGCGATGTTTTCATTTTCCAGCAGCACGTCCATCGGCAGGTAAAAACGGATGGCTCCTGACCCGACGTACGTCGAGTAGCGCTCGACATTGCTGTTGCCGGCCAGCGCGTGTTCCAGCTTTTCCACCTCTCTTAACGTTTCGGGCTGCGACGCGTTGGCCGGAAGCGTCAGGCTGACCAGCAGCTCAGGCCGGTCCGACGCGGGGAAGAACTCACCCTGCATAAACCTCGTGCCGTACACGGACAGCCCCAGCGCGGAAAGCGCAATCAGCACGGTGGCGAGCCGGTGACGTAGCGCCAGCCCTAAAAGCCGCCCGTACCCGCGCGCGATCCTTCCAGGGCCTGCCGCGCGATGTCTGACCTTCTCCGGCAGCAGCCACGTGCCCGTCAGCGGCGAAAACAGGATCGCGACAGCCCAGGAGCAGAGCAGGGCAATCAGCACTACCGCAAACAGGGAAAAACAATATTCACCGGCGCTGGAGGCCGCAAAACCAACGGGAATAAACCCGGCAATCATCACCAGGGTTCCGGTGAGCATCGGGAAGGCCGTCGTTTTGAATGCATGGGTGGCCGCATGCCGACGGGAATCCCCGGCTTCCAGTCGGGAGACCATCGTTTCGACGGCGATCATGGCGTCATCCACCAGCAGACCCAGCGCAATGATCAGCGCCCCAAGCGAGATACGCTGAAGCCCGATGCCGGCGAGCATCATGCCGGCAAACGTCATGGCGAGCACCAGCGGAATGGCCGCAGCCACCACCAGCCCCGCCCGCAAACCCAGCGAGACAAATGAAACCGCCAGCACGATAACAACAGCTTCAATAAGCACCCGGACAAAACCACTTACCGCGTCACTGACCACCTCCGACTGATCGGCAACTTTCACCATCTCAATACCGTGCGGCAGCCCGGCGCTGAGGACTGTCATTCTGGCGTTCAGCGCGGCGCCAAAACGCAGCATGTTGCCCGTTGGCGCCATTGACACCGCCAGCCCGATGGCCGGTTTGCCGTTTACCCGGTACGCGGGGGCCGGCGGCTCGGCGGCTTCCCGGGTGACGGTGGCGATATCGGTCAGCGGAATATAGCGATTGTTAATGTGCAGCGTGACGGCGCGTAAACTCTCTTCGGACGTGAGCGCCCCGCTGACCTTGATCGCGATGTTCTCCTGCCCGGTACGCATAACGCCAGCTGGGACAACCGCGTTTTGCGCCCGCAGCGCATCGGCGACCGCCTGAATATCCAGTCCCATACCCGCCAGACGGGCCGGAGAAAAGGCGAGAACCATCTGATCCTGATGTTCGCCCAGCAGGGTGGTTTTGCCGATATCTGGCAAGGAGGCGAGCTCACGACGTATTGTCTCAACGCGATCCCGCACTTCCCGTAAGGTGTAGCCGTCGGGAATAAAGCCGTAAATCGTGCCGAACGTATCGTCAAATTCGTCGTTCACGGCAGGGCCTTGAACGCCTTCCGGTAAAGACGGCGCGATGTCCTGCATTTTTTTGCGGATCTGATACCAGATGTCCTGCACCATTTGCTGCGGGGTATTGTCACGGAGATTCACATGGATAACCACGCTCCCGGCACGGGTTTCACTTTCGAGATAATCAAGCCAGGGCGTTTCCTGCAGCTTTTTTTCAAGCGTATCGGTCAGCAGACGGGTGGTGTCCGTTACGGACGCGCCCGGCCACTGCGCGGAGACGACCGCCGTTTTAATGGTAAAAACCGGATCTTCATTACGCGGCAGTTTTTCATAGCAGAACACGCCCATCGCCACGATCAGCAGCATGAAGAAACTGACCATCTGCTGATGGTTAAGCGCCCATGCGGACAGGTTAAATTTCGCTTGCGGTTTCGTGTTCATGGCTGAACCTCCCCGGGTACCACCGGCTCTCCGGAACGGAGTTTGCTCACGCCAGCCGTAATCACCCGGTCGCCTGGCTCAAGGCCGGAGGCGATAATCACCGAGGAGGCCGTATAGCAGGCAGGCACCACCGCACGCAGCTGCGCCTGCGAATGCGGGTTAATCACAAACACCGCCGGTCTATCTCCTGTTCGGCTCAGAGCCGATGCGGGAATGACGTAACCTCGCGGGCCAGTCGAGGGCAGGGTGACGGTGACGCTGGCACCCAGCGCTATCGCCGCTGGCGGGTTTATCAGGGTGGCTCTGACGCGCCAGGTGCGGGTCTGAGGATCGGCCTGCGGGGTGATATCCCGCAGCACGGCAGATGCCTGTACCGACGGGTCGCTGAGCAGGGAAACCCGCAATTCCGCCTTATCCAGCGGCGGTATCGCATCGGGCGTGGCGATATCAAACGCTACGTCGCGGGCTTCGCCGGTTGCCAGCGTAAGCACCGTCTGTCCCGCGCTGACAACCTGGCCCGCAGAGGCGCTCACCTCGGTGATCGTGCCGGTTTGTGGAGCGATAAGGCGCGTCCAGCCAAGGCTTTCGCGGGCGTTACGCCACGCGGCCTCGCTGCTTTTTAATCGCGCGCGGGCGACAAGCCAGTCCGCGCGGGCGCTGTCGAGTTGCGTGCGGGCTATTGCGCCCGTCGGCATGAGCTTTTGCATTCGGCTGACGTTAAGCGCGGCAACCTGCGCTGAGGCTGTGGCCCCTTCATAGTCGGCCGTTGCGCTGTCGAGCTGATTTTGTCCGGTGGTATTTTCAAGTGTGGCCAGCAGCTGTCCGGCATTAACCCGATCGCCAATATCAACGCTGCGCGTCAGTATTCGCCCCCCGGTTTGAAAGCTCAGCGTCGTTTCATCGCGGGCATGGATCTCACCGGTCCTTTCCAGCGCGGGGAGGGTTTGGGCTGTACGTACGACGACGTAGCGCACCTTACGCACTGGGGCAGGCTTATTTTCCTGTTTGTCACCGCAGCCGGTGAGCGGAAAAATCACCAGCGCGAGCAGGACCAGAGGGAGAAAATTTACCCAGGAAAGAGTACGCGCCACGCCGTACATATGGTGCAGGCAGTGGCGGAGGGAGAGAACAAATTCGTCTGACATAACGCCGCTCCATAAAGATGAGGGCGTTATTAAATGCGCGCTACGTCGAGAAAGATTCGATGTTCTGTCAAGGGTTTATCAAGAGTGGATATTTTCATTACCGGACGGCTGCCAGGGTAACAAAATACGCACAGCAAGGCCGCCCGTTTCCGGTAATGAGGCCTCGATCGTGCCCCCATGGGCCTGACAAATCGCCCGGGCGATAGACAAACCGAGGCCGCTGCCGCCGGAATGCCGCGCGCGGGACTGCTCCTCACGGCTAAAGCGCTTAAACATGTCCGGTAAGAACTGGAGGGATACGCCCGGTCCGTCATCGTGAAATTCAATGGCGTAATGCCCGCTGGCGTAGTGCAGCGCCACCTCAAGATGGCCGCCTTCGCGCCCGTAGCGTAGTGCATTTTCCATAAGGATAGTAAATACCTGCCCCATGCGGAACGCATCGCCTCTGAACGGGAACGTACGCGGGTTACGCAGCGTAATCGTAAAATGATGCGCTTCGGCCTGCGGCATGATCCAGGCCGCCCGCTCCTGAATAAGCTCATCCAGAGAAAAGGCCTGCTCTTCCAGCACCAGATTTCCCGCGTCCGCTAACGAGAGAAGGTGAAGCTCATCGGTCAGGCGATTAAGATGCTGAAGCTGTTTCATCACCATTCCCAGCTGCACCGGGCTGGCATCAAACACACCGTCCAACATGCCCTGCAGACGACCAATGGCGGCCGTCAGGGGCGAACGCAGCTCGTGCGCCATCGCGACGTGCGAGGCGCGGAGCTCTTTTTCATAGCGGGCGAGTTGCCCCGTCATGGAGTTAAAGTCGTTTGCAAAGCTGACCATTTCCGCTGGCGCATCCTTGACCAGTTCAGCCTGACGGCCAAACTGCCCGTCGGCGACATCTTTGGCGGCATCGCGAAGACGGCTGAACTGCAGCGCCAGCGGTCGGGCGTGTTTTAACCCCATCACCACAATAAACGGGATCATCACCAGCACCAGCAGGGCCACCGTAACCCAGTCCGCAGAGGCGATGGATGGCGTGGAATAACTCAGCCCCCACCAGGTATCCACAATGCTGTGGAAGCGGGCCGGATCGGCCTGTGGGTTCTGGCTGAGCGTCAGGAATTCCTGCCGGACCGCCGCTGGCATTCTGCCCATTATCCAGTAGTTCTGTACCGCATAACGTAGCCACATGCAGGTGGCAATGACGATCACGCTGCCGATGGCCAGTGCCAGGATACGCGCGCAAATCCAGCGCCAGAGAGAGGAGTGCCGGTTTTTTATCATGGTTGTCTGAACCTGTATCCCACGCCGCGAACGTTAATCAACACGCCGGAAATACCCGCCGCTTCGAGTTTTTTACGCAGGTTATAAATATGGGTGTCCACCACGCGCTCCAGCGCCTCGCTTTCCGGCAGACAGTGTTCCAGCAGGTACTGACGGGAAAAGGGGCGTGCGGGAGAGCGCAGCAGCGTTGCCAGAAGCGAGAATTCCGTTGGCGTAAGATCGAGCATCACGGGCGCGTCGCAGCCGTTATCCACGCTCGCCACAATGGCGGCCACATCCACCTCCAGCGTTTGCCAGCGAAGGATCTCGTCGTCTGTCTCTTTTTTACTGCTGCGTCGCAGCACCGCCTGTACGCGAGCCACGACTTCTCCCGGATGATAGGGTTTCACAACATAATCATCGGCACCGTACCGCAGGGCACCAATGCGATCGGGGGTGTCGCCCATGGCGGTGACCATGATCACCGGTACATCGCTTTTACGGCGCAGTCCGGCCAGCACTTCGGTGCCGTTAAGCCCGGGCAGCATCACGTCCAGCAGGATGAGGTCGGGTTTCCACCGCTGCGCCATATCCAGCCCGGAAAGACCGTCTCCGGTAATGGTGACATCGTAATTTTCACGACGTAAATAGGCTTCAAGCACGCCAGCCGCATCGGCGTCATCTTCAATAATCAGCACTCTTCTGGACAACATCCGTTCACCTTGACCGTTTCTTAACACTATCCCGACGATTCATTGATTTAGCCAAACCATACTGCGCCAACATTGTGTGGCAGACCCTGAATCAGCAGACGCCAGCGTCTGCGTGGAGAACAGTATGATAGCGATAAAAAAAGGCCTGTATATGACCGTTCCGCTTCTGATGGCCGTTGCCTCAGGTGTGCAGGCGGATGATGACGCCGCTTCCGGCTCTTTAACCGTCGGGCTGGGCGGTCACTATGCCCCCCGTTATTCAGGCTCAGACAAGCAGGTGTGGCAGGTGGTTCCTTTGCTGCAGGGGCGCAAGGGTGCTTTCTTTATTGATGCACAAAAAGGAGTGGGATATGACCTGCAAAACGACAGCGGTTGGTACCTGGAACATACGCTGGGTTACGACCTCGGGAGGGCAGAGAAAAATTCTGGCTGGCGTGAGGGCGCAAACAATCTGAAGGGGATGGGGGACATTGATGCCACCCTGAATACCGGCCTGGCCGCCGGCTGGCAGGCTGCGTCCTGGCTAAGCGTTGAGGGTAAGGCGACGCTACCGTTAACGGACAGCCAGGGCGTAAGTTATCAGGCGTCCGTTACGTTGATTCCCCTACAAAACAGCGAGGACACGATCGCCCTTCAGTCTGCGGCTCTGTTTGGCGACAGCCGTTATCTGAATACCTGGTATGGGGTCAGCGAGCAGCAGAGCCGCCGCACCGGCTATCGCCGCTATTCAGCGCCGGGGGGATTTTATGGCGTCGACACCAGCCTGACCTGGAGCCATCAGTTCGATGCTCACTGGGGAACGGTCCTGAGCGCGGACTATACCTGGCTTGGCGACCATGCGAATGAAAGCCCAATAGTGATGCGGCGCAATGAGGGGTCTGCAACCGCCGCTATCACCTGGACATTTTAAAATTGCGGAGCACGAGCGGACGAGAAGATTATTTCTTCTTATCCATCATCGCTTTTAAATCGGCAAACGGGTTAAACGTGGCGACACCCACGTCTTTTTGCGCGTCTTCACCGGCGACCACGGTGGTGCCGTACTGATCCGCTTCGGTGTATTTCGAATGCTCGTGATCGTGGCAAAACAGGCACAACAGCTCCCAGTTGCTGCCATCTTCCGGGTTGTTAGTATGGTCATGATCGATATGGTGAACCGTCAATTCACGCAGGTTGGAATAGACGAACTCCCGCGAGCAGCGTCCGCAGACCCAGGGATAGATTTTTAATGCTTTCTCGCGATAGCCGCTTTCCAGTCGCGCGTAGTTTTTAGGGATCAGAGCCATTGCCGGTTTTACCTGCCATGAAAAAAGTGGGGAATATTATATCCATTATGGAGCGGAATGACGAACCCCTCTATTCCGTCAATTTATTTGATGCATTCCGTTAAATAAACGGCATTTATTCTTACCGGGTAATGCGTAAAGTGGACAGAACGCAACGCATTATCAGGACACAGGGTTATGAAAAAGATCGGGTTTTTATCGTTTGGTCACTGGACGCCTTCTCCGCAGTCCGGCACGCGCTCGGCGGCAGACACGCTGCTGCAGTCCATCGACCTGGCCGTGGCCGCTGAAGAGCTGGGCGCGGACGGCGCCTATTTCCGCGTGCACCACTTCGCCCGTCAGCTTAGCTCGCCGTTCCCTCTGCTGGCGGCAATAGGCGCGAAAACGAAAACCATTGAAATCGGTACGGGCGTGATTGATATGCGCTATGAAAACCCGATGTATATGGCCGAGGATGCGGGCGCGGCAGATCTGATCTCCGGCGGCCGTTTGCAGCTTGGCATCAGCCGCGGCTCCCCGGAGCAGGTCATTGATGGCTGGCGTCATTTCGGCTATGTCCCGCAGGAAGGGGAAAACGAAGCGGACATGGCGCGCCGTCATACCGAGGTGCTGCTTGAGGTGCTGCGCGGCGAAGGGTTTGCAAAGCCGAATCCACAGCCGATGTTCCCCAATCCGCCTGGGCTGCTGCGCCTGGAACCGTATTCTGAAGGGCTGCGGGAGCGTATCTGGTGGGGCGCCGGTTCAAATGCGACGGCGGTATGGGCCGCTAAGCTCGGAATGAACCTGCAAAGCTCAACCCTGAAAGACGATGAAACCGGTGAGCCGTTCCATATTCAGCAGGCAAAACAGATCCGCGCCTATCGTCAGGCCTGGAAAGAGGCAGGGCATACGCGGCAGCCACGCGTCTCGGTCAGCCGTAGTATTTTTGTCCTGATGGACGACCGCGACCGGATGTACTTCGGCGCCAGCCGCAACGACAGCGATAGCGTGGGGTATCTTGATGAAAAAACGCGCGCGATCTTTGGGCGCAGCTATGCCGCAGAGCCTGACAGGCTGATTGAACAGCTGAAGAAGGACGAGGCGATTGCCGAGGCTGATACGTTATTACTGACCGTACCGAACCAGCTCGGTGTGGATTACAATGCGCACGTGATTGAGTCCATTCTCAAACATGTCGCACCGGCAATGGGCTGGCGCGATTAAGTATTCCGCCGTCAGCCGTGAGATCGTAATGGAAAATCTGGCCCTCTGGTATCGCCGTTTTGGCGAGCCAGAATCTGTTCTGCAACCTGAAACCGCGCCGCCGGGCGCGCTTGCGCCGGGATACCTCCGCGTGCAAATGCTGTATGCGCCGGTGAACGCGTCCGATCTCATTCCCATTACCGGCGCTTACCGCCACAGAACCCCGCTGCCCGCCGTCGCGGGGTATGAAGGCGTCGGCGTTGTCATTCAGGCACCCGCGTCTTTTGCATATCTGCAGGGTAAACGCGTTCTGCCGCTGCGCGGGCAGGGCACCTGGCAGCGCTATGCGGATTGCCCGGCAGAGTATGCGATACCCGTGCCGGATGATGTCGATTCACGCCTGGCCGCGCGGGCCTATATCAACCCGCTGGCGGCGCAGATGATGTTGAGCCACTATCCACCGCGGGGAAAGCGGGTGCTGCTCACGGCCGCCGGTTCGGATTGCGCCATTCTGCTCGGGCAGTGGGCGCGTCTGGCGGGGGCAGAGGCGGTGTACGGTATTCATCGTTCGCCCGCTCACGCTGAACGGCTGGCGGCGATGGGGATCGTTCCTGTCGCACAGCATGACATGCAGCGGATTCTCTCCGTTGCCGCGCGTGCCGACGTCGTTTACGATGCAACCGGCGGGGCGCTGGCGGAAGCGATCCTGAGCGTGCTGCCGGAGCAGGGCATATTTGTCTGCTACGGGCTGCTCTCCGGGCAGACCTTCCGCCAGCAACGGCCCCTGCCGCGCGTGGCGTGGTTCCATATTCGTAACTATCTGGATGGGCTCAGCGCAGAGGCGTGGCGCGCGGAGTTCGATCAAATCTGGCCCCGGATGCGCGCCAGCGCGTACAGCCCCGGAACGGTGTACCCTCTGACGGACTGGCAGAGGGCGCTCAGGGCTTACCGTGAAGGAGGAAGGGCAAACAAGCCCCTCATGTCGATGGCGGAATGACGGCTATTGATGGCTCATATCGCTCAGCAGCACGGCGATGCTTTGCCCACCCGCCGTCTGTTCCAGACCAATCTTCACGATGATGGTCAGCGGAACGGAGAGCAGCATGCCTACGGGACCGAGCAGCCAGCCCCAGAAAATCAGGGACAAAAAGACCACCAGCGTCGAAAGCCCCAGCCCGCGCCCCATCATTCGTGGTTCAAGAATATTCCCGAACACCAGGTTAATCGCCAGATAGCCGGCCAGCAGAATCAGCGCATCATAAAATCCACTGAACACCAGCACCTGAAGAATAGGGGGGATTGCCGCCAGCACGGAGCCGATGTTAGGAATGTAGTTGAGCGCAAATGCCAGTAACCCCCAGACGAACGCAAAGCGGACGTCCAGCGCCACCAGCATTCCCCAGACCACCACCCCGGTGACCAGGCTGATGACGGTTTTCAGTACCAGATAGCGTGAAACGCTGTCCAGCGCGCGCTGAATAGCGCCCATTCCTTCAACCGGACGAACCATGATTTGCTGTAACTTTGCGGGCAGCTGTGGCACCTCCAGCAGCATGAACACCACCGTTAAAAACAGCAGGAAAATGGAGGTCATGGCATTGGAAAGCTGCGTCAGCAGGCCTGTGACGATGGTCATGGCCGCATTAGGGTCGATATATTTAAGAAGCTCCTCAACCGAGACTTCTATTCCCGCGCGCTGAAGCCAGGGCTCAAGCTGCAGCAGCGGTATCGCCAGCGAGGAACGGTATTTCGGCAGCGTTCGCGCCAGTTCGTTCAGCGAGGTACCCAGATACGCAACCAGTAACACCATGGCGAAAATAATGACGCTAATTAGCAGGGTAATTGCCAGCACGCGCGGGATGCGCAGCCGCGTCATGCGCCGGACCAGTGGGTTAAGGATCACCGCAACAAACAGGGCCAGAATAAAGGGCACAATGATGTCGGCGGCAAAACGAACGCCCGTGAGTATGATCACCAGCATGCCCAGCATGATGACAATTTTTAACCCGTTGAGGGTAATAATGGGTTTAGCCATGGTGACTCCAAAAAAAGATTTTTATTTATAATAGAGGGTAAACGTCCTGCAATAAACTAACCAAAATCAAACGGGATGGGTAAAGAATTGAAAAGACTTTGAGTAAAATCTTCAGTTATGGTACAAATTTGGCGTGTTCAACTACCGAGGACAATTTTCATCCGCAAAGACGAGAAGCAACAACGCGGATAATTGTAATTTTATGGACAATTTGTTCAGGACCTATTCTTCAAACAACGCTGCTCTATTTTCTACCTCCTTCTGCCTGATTGCTGGTGAGCAACACTGGCGCACCGCACTATAGTCACATCTTCTGCCTGAGCTGGCGCTACGCGCTTAGCTGTCTGATTTAATTTCATATTTTTTTGGTTTGCTGCATGCGGCGGGCCACGATGGATTATATTCTCAAGCAGGAGAAAAACATGTTTTACTGGATCTTATTAGCCCTGGCTATCCTCGCTGAAATTACCGGCACGCTGTCAATGAAATGGGCAAGCGTCAGCGAGGGCAATACCGGTTTTATTTTAATGCTGGTGATGATATCCCTTTCCTATATTTTCCTCTCATTTGCGGTGAAGAAAATTGCGCTGGGTGTGGCCTATGCGCTGTGGGAAGGGATCGGTATTTTATTGATTACGCTGTTCAGCGTTCTGATATTCGACGAAACATTAACAACAATGAAGGTCGCCGGGTTAACGACGCTGGTCGCGGGTATCGTGCTGATTAAATCAGGTACCCGTAAACCGACAAAACAGCAGAAGGAGCAGAACCATGCAACAGTTTGAATGGGTTCATGCGGCCTGGCTGGGCTTCGCCATCGTGCTGGAAATTCTGGCGAACGTTCTGCTGAAATTCTCTGACGGTTTTCGCCGTAAGGTTTATGGCCTGATGTCGATTGCCGCAGTGCTGGGGGCGTTCAGCGCCCTGTCACAGGCGGTCAAAGGTATCGATCTGTCCGTGGCCTATGCGCTGTGGGGCGGTTTTGGTATCGCCGCCACCCTGGCCGCAGGGTGGGTGCTTTTCGGGCAGCGTTTAAATAATAAAGGCTGGATAGGACTGATCTTGCTGCTGGCGGGCATGATCATGATAAAACTCGCCTGATCAATCGGTAACCCTGATTCACAGACAGCCGCGCTGGCTTACTCTTTAGCCAGCGCTTCCAGCTTATCGCGAAAACCGGTGACGGATAAGGCCCGGTTATCGGCTCGCCAGCGGTCTTTCGCCGCCGGGGCGGAGCTTTGAACCCCAATCAACTGCCAGCCGTTATCGGTTTTCAGCATCAGCGGTGAACCGCTGTCGCCCGGCAACGTATCGCACTGATGGGAAAGCACGCTGGTCTGCGCCCAGCCCGTCACGATACAGTCCGTGTGGGTGTAAAGCGCATCCAGATGATCGACCGGGTAGCCTGACTGCGTTACCTTGCGGTCGGCAGCTTTCAGCGCGGCGGTGAGCGCCGCTTTATCGCCGTCAAATAACGGCAGCGGCGTAATGCCCGAAGGCGGGTAGCGCAAAATAATCAGGCCAAAATCCCACGAGGCTGCCGCGGGCGGCACAATCCAGCCGTCTCCATCCGGTTTAAGACGCTTCCCAAGAGAAGCATCAACCCGACCTTCAATGCCGTGGATTTCATAGCGCCAGATCCCTTTTTGCGACACAAATCGTAAGACAACCGCTTTGTCTGGCTTACCGTTGGGTGGCGTCAACAGGCAGTGGCCCGCCGTCAGCGCTAATTGCGGGGTGATTAACGTCGCGGTACACAGGTTGCCGCTGGCGGTTTCCAGTTGGCCTATAGCGTCCCAGGGAGCCTGGGTAGGATCGGTGACGCGAGTACGATCGTCATGACCGAAAAAAAGCGTCTTTAGCTCTTTCGCGCTAATGGCGTTATCACCGCCATCATCCGCCTGTGAAAATCCAGAAAAAAGGCCAAACGTTCCCAGCAACAACACAACAGATTTACGCATATCACACTCTGGTGGGGGTAATTATGATTATTAAAAGTGAACCCTATGAAAATACTATAGACGGGACGGCGCTAAAGTGGGAGTAAAATCAGCGTGCTACAGTCAGGAAAGATAAAAGCGGCTGGCGATGAGCGCGCATAAAATAAGCAGGATAAGAATCAGCTCAAACCGATAGCGTCGCAGCATACGCCCTCCGGATAAAAAAAACGGCGCAGAACCTTTTCCGGTTCAGCGCCGGTTTACCAACGTGCCCCGCAGGGCACGGTTAAGCTTGTACGCTTACGCAGCTGGCTGTGCAGCTGGTTTAGCAGCTTCGTGTTTTACTGCTTTTTTGTGATGCTTTTTCGCAGCCTGGGCTTTCTGCTCTACGGCTGGTTTAGCGGCTTTCTTGTGGTGCTTTTTCGCAGCCTGGGCTTTCTGCTCTACGGCTGGTTTAGCGGCTTTTTTGTGGTGCTTTTTAGCTGCCTGCGCTTTTTGCTCTGCAGCCGGTTTAGCGGCTTTGTGGTGTTTCTTGTGATGTACGGTTTTTGCTGGCGCCGCGGTGGTCGTTGCAGCAGGCGCCGCAGCAGCTGGTGCAGCAGTGGTTTCAGCAGCAAACGCAGCAGAAGACAGACCCATAGCAGCGGCAACAACCAGAGCTAATACTTTTTTCATGTTCATACCCTCGAATTTGGTTTTTCATTTAACCCCACTGCGGGGCCGTTGAAATAACTATATCCCTGTAAATTCGGGGTTTCCGTGAGTGATTGGTATCGGCGTGTAACCATATGTACAAGGCCGGGGAAGAACCCCGGCCTTATCATTACAGGTAGCGTGAGGTCAGGTGTTCGCGGAAGTAGCGGATATTCAGATCTTCCCCCGTCGCCTGGGTGATTAACTGCGACGTGCTAAAGCGGCTACCGTGCTGCCAGATGTTCTGACGCAGCCACTCAAAGAGGGCGGAAAAATCCCCTTCAGCGATGGAGGACGCCAGTCCCGGAAGCGCGGTCTTTGCAGCATGGAACAGCTGCGCGGCATACATCGCGCCCAGCGTGTACGACGGGAAGTAACCAAACCCGCCGTCGGTCCAGTGGATATCCTGCATGCAGCCGTTGCGGTAGTTATCTTTGGTGGATAATCCGAGCCAGGCCTGCATTTTCTCATCCCACAGGGCGGGGATATCGTCCACCTCGATCTCGCCGTTGATCAGCGCGCGCTCAATCTCATAGCGCAGCACCACGTGTGCCGGGTAGCTCACTTCGTCGGCATCGACGCGGATATAGCCTGGCTTCACGCGCTGGTTCCAGGCGATAAAGTTCTCTTCGCTAAACGCCGCCTGACTGCCAAAGCGGGCGTGAACGGCAGGGAGGAGGTGCTTAAGGAAGGCTTCGCTGCGTCCCAACTGCATCTCAAAGAACAGGCTCTGGGATTCGTGGATCGCGGTTGAGCGGGCCAGGGCAATAGGCTGGCCTGCCCACGCGCGCGGCAGGTTTTGTTCGTAGCGCGCGTGTCCGGTTTCGTGGATCACGCCAAACAGCGCGCTGAGCAGCTCGTCCTCATCATAGCGTGTGGTAATGCGCACGTCTTCCGGTACGCCGCCGCAGAACGGGTGCGCACTTACGTCGAGGCGACCGCCGTTAAAATCGAAGCCGAGCATCTTCATGGCTTCCAGACCCAGTTCGCGCTGGGTTGCCGTCGGGAAGGGGCCCTGCGGCGGAACGAACGACCGCTGAGCCTGTTTCTCTACCGCGCTTGCCAGCAGGTCCGGCAGCCAGGTTTTCATATCACCAAACAGCACGTCCAGGCGCGCGCTGGTCATGTCCGGTTCAAAAATATCCAGCAGCGCGTCGTACGGCGTACAGCCTTTGGCTTCTGCGCGCAGGCGGGCTTCTTCACGGCTGAGTTTCACCACTTCTTTCAGGTTGGCGGAAAAGCCCTGCCAGTCGTTGGCGGGACGCTGCGTACGCCAGGCGTGCTCGCACCTGCTGCCCGCGAGAGATTTGGCTTCCACCAGCGATTCCGGCAGCAGGGTAGCCTGCTGATACTGTCGCGTCATTTCACGCAGGTTGGCCTGTTCGACGTCATTCAGATCTTCCCCTGCTGCGGCCGCTAACAGGTCGCCGACTTTTTTATCGGTCAGGATCTGATGTTGCAGGACGCTCATCTCTGCCAGCGCTTCACCGCGCGCGGCGCTGCCGCCGGGCGGCATCATGGTGAACATGTCCCAGCTGGCGATGGAGGAGAGATGCGAGAAGCGGGAGAGGCGCTGGAAGGTTTTCACAAGTGACTGATAGGCGGATGTTTTTTGCAATTCTTATTTCCTCATGCCAGGGATGTGTTTCAGGGAGCATACAATGAAACCGAGCAAATTCCCCAACATTTCCCACACGGAGGAAATCTATGCCGATCTCCTCCGTTGAAACCGTCTCCGGAATGCCGGGAGACGGTTTTCGGTGGGCACTCAGGACTTATCGCGCATAACCTGTTGCAGGATCGCCAGTGCCTGGTTGAACTGGGCATCCGGAATGGTCAGCGGATAAAGGAAGCGGATCACGTTGCCGTACTGGCCGCAGATCAATAACAGCAGGCCCTGGGCGAGCGCCTTTTGCTGGATCGCCTGCGCGATGGCGGCCGAAGGCTCACGGCTCTCGGGATCAAAAAACTCCGCCGCAATCATCGATCCTCTTCCCCTTATCGCCACGAGCGCAGGGAAGGTGCCCTGAATCTCCTCCAGCGTGGCTTTCAGTCGATCCCCCAGATGGCAGGCGCGGGCGCACAGTGACTCGTTGTCGATAATATTCAGCACCGCGTGCGCGGCGGCCACCGCAAGCGGGTTGCCTGCATAGGTCCCCCCCAGACCGCCGGGCGCCGGCGCGTCCATGATTTCGGCGCGACCCACCACGCCAGACAGCGGCATTCCGCCTGCCAGGCTTTTCGCCATCGTCATCAGGTCGGGCTTGTCCACGTAGTGTTCCATGGCAAACAGTTTACCCGTACGGGCGAAGCCGCTCTGCACTTCGTCGGCAATCATCACGATCCCGTGCTCATCACAGATTCGGCGGATGGCGGCCACCAGCTCTGGCGGGGCGACGTTGAATCCGCCTTCACCCTGAATGGGTTCAAAAATAATCGCCGCCACCTGTTTCGCCTCAATATCCGCTTTGAACAGGCGTTCTATCGCCGTGATGGCATCCTGCGTCGTGATGCCGTGCAGCTCGGAGGGATACGGCACGTGATAAACCGACCCCGGGAAGGGGCCAAATCCCAGCTTATAAGGCGCGACCTTGCCGGTTAAGGCCATGGTCATATAGGTTCGGCCGTGGAAGCCTCCGCCGAAGGCAATCACGCCCGGTCTGCCGGTGTGGGCCCGGGCGATTTTAATGGCGTTTTCCACCGCTTCCGCGCCCGTGGTGAAGAACGCCGTTTTGGCCGGGCTCTGCACCGGGGCCAGCTCGTTAAGTTTCTCAGCTAATGAAACATAGCTTTCATACGGCACAATCTGGTAGGCCGTGTGGGTGAACTGGTGAAGCTGTTTTTCCACTGCGGCCACCAGTTCAGGATGACGATGGCCGGTATTCAGCACCGCGATCCCGGCGGCGAAATCAATATAGTCGCTGCCTTCCACGTCGGTAAGCGTGGCATTCTCCGCCGTGCGGGCAAAGAAATTACACATTACGCCTACGCCGCGCGGGGTGGCAGAAAGTCTGCGCTGATGAAATTCCTGGTTACTCATGTCAGATACCCTTTTGTCGAAACGATCATACGCCAAGACGATCGCGCAGGCTGTAGTACGCCGCGCCCATCGCCGTGAATGGAATCCGCAGGCTACGGCCGCCCGGGAAGGGGTAGTGCGGGAGATTGGCAAACGCATCAAAGCGCTCAGCGTCACCGCGCAACAGTTCCGAGATCAGCCGTCCGGCCAGGTGGGTGCAGGTCACGCCGTGGCCGCTGTAGCCCTGCATGTAATAGATGTTTTTGTCCAGACGGCCAAACTGCGGCATCCGCGACAGGGTCAGCAGGAAGTTGCCCGTCCAGCGGTAATCGATTTTGACGCCTGCCAGCTGAGGGAAAGTTTTCAGCAGCTTTGGCATCACCAGACGCTCGACATCGTCCGGATCGCGCGCGCCATAGACGACGCCACCGCCGTACAGCAGGCGGTTGTCGGCGGTGAGGCGGTAGTAATCCAGCAGATAATTGCAATCTTCCACGCAGTAGTTATTGGGGATCAGCGTGCGGGCGACCTCTTCCGGCAGCGGAGCGGTGGTCACCACCTGGGTGCCGCAGGGCATGCTGCGTTTTGCCAGCTCCGGTTCTATCTTATCGCCCAGATAGGCATTCCCGGCGACGATCACGTAGCGGGCCGTGACCTGGCCATGCTGCGTGCTTACTACTGCCGGGCTGGTGTGCTGAATGGCGGTCACCGGAGACTGTTCATATACACGCCCACCGTTCAGGCGAATGGCGTCCGCTTCGCCGATCGCCAGGTTCAGCGGATGAATGTGCCCCCCGCTGCGGTCCAGCAGCGCGCCGGTATAGCGGTCGCTGTCGACTTCCCGGCGGATGGCGCTGGCGTCCAGCAACTCCAGCTGCGTGTTGCCGTAGCGTTCCCAGTTGGACTTTTGCTCCTCCAGCGTCTCCAGCTGCTTATGATTTAGTGCCACAAACAGCCCGCCGGGACGATAGTCGCACTGGATCTGATAGCGCTGGATACGCTCCCGAATAATTTCCCCGCCTTCAAACATCATGCTCCCGAGCACTTTGGCGGCATCGGGCCCGTAGTTTTTCTCGATCACGTCGATATCGCGGCTGTAGGAGTTAACCAGCTGGCCGCCGTTGCGTCCGCTGGCGCCGAAACCGATGCGCGCCCCTTCAAGGAGCACCACGTCGTAGCCCATTTCGGCGAGATGCAGCGCGGAGGAGAGGCCGGTATAGCCGCCGCCCACCACGCACACGTCACAGCTGATCGACTCGTTAAGCGTCGGGAAAGGTTCATAAGCATTCGCGCTGGCCGCGTAGTAGCTGGTGGTATGTTCGGTCATGATTGAGGCTCCAGGGCAATCCAGATGGTTTTCAGTTCGGTAAATTTTTCCAGCGCGTGCAGGGACTTATCGCGACCGTTGCCGCTCTGCTTATAGCCGCCAAAGGGGACGGTCATATCACCGTCGTTGTAGTTATTGACGAAGACCGAGCCGGCTTTCAGGCGGCGGCTCATGCGGTGCGCGCGGGAGAGATCGCGGGTCCATACCGCCGCGCCAAGCCCGTATTCACTGTCGTTGGCCAGCGTTAAGGCTTCCTCTTCGGTTTTAAAACGGGTGACGACCAGCACCGGCCCGAAAATCTCTTCCCGGCACAGCGGGGAGGCAGGGTCGATGTCGACAAAAATGGTGGGACCGACTGCGGAAGGCCATGATTGTTCCCGCCCGTCCAGCAGCAGCGTACCTTTCCGGGCTCCCTCGCGAATAAACGTGTGGACGGTATCGGCGTGCGCAGCGTCGATGAGCATGCCCATCGTGCTGTCCGGGTCGAGCGGATCGCCCGGCTGCCAGTGACGGGCCTGCGCTTTCAGCCTTGCCAGGAAGTCATCGGCGATACTGTCTTCGAGCAGCAGGCGGGTACCGGCGATACAGACTTGCCCCTGGTTGTAAAAAATCCCGGCGGCGGTCGCGCTCACGGCCTTGTCCATGTCCGGACAGTCGGCAAAGATAATGTTGGCGCTCTTGCCGCCTGCCTCCAGCCAGACGCGCTTCATGTTGCTTTCTCCCGCGTCCTTCAACAGCTGCTTGCCGGTACGGGTAGAGCCGGTAAACGTCAGCACTTCGACCTCCGGATGCAGTGCCAGCGCCTGGCCCGCTTCGTGGCCGTAACCGCTTATCACATTCAGCACGCCGTCCGGCAGGCCCGCCTCCTTCGCCAGCCCGGCCAGGCGCAGGGCGGTGAGCGGTGATTTCTCCGACGGTTTTAATACCACGCTATTGCCCGCGATCAGCGCCGGGCCCAGCTTCCAGCAGGCCAGCAGCAGCGGGAAGTTCCAGGGGACGATGGCCGCGACAACCCCGATCGGCTCGCGCACGATCATCGCCAGCTCGCCCGGACCCGTAGGCGCCACTTCGCCGTAGACTTTATCCGCCGCTTCGGCGTACCAGCGAATGGCGCGAGCCGCGCCGGGAATATCGTCGCGCAGGCTGTGGCGGATGGGTTTACCGGTGTCCAGCGTTTCCAGTAAGGCCAGCTCTTCGCCGTGGCGCTCCATTAAATCGGCGAGCTTATTCAGCACGGCCTTGCGCTGCGCCGGAGACGCCTGTGACCAGTCGCCGCGCTCAAATACCTCACGTGCGGCCTGAACCGCGTGGTTCACGTCCGCCTGCTTGCCCCGGGCCACGTTCGCCAGCGTCTGTTGGGTAGCGGGATTGACGGTTTCAAATGTGGCATTATCGGCGGCGTCACAATAGGCACCGTTAATAAATAACCGGGTCTCAATGGCGCTGTTTTTTGCTTTATCCTGCCAGTAAGTCAGGTGCTGAAAATGCATATTCACTCCTTTCTTTCGCAATCAGATAAATAAAGGCATGGCCGTTTCAGGCAATACGAAGCCGTGGGGCATCCCGGGAATTAACCCGTTGAATGCCGACATTGATCGTTTTTATTTGTCCCGGCGTAAGCGCGCTTACGCCGGGACTGAGTGGTAATTAGAACGTGGTGGGGGTGTGGGCACTGATAATGCGGCAGATGCCTGCCGAGGTATTGCTGAAGCTGTGCGGTATGCCGGTATTGATGGCATAGCTCTGCCCTGCAACCAGGTGATAAGGCTGGCCATTAATTGTCAGCACTATTTCACCTTCCAGTATCGTACCGATCTCCTCACCCTGATGTTTGATCCTCTCTCCGGTCGTGGTTCCAGGCTGGTAAGTTTCAAAAATCATCGCCAGCGTACGGTTCGGATTTCCGTTATGAACCAGCTTCATCGAAACCCCCTGACTGCCTATTTCGATAAGGTCTTCCTGATTAATAACCACCTGCGGTTCATCAGGTTTTTCCGGTTCCGAAAAGAATTCCGAGAGCGACAGCCCATAGACTTTCAGCAGCTTTTGCAGCGTACTGATGGCAGGACTCACTTTGTCCTGCTCAATGGTGCTGATGGCACTGTGTGTTAACCCAGACAGTTCGGCGGCACGCCGCTGCGAGAGACCCAATTGCTGGCGGATCTCAGACAGACGTTTCCCTGGCGCCAGTCCGTCATCGCTCATAGTTGCATTTCCTTTACGGTAGTGGTCAAAGCCGTTGCTTCTCGGCAATGTGGCTTTGACAGGCGGTGATAAAACCATCAAACAACATACGTGAGAGGGCGTACTCGCTGCTGTTCCATTCGGGGTGCCATTGCACGCCGAGGGCAAAAGGGTGGTCATGAACGCTGACCGCTTCCACCAGCCCGTCCGTCGAGCGGGCCTCCACGCGAAGCCGTGGTCCTAACGTTCGTGCACCTTGCCCGTGTAACGAGTTTACCCAAAATGTGTTACAGCCTGGTATTAATTGAGACAGCAGTCCTCCCTCCTGAACCTGAACCTCATGAGAAGGGGCGTATTGTAGCTCAACCGGCAGTTCAGGATCTTCCCGGTGTTCAAGCAGGTCGTTCTGCTCGAACAGGCGGCGATACAGCGTTCCTCCCGTCGCAACAACCAGTTCCTGCAGCCCCCGGCAGATGGCGAAAATGGGGATGCGCCTTTCGAGCGCGGCGGCAATCAGCGCCATACTCAGAAGATCTCGCCCGGGATCGGCGTCAGGCTCATCGCCGTTTTCACCATAAAGGTGCGGCTGCACGTTACTTGGGCTGCCCGGCAGGTAAATCCCGTCCAGGGTTGGCAGCAGAGCGGTAAGTAGCTCTGGCTCTGCCAGCGCATGGGGTAAGGCAATCGGTAAGCCCCCCGCGTTAATAATGGCATTCAGGTACTTTTCTTGCAGGGTCTGGGTCTCATGACCCTTAAGCCTGTTTCTGCACATCACTACGCCAATAACTGGCTTGTTCATTATATTTTCCATGATCGCCCTCACAAAGTGGACTAAATTTAGGCCATTCTCGCCTGTGAAACGGCCTTTTCGTTCAATATTTTCTCAATCTAGCAACGGGATCTGCCTTTTGCAAACTTAATTTAACATTTGACAAACAATTTGTTTGCATACAGATTCGATAGGGTGGGCATTATATTTGACAGTCCAGAGCAGCGAACGCAAATCCCAAAAACGGTGGTAAATCATGGAAACCAATATCGTAGAAGTTGAGAACTTTGTGCAGCACACGGATGAGAGGCGGGGCAGCGCCTTTACGCAGGAAGTGAAGCGCTATTTAGAAAAGTATCCTGACACCCAGTTTATTGATGTCCTCCTGACCGACCTGAACGGCTGTTTTCGCGGCAAACGCATCCCGGTTGCCGGACTGAGCAAGCTTGAAAAAGGCTGCTATTTCCCGGCATCGGTTTTCGCCATGGACATTTTAGGTAACGTCGTGGAAGAGGCGGGCCTGGGGCAGGAGCTCGGCGAGCCGGACTGTATCTGCGTGCCGGTGCCGGGTACCCTGACGCCGTCCGCCGCCGACCCGGAATACATTGGTCAGGTGCAGCTCACCATGGTCGATGAAGATGGCGCTCCCTTTGACGTTGAGCCGCGGAACGTACTCAACCGACTCTGGCAGCAGCTGCGCCAGCGCGGTCTGTTCCCCGTGGTAGCGGTAGAGCTGGAGTTCTATTTACTTGACCGTAAGCGCGATGCCGACGGCTATCTGCAGCCACCCTGCGCGCCGGGCACCGACGTACGTAACACGCAGAGTCAGGTCTACTCGGTTGATAACCTGAACCATTTTGCTGACGTGCTGAACGACATTGACGAACTGGCGCAGCTGCAGCTGATCCCCGCCGACGGGGCCGTGGCTGAGGCCTCCCCGGGCCAGTTTGAGATTAACCTGCACCATACGGAAAACGTGCTCGACGCCTGCGATGATGCGCTGGCGCTAAAACGTCTCGTCAGGCAGATGGCGGAAAAACATAAGATGCACGCCACGTTTATGGCAAAGCCGTATGAAGAGCATGCGGGCAGCGGGATGCATATCCACATCAGCATGCAAAACAACCGAGGCGAAAACGTGCTCGCAGACGCCAGCGGCGAGGATTCCGCGCTGCTGAAACGCGCGCTGGCCGGGATGATCGATCTGATGCCTGCGTCCATGGCGCTGCTGGCGCCGAACGTCAACTCCTACCGCCGCTTCCAGCCGGGAATGTACGTGCCGACGCAGGCGTCATGGGGACACAACAATCGCACCGTCGCCCTGCGTATCCCCTGCGGCGATCGCCATAACCATCGGGTCGAGTACCGGGTGGCGGGAGCAGACGCGAACCCGTATCTGGTGATGGCGGCGATTTTTGCCGGCATTCTACACGGGCTGGATAACGATTTACCCCTGCAGGAAGAAGTGGAAGGCAATGGTCTGGAGCAGGACGGACTGCCGTTCCCGATTCGTCAGAGCGATGCGCTGTGGGAATTTATGCAAAACGATCATCTTCGCGAGCGGCTGGGCGAACGTTTCTGCCACGTCTATCACGCCTGCAAAAATGATGAATTACTGCAGTTTGAACGCCTGATTACCGAAACAGAAATTGAGTGGATGCTGAAAAACGCCTGATGACGAGCCCCGGTTAGGGGCCGCTTTGTTTCATCGCATACGTATCACCAAACGGCCTGCGCGGAGCCTGGCCGAAACGTTCGCTGGCACGCCAGCTATCTCCCGGGAGTCGCGTTATGGAGCGCAGGCGGCACAGGGACTTTCTTAACGACACTGTGTGACGAGGTAGGAAATGATGCAGATGTTCAACTATCCGCAGGGCGAAGGGGGCCAGTCAGGCGCCTGCTGTGAGTGCGAGCGAGAGACGCTGCGCTGGTACGATCGCGTATGTTCTTTACAACTTCCCCCTTTGCTAAGCAGGTTTGCGTTACGGTCAGCGCGATTGCAAACCACGGTAAGCATGGGGGGGATGGTTTATGGCGACTAACACCTCTCTTGATTCGCCGCGCATGGCCGGAAGAACCCGGCTGCGCAGTTCCCTCAAGCTCTGGCAGGTGGTCATGATGGGGCTGGCTTACCTCACTCCCATGACCGTGTTTGATACCTTCGGCATTGTGTCCGGTATTAGCAATGGCCACGTGCCCGCCTCGTATCTCCTGGCGCTGGCGGGCGTCATGTTTACCGCCATCAGCTACGGTAAACTGGTGCGACAGTTCCCGGAAGCGGGCTCTGCTTATACCTACACGCAGAAATCGATCGGCCCTCACTTAGGCTTTATGGTTGGCTGGTCATCGCTGCTGGACTATCTCTTCCTGCCGATGATCAACGTGCTGCTGGCGAAGATCTACCTTTCCGCGTTGTTCCCTGAAGTCCCGCCCTGGGTCTGGGTGGTGGGGTTTGTGACGATCCTGACGCTGGCGAACCTGAAAAGCGTTAACCTGGTCGCCAACTTTAACACCCTGTTTGTGCTGGTGCAGGTCGCCATCATGGTGGTGTTTGTCATACTCGTAGTGCATGGCTTGCACAAGGGTGAGGGGGTCGGCACCGTCTGGTCGCTCCAGCCGTTTATCAGTGAGAACGCGCACCTGATTCCGATTATTACCGGCGCGACTATCGTCTGCTTCTCTTTCCTTGGCTTTGACGCGGTCACCACGCTGTCGGAAGAGACGCCAAACGCGGCGCGGGTTATTCCCAAAGCCATTTTCCTGACCGCACTGTATGGCGGGCTGATATTTATTGTTGCCTCGTTTTTCATGCAGCTCTTTTTCCCGACGATCGCGCGTTTCAAGAACCCGGACGCCGCGCTGCCGGAAATTGCGCTGTACGTGGGCGGCAAGCTCTTCCAGTCGGTGTTTCTGTGCACCACGTTTGTGAATACGCTCGCTTCAGGCCTGGCCTCGCACGCCAGCGTCTCACGCTTATTGTATGTGATGGGGCGTGACAACGTCTTTCCGGAGCGGGTGTTTGGCTACGTGCATCCGAAATGGCGGACTCCGGCCCTGAACGTCATTATGGTAGGGATAGTGGCGCTGTCGGCCCTGTACTTTGATCTCGTAACCGCGACGGCGCTGATCAACTTTGGCGCGCTGGTGGCGTTTACGTTTGTTAATCTCTCGGTGTACAACCATTTCTGGCGGCGTAAGGGGCTGAACAAAACGTGGAAAGATCGGCTCCACTATTTCCTGCTGCCACTCATTGGTGCCGCAACGGTCGGCGTGCTGTGGATCAACCTCGAAGCGACGTCCCTGACGCTTGGCCTCATCTGGGCGGCACTGGGTGTCCTTTACCTGACCTGGCTCACGAGCCGCTTCCGAAAACCGCCTCCGCAGTTTGAAGCCGGTAAGATAGAGCAGGCCTGGGATTCCTGAACGTGAAACGGCACCAGTAAGCTGGTGCCGTTTATCTGGATCGGGCATCAGCCCGCAGGATGATTATCTCAGGCGTTTATGAAGGCTTGCGCCCACCAGCAGTGCGGCACAGAGCATCAGCGCGATAAACCCGCCCACGCCGTTCCAGCCGTAGTGATGCCAGAACACACCGCCCAGCGTCCCGGCGATGCTGGACCCCAGATAATAGCTAAACAGATACAGCGACGATGCCTGGCCTTTGGCGCGACGCGCGCGCGGGCCAATCCAGCTGCTGGCGACGGAGTGAGCGGCGAAGAACCCTGCGGAGAAGAGCAGCATCCCGGCAAAGATAAGCCACAGGGAGGAGAAGAGCGTCAGCAGCAGGCCGAGCAGCATCACCGCGGTAAACACCAGCATCACCGGCCCGCGGCCAAAGCGTGCCGTCATCGCCCCGGCTTTCGGCGAACTCCACGTACCGGTGAGATAGGCCACGGAAAGCAAACCCACAACAGCCTGATTCAGATGCCACGGCGAGAGCATCAGCCGGTAGCCAATATAGTTAAACAGCGTCACGAAGGAACCCATCAGCAGGAATCCCATCAGAAACAGTCTCGGTAAACCTTTGTCACGCCAGTGCAGGCGGAAGTTGATAAACAGCGTTTTCGGGCGCAGAGACGTCGGGCGAAAATGGCGCGATTCCGGCAGGATTTTCCAGAACATCAGGGCCGATGCCAGCGCAAAACAGCCGATCACCGCCAGCGCAATGCGCCAGCTAAAAAAGTCCGTGAATACCCCGCTCAGCAGACGCCCGCTCATGCCGCCAATCGAGTTCCCGCTGATGTACAGCCCCATCGAAAAGGCAACAAAGCTCGGGTGGATCTCCTCGCTGAGATAGGTCATCCCGACCGCCGCCACGCCGCTGAGCGAGAGCCCGATCAGCGCGCGCATCATCAAAATGCCGTGCCAGCTGGTCATCATGGTCGAGAGTAACGTACAGACCGAGGCCAGCATCAGGGCGGTTACCATCACCTGTTTACGGCCAACGGCGTCGGAGAGCGGGCCGGTAAAAAGCAGGCCAATTGCCAGCATCCCGGTTGAAATGGAAAGCGAAACGCTGCTGCTGGCAGGAGATACGCCAAACTCGTGGGAGAGAACGGGCAGGATCGGCTGAACGCAGTAGAGCAGGGCAAACGTTGCCAGACCGGCGGAAAAGAGCGCCAGCGTGACGCGCATAAACTGGGGGGTACCACGTTTGATGAACTGAACCGGCTGCGATGCTACAGGCAAATCATTAATATCTCTGGCCGGCTCGATATCAATGGTAGATGTACGACTCACACAGTTTCCTTGCTTAAACATCCCCGTGATTTCTGGTGACGGGTATGACCACACGTTCAGGGTAGGAAAATGTAAATATTCTGTCTAATATATTAATAATCTCAAATGATACTTTAAAAATATGAATATCGAGCTGCGTCATCTTCGCTACTTTGTCGCCGTCGCCGAAGAGCTGCATTTTGGCCGCGCGGCGGCACGGCTGAACATTTCTCAGCCGCCTTTAAGCCAGCAGATTCAAATCCTCGAACAGCAGGTCGGGGCGCGTCTTCTGGCCCGCACCAACCGCAGCGTGAGCCTGACGGCAGCGGGTAAGCAGTTTCTGATCGACAGCCGACAAATTCTGAGCATGGTCGACGACGCCGCTGCCCGGGCGGAACGGCTCTATCTTGGGGAAGCCGGGGAGCTGCGGATCGGGTTTACCTCGTCCGCGCCGTTTATCAGCGCCGTCTCGCAGACGCTTTCGTCATTCCGCCGTCATTTTCCGGACGTGCATATTCAGACGCGCGAAATTAATACCCGCGAGCAGATTGCGCCGCTGAACGAAGGTGCGCTCGATCTGGGGCTGATGCGTAATACCCAGCTGCCGGACACGCTGGCGTGGGAGGTTATCCTGCGCGAACCGCTGATGGCCATGATCCCGAACGATCACCCGCTGGCGTCGCGTCCGGCGGTTTCGCTGGCGGAGCTGGCAAAAGAGCCGTTTGTCTTTTTTGACCCGCAGGTCGGGACGGGCCTGTATGACGATATTCTGGGGCTAATGCGCCGCTACGATCTGGCGCCGGTCATTACCCAGGAAGTGGGAGAGGCGATGACCATTATCGGCCTGGTCGCCGCCGGGCTGGGCGTGTCGATACTCCCGGCCTCCTTTAAGCGGGTACAGCTGCGTGAGATGCGCTGGGTTGCTATCGCCGAGGAGGATGCCGTTTCGGAGATGTGGCTGGTGTGGTCAAAACATCGCGAACAGAGTCATGCTGCCCAGCGCTTCAAACAGCGGTTAATCCAGGCTTCCGCGGTCTGATATTTCCCTGGAAAACGGGTAAAAATGTGCGGTAAATCACAAGGCTAAGTAAATATTTGACGACACCCATGGAAGTGCTTCACCATAGCCAACAGTTTATTTCGAAGCTCGAAAATAAGGGAGTACGAGGTGGTTGCTGATAGTCAGCCAGGGCATATTGATCAGATTAAGCAGACCAACGCTGGCGCGGTGTATCGCCTGATTGATCAGCTTGGTCCGGTTTCGCGTATCGATCTGTCGCGCCTGGCACAGCTGGCACCCGCCAGTATCACCAAGATTGTCCGCGAGATGCTGGAAGCGCACCTGGTCCAGGAGACGGAAATTCAGGAGCCGGGCAGCCGTGGTCGTCCGGCGGTCGGCCTGGTGGTCGAGACGGAAGCCTGGCACTACCTCTCGCTGCGCATCAGCCGCGGAGAGATCTTCCTTGCGCTGCGCGATCTCAGCAGCAAGCTGGTGGTGGAAGACCGGCTTGAGCTGCCGCTCAACGCCGAGGAACCGCTTCTCGATGCGATTGTCTCCCATATCGATCGCTTCTTTATTCGCCATCAGCAGCGGCTTGAACGCTTAACGGCGATTGCCATCACCATGCCCGGCATTATTGATACCGAAAATGGTATTGTTCACCGCATGCCGTTTTACGACGATGTTAAAGAGATGCCGCTGGGCGAAGTGCTGGAAAACCATACCGGCGTCCCGGTCTATATTCAGCACGACATCAGCGCCTGGACGATGGCGGAAGCGCTGTTTGGCGCGTCGCGCGGTGCGCGGGATGTCATTCAGGTGGTCATCGACCATAACGTCGGGGCGGGGGTGATCACCGACGGACGTCTTCTCCACGCCGGGAGCAGCAGCCTGGTGGAAATTGGCCATACCCAGGTCGACCCGTACGGCAAGCGTTGCTACTGCGGGAACCATGGCTGTCTGGAGACGATCGCCAGCGTGGAAAGCGTGCTCGAACTGGCGCAGGTCAGGCTCAGTCAGTCCATGAGCTCTTCGCTTCACGGCCAACCCTTAACGGTGGATTCCCTCTGCGCCGCCGCGCGTCAGGGGGATCTACTGGCGAAGGACATTATTACCGGGGTGGGTAATAACGTAGGCCGCATTTTGGCGATTATGGTGAACCTCTTCAATCCGCAAAAAATCCTGATCGGCTCACCGCTCAGCCAGGCGGCGGAGATACTTTTTCCGGCGATTACGGCCTGTATTCAGCAGCAGTCGCTTCCCGCCTACAGCAGAAATATTGCGGTAGAAAGTACCCAGTTTTCCAACCAGGGCACGATGGCCGGGGCGGCGCTGGTCAAAGATGCCATGTACAACGGCTCGCTGCTTATCCGCCTGTTACAGGGTTAACTCTTTTCCGCAGATGTAAGAAAAATTGCGCTATCTCAAGCCGGGTAGCGCACGCATCCCGTAGACTTCCTCCACTGAATTATTTACCTGGTTGATATTTTCGAAGCATACCCAAGAGGTGGAGTGAGTCATGCTTAAGCGTTTCTTTGTTACTGGTACAGATACCTCTGTCGGCAAGACCGTTGTATCCCGCGCATTGCTGCAGGCTCTGACAGCAAGCGGTAAACGCGTCGCTGGGTACAAACCGGTCGCAAAAGGGAGTAAAGAGACGCCAGAGGGATTGCGAAATAAAGACGCCCTGGTGCTGCAAAGCGTCTCGTCGCTGGAACTGCCTTACCACGCGGTCAATCCCATCGCGTTAAGCGAAGATGAAAGCAGCGTGGCGCACAGCGGCCCGATCAATTATTCCCTGTTATCCGACGGCCTGGCGAACCTGAGCGAGCAGGTCGATCACGTGGTGGTGGAAGGCACGGGCGGCTGGCGCAGCCTGATGAATGACCTGCGCCCGCTGTCTGAATGGGTCGTACAGGAGCAGCTGCCGGTAGTGATGGTAGTGGGGATCCAGGAAGGGTGTATCAACCACGCGCTGCTGACGGCGCAGGCGATTGCCAATGACGGCCTGCCGCTGGCTGGCTGGGTGGCAAACCGTATTAATCCAGGCCTCGCGCACTACGCGGAGATCATCGACGTACTGAGCACCAAACTGCCTGGCCCGCTGGTGGGCGAGCTGCCTTATCTGCCTCGCGCCGAGCAGCGCGAGCTAGCGCAGTACATCGATCTCTCTGCCCTCGGTGGCGTGTTGACCGTAGATCGAGTCGTGGCGTAACGTCCGCGACAGTACGGACGCTATCACGCAGGCGACCAGTAAACCGGGCAGTAAAAAATACTGCCCGGTCATTTCACAGACCATCAGCGCCGACATAATGGGCGCATGCGTGGTCGCAGCGAGCAGCGTTGCCATCCCGGTCAGCCCCAGCAACATGGCCGTCTCAGAACCCGGCAGCCACAGCGCAAAAAGCTGCGCGAACAGCATCCCCGTAGCCATACCGACAAACAGCGTGGGCGTAAATACCCCGCCCGGCGCACCCGAACCGCTGCTTGCCAGCACCGCCAGCAGTTTACAGATGAACACGCCGGCAATCACCGACAGCAGCGGCGGGGCGAGCAGAAAAGCCTGAACCACGCTGTAGCCGTTCCCCCAAACCTTCGGCGTCAAAAGAGACAGCAGCCCGACAATCAAGCCGCCGAGCGCCAGCTGCAACGGCGGCGAAAGCCTGAGGCGCAGGAACAGCCCGTGGCTGAACGCCATCAGCCACATCAGGAGCGGTCCGCAAAGACCCGCCAACAGCCCCATCGCGACCAGCAGGGCATAATCGGCCGCGGTGAGTATGCCGCTCAGATGGACCTCGTAGAGCGTACCGGCACCCGGTGCCAGAAGCTGCGTCGTAAGAAGCGCCACCACCGCCGCAATCACCACGGGGCCGAGCGAGGCCAGCATCAGCGTGCCAAACAGAATCTCTGCAATGAACAGGCTTCCGGCTAACGGAGCATGGTAGGCGCTGGCCATCCCGGCAGCGGCGCCACAGGCGATCCAAAGCTTCCATTCCGATTTGGGCGTAAAGCGCCGGGCAAAAAAGGAGGCGGCGAGGGCGGCAAGCAGGATCATGGCCCCTTCGCGGCCGATGGCGCTTCCGCTGGCAACGACCAGCAGCGAAGCAAGAGATTTAACGAGGCTCGCGCCGTAATCAAACTGACCGTCGCCGGTCTCCAGCGCTTCCATATAATCGGTCGGCGCGTGGGGACGCTGGGCGGTCAGGCGCTGCCATCCCCAGAGCAACAGCCCGGCAGCCAGCCCGCCCAGCGCGGGCGTCAGCGCGCGCCTCCAGGGGGAGAGCGACGCGGCGGCATTCACCAGGCTGCCGCTGTCGTTGCTCAGAAGCAGCCACTCCAGCAGGTACATGCTGTGGCGGAACACCGCAACGGCCAGCGCGGCCAGCACGCCGGTGACGGTGGCAATCAGCAGTCGGCGAAACATCGCGCGGATGTCGGGGTACGTATGAAGACGTTGCATGGGTCGCGAGTAAACGGGGACGATACAATATTGTGGCGGGAAATCGTGGGGTTAGCAAAAGGTATGCGTGCGAAAAAGCCGGGCGATGCCCGGCTGGAAAAATTAACTGTCGCTATGAATATTCAGCGCCCGGCGCGTACGCCCTGAACTCAGATACTCGGCAATATAGTCCTGCGAAATCTCGCCATTGTAGCGCCCGTCCTCATCCACGATCGGCATCCAGCTGGTGTTGCTCTCATAAAGGCGTGACAGCACCACGCGCAGGTTGTCTTCGGCCTTGCCGGTCATGCGGAACGGATGAAGGATGTCGGCGCAGGTCCCGCTGGCGTTACGCGCTTCGCGACGCTTCACAAAGCCCAGCGGCTTGCCGTGCTCGTCAACCACGGTAATCGCGCGAATATCGTTATCATCCATGGTTGCAAAGGCTTCCGGAAGCGGAGTCGAACCCCGTACCGTAATGGTCGGCTGCTGGTCGGTGACATCTCCCGCCGAGACCAGCAGCAGGCGTTTCAGCGTGCGGTCCTGACCGACAAACGAGCCGACAAACTCGTTCGCCGGTTTCGCCAGCAGCTCGTCCGGGCTGGCGCACTGGACGATTTTCCCCTGACGGAAGACCGCGATGCGGTCCCCGAGCTTCAGGGCTTCGTCGATATCGTGGCTCACCAGCATGACGGTTTTTTTCAGCTTGCGCTGCATCTCGAGGAACTGGTTCTGGATCACCTCACGGTTGATCGGGTCCACCGCGCCGAAGGGTTCATCCATCAGCAGTACCGGAGGATCCGCCGCCAGGGCGCGAATGACGCCAATACGCTGCTGCTGGCCGCCGGACATCTCGCGCGGATAACGGTGGAGGAACTTGTGCGGATCCATTGCCACCATATCCATCAGCTCTTCGGCGCGGGCTTTGCAGCGCGCTTTATCCCAGCCCAGCATGCGCGGCACGACGGTGATGTTCTCTTCAATGGTCATGTTCGGGAACAGGCCAATCTGCTGGATCACATAGCCGATGTTGCGGCGCAGGGTGACGGTGTCCATCCCGTTGGTGTCCTCGCCGTTAATCAGGATGTTTCCGCTGCTTGGGGTGATGAGGCGGTTAATCATCTTCAGGGTGGTGGTCTTTCCGCAGCCAGACGGGCCGAGCAGGACGCACATTTCCCCTTCTGGCACGTTCAGGTTGACGTTATCGACGGCCTTAAAGGTCTGGCCGTGCTTCTGTGAAAATTGTTTGGTGAGGTTTTCCAGTTTTATCATTATCGAATCCCCTTTGGAGTCAGAACCACCTGCAGACGGTGCAGCAGCCAGTCGAGCACAATCGCTAAAAGACAGATCATCAGCGCGCCCGCAATCAACATACGAATATCACTTCCGCCGATGCCGTTAAGCAGCAGCAGGCCAAGTCCGCCCGCGCCAATCACGGCGGCAATTGCCATGACGCCGATATTCATCACCACGGCGGTGCGGATCCCGCCGAAAATCACCGGCAGCGCCATCGGGATTTCGACCCAGCGAAGGCGCTGCCAGAACGTCATGCCGATGCCGCGTCCGGCTTCGCGCAGGCCCGGCGGCAGGCTGTCGAGCGCCGTGTGGGTGTTACGCACAATCGGCAGCAGCGAGTAGAGAAATACCGCCGTGATTGCGGGCAGGGCGCCAATCCCCTGACCGATCAGCGAAAACAGCGGGATCATCAGGCCAAACAGGGCAATGGACGGGATGGTCAACACGATGGTGGCAATCCCCAGCACCGGCGTCGCCAGCCACTTGTGGCGGACAATCAGAATGCCCAGCGGGACGCCGATGATAATCGCTAAGCCCACGGCCAGCGCCACCAGCCAAAGATGCTGCAGCGTCAGGGTTAACAGATAGTCCCAGTTGTCCAGAATGTAGTGAACGGTATCCATAGCGCCTCCTACAGCAGCTGTTTGCTACGCAGGAAATCGCGGGCGACCTGCTGCGGTGACTGATGGTCAATATCCACCTTCTTGTTCAGCTCGGTGATAACGTCGTTGTTGAGCTGGGCCGAGAGGGTATTGAGCGCCTCTTCCAGACCGGGATTGGCCTCCAGGGTGTCCTTGCGCACCACCGGGGTGACCGCGTAGCTCGGGAAGAAGCCTTTATCATCTTCCAGCACTTTGAGATCAAAGCCCTTCACGCGCCCGTCGGTGGTATAAACCAGCCCGGCGTCGACGAAGCCGTCGCGCACGGCGTTATAGACCAGACCCGGGTCCATCTGGCGGATTTGCGGACGGTCCAGATCCATCTTATAGGCCTCCTGCAGCGGCTTCATGCCGTCGCTGCGCCCGGCAAATTCAAGGTCTAAGCCCAGCAGCCAGTTTTTGTCCGGGTTGGTTTTGCGAACCTGTTCAATTTTCGCCACCATCTCCGACATGGTATTGATATGTTCCGCCTCGGCGCGCTTGCGCTGCATGGCGAAAGCGTAGGTGTTGTTCATGTCGGCGGGCTTGAGCCAGACCAGACCGTGCTTCGCGTCCAGGCGTTTCACCGTCTCGTAAGACTCCTGCGGCGACATGCGCTTGTTGATGTGGTTGAAGATGATCAGCGACGTGCCGGTGTACTCCCAGGTCATATCAATCTGCTTGTTGATCATCGCGTTGCGGGAGATCACCGTGGCGATATTGGTTTTTGGCTGAACCTGAAAACCTTTCTTTTGCAGGTACTGTACGGTCATCGCCGAGAGAATGTGCTGCTCGGTAAAGCTCTTGGTCGCCAGAATCAGCGGGGCTGCCATCGCCTGGCCGGTTAACAGCGCCGCGGCACACAGCGCCGCCAGGCTGGATATCAGTCTCATAAAAGCTCCTTGTTATTGTTATCGAGCGAGATGGGGACTCATCACGCGACCCAGCGCCGCCAGCAGGGTGTCGAGGATCAGGGCGAACAGGGCGGTGGCCGCCGCGCCGAGGATCAGGGTCGGGAAATCGTTCAGGTAAATGCCCGGGAAAATCAGCTCGCCGTAGCTGCTGGCGCCAATCAGGAACGCCAGCGGCGCGGTACCGACGTTAATGGCGGTGGCGATGCGGATCCCCGAGAGCATAACCGGCCAGGCGTTGGGCAGCTCAACCTGGCGCAGGCGCTGCCATTTGGTCATCCCAATCCCGTTTGCCGCTTCCAGCAGCGACGACGGGACGGAGCACAGCCCGGCGTAGGTATTGCGCACAATCGGCAGCAGCGAGGCGAGGAACAGGGCGATGATGGCGGGCGTATCGCCGATACCAATCACCACCATCGCCAGCGCCAGCACGGCCAGCGGCGGCAGGGTGTTGCCGACATTAAAGATTTGCATCACGTATTCGGCGACGCCCCGCGCGGCCGGACGGCTCAGCAGAATACCGGCCGGAATGCCCACCAGCAGGGCAAAAAACATCGACGAGAAAACCAGAATCATGTGCTGTTGCCCGAGGTAGACCAGGTCAACCTGGCGCGCCTTGATTGTCTCAAGCCCGATTCCCCAGACGAGGAGGGCTAGGACCACGAGAATGGCGCCGACAAACAGCAGCGAGCGTTTGAGTAATGGGTGCATTGCGGTGTGTCTCCCTGTGCGCATGCGTTATAGCAACCACCGGTTGCCTGTTGTTATGCCATGTTTCGGCAGGGGTAATTGACCTATAGCAAGCGTTTGGGAAGGGTTCCAGCGAAGGGGGAAAATCAGTAACCCTATGAAATTAGTGACAACCTTAATTAAAGCCTTATGGCGTAAGGGCTGGTTGCGTGCCGGGCAGAATAGTCCTAAAGCGAATTTTCAATAGTGACAGTGTCACATATCAAAGGGCGCCCTTACGCCGAGAGTCGTTGGTTATTTAGATAGAGGCACGAACCCGGCGAACGCGAACCGAGATGCTAATGATAGAAAAAATGGCAACAATCGCGAGCATCAGCCCAAGCGCCAGCATGGCGTTAAATCCAATCCATCTGAACAGCAGCAGCCCAGCAATCCCTCCGCTCATAAACGAGAAAATAGTGGTTAAGTGAGTTTTCAGCTGACTTTTTTGTGCCGCGGTATCCTTCGAGTAATCCCTGCGAAGCATCGCCACCAGCACGGAGGCCAGTGATATGCCTGCATCCGTTAGCGTGCCGGTAATGTGCGTCGATCTCACCCGCCCTCCGGAGAGCTGCGTGGAGGTTGAATTATGAATGCCCATCAGGCCGCACAGAAAAATAATAATCTCGCGGTTGCTCGTGAGGGCGTGGAAATACATCTCGTAGAGAGAGATGCCGGTCAATAGTACCCCCTCGACGAAAAGGATTTGGCAAAAAACCAGCCTGATATTGTGGATAATGCCCCAGAGTACAATAAGACGAGCAAGGATGGCGCCGGTGACAAAAGAGAGAATAATCGAGCCAAAGAAAATCATATCGCTCAGATCGGTGGAGGAGACTTCGCTGGATAATTGTGAGGTATTGCCGGTCATGTGAGAGGGGAAAAAGCCAAATGCCCCAAGGGCGATGGCGTTAAGCAAACCTGCCGAGGTCGCCAGCCAGAGGGCAAGCCGACGATCCTCCTTATGCGTTCGTTCTTTCTTGAGTCTAATCAGCAAGAATACCTCCGGGTTGAGCTTTGCCTGAATAGTCAGGCTAGCAAAGCGGTGCAACGGGCTGTCCAGGATATGGCTTAATTATTATTCCCTCTGACGCCAATCAGGGTTTAGTAATTAAATAAAATATCCTTGCTCAAGGTGGGGGCGTAAATAATTTATATCATGCCGTTATTGCCGTGACGCAAAAACGCCGGGCGCTGGTTGAGGCGCTCATACCAGGCCTCAATCGCCGGCACGTCGGGCTTGTCAAACGGCGTCATCTTCCACCGATTCACCGACAGCCCAAGCACCACGTCGGCAAGGGTAAACGTCTCGCCTGCCGCAAAGGCCCCGGTGCGCTGCAGCTGGTTTTCCAGAATGTTGATGCAATGGTTCCACTCTTTTATTCCCGCCGCAATGCGCGCAGGGTCGTTAAAGTCCGGATTTTTTCGGCCCAGTGCCGGGAAGACATAGCGCCAGGCGTTATTGAATTCAGTTGCCTGCCAGTCCATCCAGCGCTCAACGTTGGCGCAGGCCTGCGGCTCTGCAGGCAGCAGATCGTGACGTCCGGCCTTGCGCACCAGATAGCGGCAGATGGCGTTGGACTCCCACAGCACGAAATCGTCATCCATCAGCACCGGCACCATGGCGTTGGGGTTCAGCGCGCGGAAGTCATCCGTTTCTGTTGAGGCAAAACCGCTGCCGTAGTCTTCCTGCAGGTAAGGGATGCCCGCTTCTTCACAGGTCCAGAGCACTTTACGAACGTTGATGGAGGTGGTTTTACCGAGGATGTTAATCATGACGCCGCTTCTCTTCAGGGGGATTAATCATTTAAAAACAATACACCCTTTGCGCGAAGAGGGAGGGATAATATTGAGTGAGGAGTGCTCTGTACGGGCAGGTCAGCGCGTTTTAAGCGGAAACGTTACGTCTTCAGGGTGCGTAATGGCGGTTATTCCGCGCCGTTTTCTCCAGAGGCGCCTGCTTGCTTAATGCATGGAAAAAATTTAGGCTAACATCAGAGATATGCTTGCTCATTAAAGGTTTAGAAATGGAAAAAATAACCCCTGAATATACGTCCGTTGACTTATCTCGTTGGGCAAGGAAGGAACATTTTGAGATTTTTCAGGGGTTCGCTCAGTCGACGTTTAACCAGACGGTTTTAATCGATATTACTGCGCTGTTAAAACATATCAAAGCGGTCGGCTGGAAATTTTACCCGACTATTATTTTTCTCATTTCTAAGATCGTCAACAGTCATCCTGAGTTCCGTATGGCTATGAAAGACAATGAGCTTATTATATGGAACGAAATTCATCCAAACTATACCATTTTCCATAATGAAACAGAGACCTTTTCATCATTATGGAGCCATTACGATGGCAATATTCAGCACTTCCAGAACACCTATACTGAAGACATTGCGCGCTACGGTAATAATTTTTCTTATTGGCCTAAAGAAGAATCCCGGGAAAATATTTTTTTCATATCGGGTATTCCCTGGGTGAGTTTTACCAGCTTTAACGTCAACGTTGCGCACATGAAGAACTTTTTTGCCCCTATGTTTACGCTTGGAAAATACTATGAACAAGATGGCAAAGTATTATTGCCCCTTGCCGTTCAGGTTCATCATTCCGTGTGCGATGGTTTCCATGTGGCTAGATTGTACAATGAACTACAAGAGATGATTGATGCCTTGCCGCAATCCGGCGCGTGACGTTAATAAAAAGCCGCAAGCAGCATGCTGCTTGCGGCGTCAGGCTCGGTGACGATGTGGCAATCAGGCAGCTTTTACCGCTCTGATTTTTTACTGTCAGCCGCAGGGGCATCGAGAGCAGGGAGCTTGCTGGTGCGCAGAATATGCTGCACGGTCTCTTTCTGCTCGGCGAGATACAGACCAAGATTTTCAGCCTGCGTTTCATCCATCTGCATTCCGCTTTGCAACAGCCAGTCGGTGAACGCGTCTGCCATATCGAGCAGCTTGTCGTGAGCGTCAGCCTCTTTCTTACTGGCAAATGTCATTTTCTCTTCACCTTTTCTTACGACAACATATTTTATTTCAACAGCCATCACGCACCTCTCATACTGTATTTATATACAGTATAACAGCTTCGGGATGATGTTGCAGTAAAAAGTGAGCTACTGGTGCATCGGCTGCGTTTCACGGCCGCCGATACTGCGTCGCCATGCGCCAGGTGCCTGACCGAATTGGCGCTTAAAGCTGCGGTTGAACGACTGTTGAGAGTCAAACCCGAGCGCGATTGCCACGTTCAGGATGGGCTCATCGCTGTGGGCTAAGCGCTCAACCGATTTTTGCAGCTTTTGCGCGCGAATATAGCCGGCGAGGGGATAGCCCGTGTGCTCTTTAAACAGGCGCTGGAGGTGCCATTTCGAGTAGCCGGAGCGCCTGGAGACGGTCTCAATGTCCAGGCGACTGTCGAGGTTGTTATCAATCCAGTCGAGTAAATCATGCATAAATGCGCCAGTGTTCATCAGGTTTCCCCCACGCAGCGATAGAAAGGTATCTTTATCTGTTGCATTTTAAGGTGGCCTGGTTTCTCGATAATTGCAAGTTTTATTGTTGCATTTAAATCCTTGCCCGAAACGGGCCTTTTAACGCCGCCTCAAATAGCACATAAAGTGCAACAATTATTCTTGCACTTAGTTAGGCGCATTCCTACAATCGCCGCGATAGTGTATTCGAAACTGTTACAGTTTTGTGGCGATGAACGACACAAATGGCCTTAAGCCAGCCCGGACAAAGGAAGTGGCGCGGCACCTCCCGCTGCGTCTTGCCCGGCGGCTACAATTACCGGAATAAAAATAATGAGCCTGCAAAAAACCTGGGGAAACTATCATCTGAATGCGCTGGGAGCGATGATGCTCTCCGTGCTGCTCGTCGGATGTGATGACAGCGTCGCGCAAAACGCCGCGCCGCCCGCGCCCGCCGTTAATGCTGCAGACGTGGTTGTGAAATCCATTAGCCAGTGGGATAGCTTTAACGGCCGGATTGAAGCCGTGGAAAGCGTGCAGCTTCGTCCCCGTGTCTCTGGCTACATCGACAAAGTGAATTTCACCGACGGCCAGGAGGTGAAAAAGGGTGAGGTGCTGTTCACGATTGATGACCGAACCTATCGCGCCGCGCTGGAGCAGGCGCAGGCGACGCTGGAGAGAGCCAAAACGCAGGCCGGCCTGGCGCGAAGCGAGGCTAACCGTACCGATAAACTCATTAATACCAACCTGGTATCCCGTGAAGAGTGGGAGCAGCGCCGTTCGGCCGCCATTCAGGCGCAGGCCGATATTCGCGCAGCCCAGGCTGCGGTAGACGCCGCGCAGCTGAATCTCGACTTCACCAAAGTGACGGCTCCTATTGATGGTCGCGCCAGCCGGGCGTTAATCACCAGCGGCAATCTGGTCTCCGCGGGCGACAGCGCCAGCGTGCTCACCACCCTGGTCTCGCAGAAGACGGTTTACGTCTACTTTGACGTGGATGAGTCAACCTATCTTCACTATCAAAATCTCGCCCGCAACGGGCAGGGGGCGTCCAGCCACCATACGGCGCTACCGGTTGAGATCGGCCTTGCCGGCGAGGAGGGTTACCCCCATCAGGGTAAAGTGGATTTCCTTGATAATCAGCTCACGCCGAGTACCGGTACGATCCGCATGCGCGCGCTGCTGGATAACGCGCAGCGTCAGTTCACGCCGGGACTCTTTGCCCGCGTGCGCCTGCCGGGCAGCGCGGAATTCCAGGCCATGCTTATTGACGACAAAGCGGTACTGACTGACCAGGATCGCAAGTATGTCTATATCGTGGATAAAGAGGGTAAAGCGCAGCGTCGCGATATTACGCCGGGGCGTCTGGCCGACGGTTTACGCATCGTGCAGCAGGGGCTGAAACCTGGCGATAAGGTCATCGTTGACGGTCTACAGAAAGTGTTCATGCCGGGTATGCCGGTGAACGCGAAAACCGTCGCCATGACCGCCAGCACCGCCCTCAACTGATCACTTGACCTGAGAATCCTTCCCATGGACTTTTCCCGCTTTTTCATCGACAGGCCGATTTTCGCTGCCGTACTGTCGATTCTGATTTTTATCACAGGATTAATCGCCATCCCGCTTCTGCCGGTGAGTGAATATCCTGACGTCGTACCGCCAAGCGTGCAGGTGCGCGCGGAGTATCCGGGCGCCAACCCGAAAGTGATTGCCGAGACCGTGGCGACGCCGCTGGAAGAGGCGATCAACGGCGTCGAGAACATGATGTACATGAAATCCGTTGCCGGCTCGGACGGCGTGCTGGTTACTACCGTCACGTTCCGTCCGGGTACCGATCCGGATCAGGCGCAGGTGCAGGTGCAAAACCGCGTAGCACAGGCTGAGGCGCGTCTGCCGGAAGACGTGCGGCGCCTGGGCATCACGACGCAGAAGCAGTCGCCAACGCTGACGCTGGTGGTGCATCTGTTCTCGCCCAACGGTAAGTACGATTCACTGTATATGCGCAACTACGCCACGCTGAAGGTGAAGGACGAGCTGGCGCGTCTGCCCGGCGTCGGCCAGATTCAGATTTTCGGCTCCGGTGAATACGCGATGCGCATCTGGCTGGATCCGAACAAGGTCGCGGCCCGCGGGCTGACCGCCTCGGACGTGGTCACGGCAATGCAGGAGCAGAACGTGCAGGTCTCCGCGGGCCAGCTTGGCGCCGAGCCGCTGCCGAAAGAGAGCGATTTCCTGATCTCCATTAACGCCCAGGGTCGTCTGCATACCGAAGAAGAGTTTGGCAACATTGTCCTGAAAACGTCGGAGGACGGTTCGGTCGTCCGCCTGCGCGACGTGGCGCGTATCGAAATGGGTTCCGGCAGCTATGCGCTGCGTTCCCAGCTTAACAATAAAGACGCGGTCGGGATTGGTATCTTCCAGTCACCGGGGGCGAACGCCATCGATTTGTCTAACGCGGTGCGCGCCAAAATGGACGAGCTGTCTACCCGTTTCCCGGAAGATATGAAGTGGGCGGCACCTTACGATCCGACGGTTTTCGTGCGCGACTCCATCCGTGCGGTGGTGCAAACCCTGCTGGAAGCGGTGGTGCTGGTTGTACTGGTGGTGATCCTGTTCCTGCAAACCTGGCGCGCGTCGATCATTCCGCTGATCGCGGTGCCGGTGTCGGTGGTGGGGACGTTCAGCATTCTCTATCTGCTGGGCTTTTCGCTTAACACCCTGAGTTTATTCGGGCTGGTGCTGGCGATTGGTATCGTGGTGGACGATGCCATCGTGGTGGTGGAAAACGTCGAGCGAAACATTGAAGAGGGGCTTGCGCCGCTTGCGGCGGCGCATCAGGCGATGCGTGAAGTTTCCGGGCCCATTATCGCGATTGCGCTGGTGCTGTGCGCGGTGTTCGTGCCGATGGCGTTCCTCTCCGGCGTAACCGGTCAGTTCTACAAGCAGTTTGCGGTGACGATAGCGATTTCCACGGTGATCTCCGCCATCAACTCGCTAACGCTCTCTCCGGCGCTGGCCGCGCTGCTGTTAAAACCGCACGGCGCGCCGAAAGACTTCCCGACCCGGCTTATCGATCGCCTGTTCGGCTGGATTTTCCGTCCGTTTAACCGCTTTTTCCATCGTAGCTCTAACGGCTATCAGGGGCTGGTGGGCAAAACGCTTGGCCGACGCGGCGCGGTGTTTGTGGTGTATCTGCTGCTGCTGTGTGCCGCGGGCGTCATGTTTAAAGCGGTACCCGGCGGGTTTATTCCGACACAGGATAAGCTCTACCTGATTGGCGGCGTGAAGATGCCGGAAGGCTCGTCGCTGGCGCGCACCGACGCGGTGATCCGCAAAATGAGCGAAATCGGCATGAATACCGAAGGCGTGGACTACGCGGTGGCTTTCCCGGGGCTGAACGCGCTGCAGTTTACCAACACGCCGAATACCGGGACGGTGTTTTTTGGCCTGAAGCCGTTCGACCAGCGTAAACATTCCGCGGCGGAAATTAACGCGGAAATTAACGCGAAAATCGCGCAAATCCAGCAGGGCTTTGGTTTCTCCATTCTGCCGCCGCCGATTCTGGGGCTGGGTCAGGGGTCTGGCTACTCGCTGTATATTCAGGATCGCGCGGGTCTGGGCTATGGCGCGCTGCAAAACGCGGTGAACACCATGTCCGGTGCGATTATGCAGACGCCGGGAATGCACTTCCCGATCTCAACCTATCAGGCTAACGTTCCGCAGCTCGACGTGCAGGTTGACCGCGATAAGGCGAAAGCGCAGGGCGTGTCGCTGACCGATCTGTTCGGTACGCTGCAAACCTATCTGGGCTCGTCGTACGTGAACGACTTCAACCAGTTCGGGCGCACCTGGCGCGTGATGGCGCAGGCAGACGGGCAGTTCCGCGACAGCGTGGAAGATATTGCGAATTTACGCACACGGAATAGCCAGGGCGAAATGGTGCCGATTGGCAGTATGGTGAAAATCACGACCACCTACGGACCGGATCCGGTAATCCGCTACAATGGCTACCCGGCGGCGGATCTGATTGGCGATGCCGACCCGCGCGTGCTCTCGTCCGCGCAGGCGATGACGCAGCTGGACGCGATGTCTAAGCAGATCCTGCCGAACGGAATGAACATTGAATGGACGGATCTGAGCTTCCAGCAGGCCACGCAGGGCAATACGGCGCTGATCGTCTTCCCGGTCGCGGTACTGCTGGCGTTCCTGGTGCTGGCGGCGCTGTATGAAAGCTGGACGCTGCCGCTGGCGGTGATCCTCATCGTTCCGATGACCATGCTTTCCGCGCTGTTTGGCGTCTGGCTGACCGGGGGCGATAACAACGTCTTCGTGCAGGTGGGGCTGGTGGTGCTGATGGGGCTGGCCTGTAAAAACGCGATTCTTATCGTGGAGTTTGCCCGCGAGCTGGAAATTCAGGGTAAAGGCATCATGGAAGCAGCGCTGGAAGCGTGCCGCCTGCGTTTACGTCCGATTGTGATGACATCCATCGCCTTTATCGCCGGGACCATTCCGCTGATCCTCGGCCACGGCGCGGGCGCAGAAGTGCGCGGCGTCACCGGGATTACGGTCTTCTCCGGGATGCTGGGCGTGACGCTGTTTGGTCTGTTCCTGACGCCGGTCTTTTACGTGACGCTGCGTAAGTTCGTGACGCGCGGCAAAGAGGAAAGAGAGGTTCTGCCTGCGTAGGGATATCGCAGATAACAAAAAACCGCACTCACTATGAGGGCGGTTTTTTTTTGCGTAAATTACTAGGCTTTTTTGTACTGGGCAATCAGTTCAGGTAAAGGATCGCACCCGCTGGTATCGGCTTTTTTGACCTCGTCCAGCGCGCTTGCCACGGTGTGGCGCGCTAATACCGCGAGCGAGGCCTGCTCTGCTTCTTCGGAAATAGATTTGAAGTACCAGCAGGCGTTCGCGCTGACCACGCAGCGGGCCGGCACGTCCGGGCGCGACGCCCAGAGTTTTTTATCTTCGGTGACTGAAAGGTAGATATCGCGCAGGGTAATCTCTTCCGGCGGACGTCCAAGATGAATTGAGCCGTTGCGGCCAAGCGTTGAGACGATAATGCCGTCACGCGTGAGTGGAACCATCAATTTGCGGATAAAGCTCGGGTTGGCTTCCAGGCCGTAGGCCAGAATCGCACTCGTCGAACGTTCACCTAGTTGCTCCGCCATCGCTACGCTGAGAACCATCTGCAAAGCTGTCGGGAAGCGGTAATCTAACATTTCTCTTTCCTGGGTTGCGGTGAATCTTGTTCTTTTTGGCACCGCAGAGGTGAATAAGCAATAAACAACAATATAACAAATACGGTAATTTTTTTGAAGCAATCTGCGGCATTTGCGATCAAACACCCTGTTCCGGTTTAGCTATACGTGCGGTTCGGGAAGTCAACCGTCACCAGCAGGCCACCTTCTGCGGAAGTACTCAGGTTTACGCTGCTGCCGTGCTGCTGTGCAACGGCTTTGACAATGGCAAGCCCCAGTCCGCTCCCGCTTTGCAGCTGATTGGGGTCGCGGAAAAACCGGTCGAATACGCGCTCGCGCAATTCAACCGGGATACCCGGCCCCCGATCGGAGACGCGTAGCTGGGCTGATTTATCTGCTGAGCGTACCTCTACCTGAATCCGCCCGCCCTCAGGACTGTACTTCACGGCGTTTTCAATGAGATTGTCTATAAGCGACATCAGACGCTCCCTGACGCCAGCGATCCAAATCTCATCCTCAGCGAAGAATTCCAGATCAATCTTGCGCCCGGACGCTAGCGGCTCCAGCGCAGCCATCCGCTCTTGTATGAGCGAGGTTAGCGGCACGGGCTCCATCGCGGTGTCAATGCGCGCTTCACTATGCATCATCAGCAGCAGCTGGTTGACAAGACGGGCCGCCCGGCTATTGCTGCGCACAATCCCTGCAAGCAGCTGCCGCTGGCTCTCGCTGCTCACCCAGGACTGCAGCGCCTCCACGTTGATGCGCATCGCGGCCAGCGGCGTACGCAGCTCGTGCGCGGCGTCCGCAATGAAAACCCGTTCGCGTTCAGCGCTTTCCCGCACTCTGGCAAGAAAATCATTTATCGCGTCCACCATCTGGCGGAGTTCCTTATGCCCGGGAACAGCCTTTAAAGGGGAGAGATCGTCAGGCGAACGTAATGAGATCTCATTAACCACCTTGCTCCAGGGGCGCATCGCAATGCGGATTGACAGCCACGCAGGAAACAGAAGAAAAGGAATGCATACCAGCAGCGGCATAATGTAGTAGCCCCGCGAGTTCAGGTAGATAAAGAAGTTCCAGCTTCCGGCAGGGGTGAAAAGGGTAACCTCCACGTCGGAGTGGGGGGATTTAAGCGTGCGGCTCGTCCAGGCGTGACCTTCACTCTGAACGCGCTGCATTTCGCCCAGTCTGGTGTTTTTTACCCCCGTAGGTGCACCATCAGAAGAAAAAATAACCTCGTTGTTTTCGCGAACGAGCAGGTTAATCGACAGCTCCGGATCTTCACCGCCGCCATAGCCTTCCCGCAACGCTTTGCTGAATGCTTCCAGGACATCATTACGATCCTGCGGGCGCTCGTCACTGAGATCAACCAGAGTAAAAATGGTTTCGTAAGTCTTACTTCCCGTGAGTATCGGAGGGCTACGCAGGTCTTCCAATAAAATAAAGGTTAAAAAAAGACACCACAGCAGGGTAAGCAGCAGCATCTGGGCGATGATAATTCGCCGTACCAGCGTTGGGCGCCTCAGTTGGTGCCAGACATTTCGCATTAATCTGTCACCTTCTGGATTGCGACGGTATCAATGACATACCCGACGCCTCGCACCGTTCGTACATAGCCGTCACCAATTTTTCGCCGCAAATTCCCCATATGCACGTCGAGGGCATTGCTGAGATTTTCCTTCGCGCCAAATATCCTCTCTTCCAGGAACCGCCGCGTGATCACCCGGTCAGCGCGCAGCATCAACGTTTCAAGCAGCGCATATTCACTGGCCGTCAACTCAACGTGACGCGCGTTCACCGTTACGCGACGCGTCGGGATATGAAGCGATAAGCTCCTGATTTCTATCGCTTCATTTTCAAAACCGTAGCTGCGTCGCGCAAGGGCTCTGACTCGCGCCAGCAGTTCGGCGAGAACGAAGGGTTTGACAAGATAGTCGTCTGCGCCAGCATCCAGCCCGCACAGGCGATCCTGCAGGGTGCCTCGCGCCGTCAGGATAATGACGGGGATCCCCTTAAGCTGCTGGCGCAAACGCGTCATCAGGCTCATGCCGTCGCCGTCGGGCAGCCCCAGGTCGAGCAGAATAAGTTCCGGCACGCCGACCTCAAGCTGATGCAGCGCATCCTCTTTACGGCGAACCCATATGACATCAAATCCTTGATCTGAAAGGGCGATACGTACGCCATTGCCGAGATCCAGGTCGTCTTCGATTAGTAAGATTTTCACATTGGTAACTGTATCAACAGTGAATGAAGAACAACTTAAGAAAAAAACGGTAGCAGGAAATCCGTCCGGTTGACAGCGCCCGCACGCGCTTCAGCCTTTCTTCATTTTCGGCTCATAAGAACCTCAGGGTGAGTATTCAGAATGAGTGCTCTGGCGTGTAAACCGCTTGCATTGCAATCATTTGAATCCAAAGGACTTCTTCAATGAGTAACATCGAACTGCGTCATTCTTTCCCCTATTTACTTCCGAGCCGCAGACTTAAAAACATCGTGCCGGGCGTTATTCTGGCGTTACTGGCTACCCCGGTACTGGCGGCAGAGCAGAAACAGGGCAATGTCTTAACCCTGGGGGGAGGCGTGGACGTCGCGCCACGCTACTCGGGTTCGGATAAAAGCCGGGTCTCGGCAGCTCAGGTAGTAGATTATTCCATGGCAAATGGTTTCTTTATCAGCACCACGCGGGGTATCGGTTACGGAAACAACATTGGCAACCTGGATTACAACGCCGCAGTGAGCTACCGAACAGGCCGTAAAGATAAAGACGTGAGCAGTGATTCGATCAGCTCCGGCAGCGACTATCTGCGGGGGATGGGCGATATCAAAGGTTCCGCTATCGTGGTGCCGGGGCTGGGGTATAAGGTGACCGACTGGCTCAATCTGCAGCTGCAGGCTGAGATCCCGGTTTCTGAGAGAGACAACGGTGAGGCGGTGCATTTCGGCATTTCCAGCCCGCTCTACACATCGTCGAAAAATGCGGTGACGCTGGGGCTGACGGGCAGCTGGGGTTCCGGCAAGTACATGCAAACGTACTATGGGGTTAATGCTGCCCAGTCCGGCGCTTCGGGATTTGCCCGACATGACGCCGGAGCGGGAATTTACGCCTGGTCGATGAACCTTGACTGGACCTACAGGCTCACCTCGCGCTGGAGCGTTCTCACCTCCGCGGGCGTAACGCAGCTGACGGGGGATGCGGGTGATAGCCCGATCGTGCAACGTAAAACGTCGCCAACGGGAAGCCTGAAGGTGACGTACAGTTTCTGATTGCAGGTTGCTTATAAATATGAGCGCACAATAGCGACGAATTTGAACCGCCCCGGAAAGATGATGGGGCGGTAGTTTTTAAATGATGTTTAACAGCAGTCAGAATAATGAGTTGACTGACGCTTTATCAAAAACTGAGAGGCATCGACCTGACTCCGGAGCATTTGGAAACCATAACCTCACTGAGAAGTGTGCCAATATTACGTGGCTATAATCCCTGTCCGGAGAATAAAGTGCTCGGAAAATTATTGTTAAAGTACATGCCAGGGTTACAAAATTTGTTAGCCTACGATAAAAGCTGGCTAAAACATGATGTTAAAGCTGGATTATCCGTTGCGGCTGTAGCGCTACCCGTTGCTATTGCTTATGCTGAATTGGCGGGTGTTGGGGCAATAGTGGGGCTCTATTCCTGCGTTTTACCGATGATAGCTTATGCACTGTTTGGTTCTTCACGTCAGCTTATTGTTGGCCCTGATGCAACGACCTGCGCCGTGATTGCAGCCGTCGTGTTTCCTCTTTCTGCAGGCAATCCTGAACTGCACTGGCAACTGACGATCGTCATGACATTGATGATGGGCGGGTGGTGCCTGCTTGCCAGTAAATTCCATCTGGGTGCACTTGCCGATCTCCTTTCTCATCCCATTCTTACAGGGTTGCTTAATGGCGTAGCCGTGACGATTATTGTCGGGCAATTAGGCAAGGTTTTGGGGATCAAGCTCGATGAAGCGCAGGTTATTGAGAAAATACTGGCCTTGCCAGGCCGACTTTTAGACAGCCATGTATTAACAATAGGGATATCACTTTTAACGTTAATTATTTTAATGGTTATCAAAACGTATCGCAGCAACTGGCCAGCACCTCTGATTGCCATTGTGATAACAACGATACTGGTATGGGGAACATCTGCGCAACAGTATGGTATTGCCACGATTGGGGGGGATGGCTTCCAGCCTGGTTTACCCGTCGTTAACTGGGGTGCGTTCCAGCCCGGTCCGATGCGAGAATTAGTGATCCCGGCGCTGAACCTGGCTTTAGTGAGTTTTGTCAGTCTGATGCTGACCGCCCGCAGTTTCGCCGCGAAAAATGGCTATGAAATTAATGCTGATGCAGAGTTCCGGGCACTGGGTATTGCGAACATTATGTCTGGGCTATCTCAGGGATTTGCCATCAGTGGAGCCGATTCCCGGACCGCGGTTAATGATTCCGTTGGGGGGAAAAGTCAGCTGGTTTCCATAGTCGCAGCCTTACTGATAGGTTTAGTGGTGGTATTTTTCACGCAGCCATTACAATTTATTCCGGTATCTGCATTAGGTATTGTTCTAATGTATGCATCGTGGTCATTAATTGATTTACGTGGGTTATGGAACCTGAGGCGAAGAAATAAACAGGCATTTCGCCTGGCCTTCTTTACGTTTGGCTGTGTTTTAATCATCGGTGTAATCCAGGGGATCGGCCTTGCGGTGTTGCTTGGCCTGTTACAGTTCCTGCGTACGGTATTTCGTCCCTCTGAGCACTTACTCGGGACTGACGAAAATGGAATGATCCACTCATTAGGGAATACAACCGATATTAAAATGGTCCCGGGCGTGCTGATGTATCGATTTAACTCACCGTTGACCTATTTTAATGTGGCTTATTTTAAACGTCGGGTATTGAACCTGGTTGATGGTGCAGCAGTACAACCTAAATGGGTGGTTATTGATGCCGTGGCTTGCTTCACCTATTCAGATATCAGTGTCCTGGCAACCATTAATGAGTTAAAGCGTGACCTGAAAGCCCGACAGATTATGTTAATCCTTGCGGGCAGGAAAACGGAATTAACACGTTGGTTTAAAGAAAGTCGGCCAACAATGAATGATGATGACATGATTCTGGCGCCAGACCTCTATTTGGCACTCCGGTTCATTCAAAGCAAAGAGAGTGTGAGTGAATCAGGTGGTAATGCACAACCAAACCCTGGTTAAAGGCTTGCTCGCCACCCGCGAGCAAGCCATATCCCTTAGCGGTACAGCGTCTTTTCCGCAACCGGAACAACCAACGCCGATCGCCAGTCCGCCAGTGTCAGCTGCGCAAGCCTGCCGAGCGCGATATAGAACGGATGCCCGGCGTTGTCGACAAACACCGACAGAAAGCGGGTGCTCCACGGCAGCAGATGCCACGCCAGAAGCCGATCGCACTCCGATTTGCGGCCATTCTCGGCCAGCCATGCCGCCAGCAGCAGCAGGGTGCCGAAATGATCTTCCGGTTCATTTTGCTGCATCTGAAACGCGATATTGTTTTCCCGCATCCACTGGCGCAGCGCGAGGGTCGAATCGCCAAACAGCACGGATTCACGGTCCAGCCAGACGGAACCCCACGGCGGTGCGGGCAGGGCATAAGGACCAATAAACAGCCGTTGCCAGGCATCCGTCAGCGGCTCATCGGAAGATGAAGCAAAGGTTTCGGCAACGGGCAGCAGCGTTTCCGGCGGCAGGGGCCAGTCCTCTATCCATTCGCCAGCGGTAAGTGCCTGCACCAGCGGGGCTGTCTGCTCGCTGTCTGGGGCGAAGTAAAATAGCGCGCCCAGTACGCGGGCGCTGAACGCGAACGAGTCACGGTGTGAGACGTCTTTCATTAAACCTTCCTTGCTCGCGCGGTTATGTCCGCGCGACGTGATTAACCATTAATACAGACCAAAGCATAAACCAGGGTCATAGAATTCACCTTTTACACCTTCTCAATCTGCACCAGATTGGTGTGCTGCGGGTTGCCTTTTGCCAGCGGTGACGGGCGGTGCGTGGTCAGGGTGTTGATACACGAGCCGTGGTCGATACGATCGCCATTCATATTGGCATCGTGCCAGGCTCCCTGGCCCATGGCGCTTACGCCTGGCATGATGCGCGGCGTGACTTTGGCTTCTATTCTCACCTCACCGCGATCGTTAAAGACGCGCACCGTATCGCCGTTTTTAATGCCACGTTTCGCGGCATCAACGGGATTCAGCCAGACCTCCTGGCGGCAGGCCGCTTGCAGCACGTCGACGTTACCGTAGCTCGAGTGGGTGCGGGCTTTAAAATGGAAGCCAAACAGCTGCAGCGGGAACTGCGCGCGCTCGGGCGCATCCCAGCCGTCAAAGGTGGATGCGTAGACGGGCAGCGGGCTGATGGTCTCATCTTTTGCCAGCTCCCAGGTCGCCGCAATATCCGCCAGCTTGCTGGAATAAATTTCAATCTTGCCTGAGGGCGTTTTCAACGGGTTGGCTTCCGGGTTCTCGCGGAATTTTTTATAGGCCACAAAGTGTCCGTTCGGATCTTTGCGCTTATAGATACCCATTTTTTTCAGCTCGTCATAGGACGGCAGCGTGGGATCTTTTGCGAGCATTTTGGCATACAGATACTGCAGCCACTCTTCCTGCGTTCGCCCTTCGGTAAATTTCTGATGGATATCCGGTCCGAGGCGTTTCGCCACTTCGCTCATGATCCAGTAGATAGGCTTGCGCTCAAACTTCGGCGCGGTCACGGGCTGGAGAAAAATCAGGTAACCCATGTTCCCGGCGTAATCGTTAGGGATAATGTCTTCCTGCTCGACGGTCATTAAATCTGGCAGCAGGATATCGGCGTATTTCGCCGATGAGGTCATAAAGTTGTCGATCACCACGATGGTTTCGCACTTGCTTTCGTCCTGCAGAATATCGTGGGTTTTATTGATATCGGAGTGCTGGTTAATAATGGTGTTGCCCGCGTAGTTCCAGATGAACTTATCGGTACGTCCAGCTTATCTTTACCGCGCACCCCGTCGCGCAGAGCGGTCATTTCCGGGCCACGGGCGATGGCGTCCGTCCAGCTGAAACAGGAAATTTGCGTTTTGACCGGGTTTTCCGGCAGCGGCATACGTTCGATAGTGATGGTGTAGGTCGACTCACGGGCGCCGCTGTTGCCGCCGTTGATCCCCACGTTGCCGGTCAGAATCGGCAGCATCGCGATGGCGCGGGAGGTCAGTTCACCGTTCGCCTGACGCTGTGGTCCCCAGCCCTGGCAGATATAGGCCGGCTTCGCGGATCCAATCTCGCGGGCCAGTTTAATGATGCGGTCTGCAGGAATGCCGGTGATGCGCGAGGCCCACTCCGGCGTTTTCGCCGTGTTGTCCTCACCCTGGCCGAGAATATACGCTTTATAGTGACCATTCGCGGGGGCACCTTCCGGCAGCGTTTTTTCATCGTAGCCAACGCAGTATTTGTCCAGGAATGGCTGGTCAACCAGGTTTTCGTCGATCAATACCCAGGCGATCCCCGCCACCAGGGCGGCATCGGTACCCGGACGGATTGGGATCCACTCGTCTTCGCGTCCGGCTGCCGTATCGGTGTAGCGCGGGTCGATGACAATCATGCGTGCGTTAGAACGCTCGCGGGCCTGCTCCAGATAGTAAGTAATCCCGCCGCCGCTCATGCGCGTTTCCGCCGGGTTATTGCCGAACATCACCACCAGTTTGGTATTTTCGATATCCGAGGTGCTGTTGCCGTCGTTGCTGCCGTAGGTATAAGGCATCGCGCAGGCGATTTGCGCCGTGCTGTAGGTGCCGTAGTGGCTCAGGAAACCGCCGTAGCAGTTCATCAGGCGCGCCACCAGCGAAGCGTAAGGGGAGGAGCGGGTGATATTGCCGCCGACAATCCCGGAGGAGTAATTAATATACACCGCTTCGTTGCCGTACTTGCTGACCACGTCTTTCAGGCTGGCGGTGATGACGTTCAGCGCTTCGTCCCAGCTGATGCGCTCGAACTTGCCTTCACCCCGCTTACCCACGCGTTTCATCGGGTAGTTCAGACGGTCAGGGTGGTTGATGCGGCGGCGAATGGAGCGCCCGCGCAGGCAGGCCCGGACCTGGTGATTGCCGTAGATATCCTCACCGGTGTTATCCGTTTCGACCCAGTACACTTCGTCATCGCGGACGTGCAGACGCAGCGCACAGCGGCTGCCGCAGTTGACCGAACAGGCGCCCCAGACCACTTTATCTTCTGCCGGTTTCATTGCATTTTGTACCGCGGCTGCGGCGCTTTTCAGTCCAAAAGGCAACGAAATTCCGCCAGCGGCAAGCGCCAGAGAACCTATCGCCGTAGATTTCACGAGTGTTCGACGGCTAATCCCGCCGTGATGTTCGATATCGGACATGGCTCACCCCACCATTGTGATTACGTATTATTTTTCCCGAAATGATAACCGGGCTAATGATGGGGTGAGTGTTACTTATTTGGAGGTATTAAATATTAATCCTTGTCAAATCAAAGGGGATTGACGGTGATTTACTGAGGTTCAGCCGGCGCATTATCCTGATTGCCGGACGCCGCCCCGCTGCCCGTACGGGTGTACAAAATTTTAAAGGTGTCGTTGGCACAGTGGCCCACCACCTGAGCGTCCGGCTGGTCAGCCTGATCGTTCGGCACAATATTCAGCGTAAAACCTGACTCCGGCACGCCGTTGTTGATGATCTTCTGCTGAATGTCGCTTTTCACGCGCTCGCAGGAGTCCGGTGCCGCCAGCGCGGCCGTTGAGGCACTCATTAACAGCAGGGCGGTAATCCAGGGTAACCGTTTCATCTGTAGCTCCTTTTCTCTGTGTAGAGATTAATTTTAGCAGGCTTCGTGTAAACAACTGTATTTGCTAATATGATTGGGAATAATCTCTCTGTATTGGTAAAGAATGTGAAGAAATATGCAGCGATAACGCTCCTGGCAGCTACTCTCGCAGGGTGTGATAACAACTCCGCGCCGCTGTCGTTTACGCCCGAGATGGCGAGTTTTTCGAACGAATTCGATTTCGACCCTCTTCGCGGCCCGGTCAAGGATTTTACCCAGACGCTGTTCAACGAGAAGGGTGAAGTGTCCAAACGGGTCACCGGCACTGTGTCGGCGGAAGGGTGTTTCGATACGCTGGAGCTGCACGATCTGGAGGCTAACACGGGCGTAGCGCTGGTGCTGGATGCAAACTACTACATCGATGCAGAAACCCAGCAGCGTAAGGTGAAGCTGCAGGGCAAATGCCAACTGGCCGAACTGCCGTCAGCCGGGGTGACGTGGGATACCGACGACAACGGCTTCGTGGTGGCCGCACATGGTAAAGAGATGGAGGTGAAGTATCGCTACGATGCGGATGGCTACCCGCTGGGGAAAACCACCGTCTCCGGGGATCAGCATTTATCGGTACAGTCGACGCCATCTAAGGATCTGCGCAAAAGAATGGATTACTCGGCCGTGAGCCTGTTAAACGATAAGCCGCTGGGCAACGTGACGCAAAGCTGCGACTACGATCGCCACAATAACCCGGTGAGCTGCGATCTGACGATCACGGACGACAGCGTCAAACCCGCCGTTGAGCGCAAGTACACCATCAAAAACACGATTGAGTATTACTGAGAATGAAACCGCGCAGGCTACTGCGCGGTTGGTTTCAGCAGGCTGGCACCTGACGGCTTGTGACCGGCCAGATGCTGATGCTGGAAAATGCACATGCGGATGGTATTCCGGTATTCACCATTGATAAAGAACTCATGAATCAGCTCGCCTTCTACCATAAAGCCCAGCTTGCGGTAGATATGGATCGCTTTTTCGTTCTCTTTATCCACGATCAGATAAAGCTTGTAGAGATTCAGTACGTTGAATCCGTAATCCATCGCCAGCTTCGCCGCCCGGGAGGCCAGGCCTTTCCCCTGGTGCTCCGGCGAAATAATGATCTGGAACTCCGCCCGGCGGTGAACGTGGTTGATCTCAACCAGCTCCACCAGCCCGGCTTTGTCGCCTTCACACTCCACCACAAAACGACGTTCGCTCTGATCGTGAATGTGCTTGTCGTAAAGATCCGACAGCTCGACAAAGGCCTCGTACGGCTCTTCGAACCAGTAGCGCATCACGCTGGCGTTATTGTCGAGCTGGTGGACAAAGCGCAGGTCTTCACGCTCCAGCGGCCGGAGTTTTACGTCACAGGGCGCCGACATTATGGGGCTACCGTACGACCAGTGCGGCGATCCAGGCAGCGCAGGGTGTTCGGCTCCCAGTAGGCATTGACGTTCGCACTTTGCTGACACTTATCGCGTGCGTCAAAGGCGACATCTTCTTTGTCCCACTCTTTTTCAGCACGTTTGTTGACCTTCTGACGAAGGCTGCGGGTGTCATTCCATTGTTCTTTGTCCATCGCGGCGTTCTGGCGGCTTTGCGCGCTGTCACCAGACTCAATAATGAGCTTGCTGGTTTCCGCTGTCGCAGAGGCGGCAAAGGCGAACGATGACAGCGCCAGCAGGGCTGTCAGACAAAGGCGTTTGCTTAATGTAGTCATAGCGTTTCCTTTTAAATGGGTGCAGATGAGCAAGTTTCCCCGTTCAGATTCTACACCAAAGAGCAATAACGGCATACCCGCGGAGCAAGTATGGAAAAGTAAAGGGCATCATCAGGTATGATGGTTAAATAAACCCTCACCTGACGTGAAATATGCTCAAAACGACGCTGCTTTTTTTTGCCACCGCGCTATGCGAAATCATCGGTTGCTTCCTGCCCTGGCTCTGGCTGAAGAAGGGGGGAAGCGCACTGCTGCTGATCCCGGCGGGCGTCGCGCTGGCTCTGTTTGTCTGGCTGTTAACGCTGCATCCGGCGGCCAGTGGGCGCGTTTACGCGGCTTACGGCGGCGTCTATGTCTGCACGGCGCTGCTGTGGCTGCGCGTGGTGGACGGCGTCAAACTCAGCGCATATGACTGGTCCGGGGCGCTGATTGCCCTCTGCGGTATGCTGATTATTGTGGCGGGATGGGGCCGTGCTTGAGCCCCCCGGGTTTTGTGATCGTTAGCTGATTTTATGATCATTATACTTGTATGGTAGTAGGGTTGATGGGTAAATTTCAAGTATCACAACGAACGATGTAAGGAAAGGAATTATGAAGATTGTCGCGGCTGACGTGTTTGTTACCTGCCCGGGGCGGAACTTTGTCACCCTTAAAATCACTACCGATGAAGGGATCGTTGGCCTCGGTGACGCCACGCTGAACGGGCGTGAGCTCTCCGTTGCTTCCTACCTGAAAGATCACCTCTGCCCGCAGCTGATTGGCCGCGACGCGCACCGTATCGAAGATATCTGGCAATTCTTCTATAAGGGCGCCTACTGGCGCCGCGGGCCGGTCACTATGTCGGCAATTTCCGCCGTGGATATGGCGCTCTGGGACATCAAAGCCAAAGCGGCCAATATGCCGCTCTACCAGCTGCTGGGCGGCGCATCCCGTGAGGGCGTAATGGTCTACTGCCACACCACCGGGCACACCATTGACGACGTGCTGGAAGATTACGCCCGCCATAAGGAGATGGGCTTTAAGGCGATCCGCGTCCAGTGCGGCGTGCCGGGCATGAAAACCACCTACGGCATGGCTAAAGGGAAGGGGTTGGCCTACGAGCCCGCCACCAAAGGCGACTGGCCGGAAGAGCAGCTCTGGTCCACCGAGAAATACCTCGATTTCACGCCAAAACTGTTTGACGCGGTGCGCAGTAAATTTGGCTTCAATGAGCATCTCCTGCACGACATGCACCACCGCCTGACGCCTATCGAAGCGGCGCGCTTCGGCAAGAGTATCGAAGCGTTCCGCATGTTCTGGATGGAAGACCCAACGCCTGCGGAAAACCAGGAGTGCTTCCGCCTGATCCGCCAGCATACCGTCACGCCAATTGCGGTGGGCGAGGTGTTCAACAGCATCTGGGACTGCAAGCAGCTTATCGAAGAGCAGCTTATCGACTATATCCGCACCACTATCACCCATGCGGGGGGGATCACCGGGATGCGCCGCATCGCGGACTTCGCGTCGCTCTATCAGGTGCGTACCGGCTCGCACGGCCCGTCCGATCTGTCGCCGATCTGCCACGCGGCCGCGCTGCATTTCGACCTGTGGGTGCCGAACTTCGGCGTGCAGGAATATATGGGATACTCCGAACAGATGCTGGAAGTCTTCCCGCACAGCTGGCGCTTTGATAACGGCTATATGCACCCGGGCGAGAAGCCGGGGCTGGGCATTGAGTTTGATGAAAAGCTGGCGGCGAAATACCCGTACGATCCGGCCTATCTGCCGGTGGCCCGTCTCGAAGACGGCACGCTGTGGAACTGGTAACCGAGGAGCGAACGATGAAAAGCGTAGTGATTCAACAGCCGAACCAGCTGGTGATTGAAGAGCGTCCGCGCCCGGAGCCAGGCGCAGGGGAAGTCCGCGTCAAAATCAAGCTGGCCGGGATCTGCGGGTCAGACAGCCACATCTACCGCGGGCATAATCCGTTTGCAAAATATCCGCGCGTGATTGGCCACGAGTTTTTTGGCACGATCGACGCCGTGGGCGAGGGCGTAGAACCGTCCCGGTTAGGGGAGCGCGTTTCGGTGGATCCGGTGATCAGCTGCGGGCACTGCTACCCGTGCTCCGTCGGTAAGCCTAACGTCTGCACCTCGCTGGTGGTGCTGGGCGTCCACCGCGACGGCGGATTCAGCGAATATGCCGCCGTGCCCGCTAAAAATGCCTGGCGCATCCCGGATGCGATCCCGGATAAACACGCCGTGATGGTTGAACCTTTCACCATTGCCGCCAACGTGACGGGGCAGGCTAGCCCTACCGAACAGGACGTTGCGCTGATCTACGGCGCAGGGCCGATGGGACTGGTCACCGTACAGGCGCTGAAGGGCGTCTACAACGTGAAGCAGGTTATCGTCGTCGACAGAATCAATGAGCGTCTGGCCATGGCCCAGCGCAGCGGCGCGGACTGGGTCTTTAATAACGGCGAAAAGTCGCTGCAGGTCGCGCTGGACGAAAAAGGCATCAAGCCGACGCTGATTATTGATGCCGCCTGTCATCCGTCGATTTTGCAGGAGGCGGTCACCCTGGCTTCCCCGGCGGCGCGCATCGTGCTGATGGGCTTCTCCAGCGAGCCAAGCCAGATAGTCCAGCAGGGGATTACCGGTAAAGAGCTGGCGATCTTCTCCTCGCGCCTCAATGCCAACAAATTCCCGGTCGTCATCGACTGGCTTGATAAAGGGCTGATCGACCCGGAAAAACTGATCACCCATACCTTTGACTATCACCATGTAACAGACGCCATCGAACTGTTTGAAAAAGACCAGCGGCAGTGCTGCAAGGTTTTACTGACGTTCGGGCAATAACCCTACACGCGGTTAAGAGCCCGCGAAGACGGGCTCTCAGTGGTACGCATCTTACCTTTAGAGATAGCCATTATGACGCAAGCACAACCTCAAAGAACTACCTCAGATCTGGTGAAAGCCGCCGTCTCCGGCTGGCTGGGCACCGCGCTGGAGTTTATGGATTTCCAGCTCTACTCGCTGGGGGCGGCGCTGGTATTTCATGAAATCTTCTTCCCGGAACAGTCGGCCGCGATGGCGCTGATTCTGGCGATGGGAACCTACGGCGCGGGCTACATCGCGCGTATCGTCGGGGCCTTTATCTTCGGCAGAATGGGCGACAGCATTGGCCGTAAAAAGGTGCTGTTTATCACCATCACCATGATGGGGATCTGCACCACGCTGATTGGCGTGCTGCCGACCTACGCGCAGATCGGCATTTTTGCGCCCGTACTGCTGGTGACGCTGCGTATCATTCAGGGGCTGGGCGCCGGGGCGGAGATCTCCGGGGCCGGGACCATGCTGGCGGAGTACGCCCCGAAAGGGAAGCGCGGCATCATCTCCTCGCTGGTGGCGATGGGGACTAACTGCGGGACGCTGAGCGCCACGGCGATCTGGGCCATTATGTTCTTCGCCCTCGATCGTGAACAGCTGCTCGCCTGGGGCTGGCGCGTGCCGTTCCTTGCCAGCGTCGTGGTGATGATCTTTGCCATCTGGCTGCGAATGAACCTCAAGGAGAGCCCGGTCTTTGAGAAAGTAAACGATGCAGAAACCGTGCAGCCGGACACCTCGCTGGGTTCAATGGTAAAAAGTAAATCCTTCTGGCTGGCGACCGGCCTGCGTTTCGGTCAGGCGGGCAACTCGGGGCTGATCCAGACCTTCCTCGCGGGCTATCTGGTCCAGACGCTGCTGTTCGATAAAGCGATTCCCACCGACGCGCTGATGATAAGTTCTATTCTCGGGTTTATCTCCATCCCGCTGCTGGGCTGGCTTTCCGACAAAGTGGGGCGCAGGCTGCCGTACATTATCCTCAATATCTCCGCCATTATTCTGGCGTACCCGATGCTGTCGATTATCGTCGATAAGAGCTATGCGCCGGGGACAATCATGCTCTCGATCATCGTTATCCATAACTTCGCCGTGCTGGGGCTGTTTGCGCTGGAAAATATCACCATGGCGGAGATGTTTGGCTCGCGAAATCGCTTTACCCGAATGGCTATCTCCAAGGAGGCGGGCGGTCTGGTGGCGGTGGGCTTTGGCCCGGTACTGGCGGGGATTTTCTGCAATATGACGGGTTCCTGGTGGCCGATTGTAGCCATGCTGGTGGCCTATTCCGTGATTGGGCTGGTTTCGGCGTTCCTGATGCCGGAAGTCCGCGACCGCGACCTCAGCGCGGCTGAAGATGCCGCCGAGGCCGCGCCGAAAGAGCGCGTGGGTTACGGCGCGGTCTCCACGCGACGCTAGTGGTTTATATCTTTCGTGACTTATCACACAACTTTTTGTTTATGTCACACCACCTGAGCAAAAGTTAATATAAATCAAAAACTCAAACGGCAGTATCAGTATGGTTGATGGCAGTATTGTTTTACCCCAACTGCCATTCTAGTTGGTGTAGTCAGCAGGCGCTGCCGCTCTGGACTGGGGGCGGCAGCGATCCACAGCTTTCTAATTAGCGAGTCTTAATCATGGAAAACACCTTATTACAGGCCAACGCGACGCTGCCTCAGTACGATCGCTACAGCCTTAAAGCACGCATTGTACATTTAGGCTTCGGCGCATTTCACCGCGCGCATCAGGCGGTGTATGCGGACATCCTCGCGGCTGAACACGGCAGCGACTGGGGGTACTGTGAGGTTAACCTGATTGGCGGCGAGCAGCAGATTGCCGACCTGAAGGCGCAGGATAACCTTTACACCGTAGCGGAAATGTCTGCCGATGCCTGGACGTCCCGCGTGGTTGGCGTAGTCAAAAAGGCCCTGCACGCGCAGGTCGACGGGCTGGAAAGCGTGCTGGCGGCAATGTGTGAACCGCAGGTGGCGATTGTCTCGCTGACCATCACCGAAAAAGGCTACTGCCACTCTCCGGCAACCGGGCAACTGATGCTCGATCATCCTTTCATCGTTGCCGACCTGCAAAACCCGCATCAGCCGAAATCCGCGCCGGGCGTGGTGGTGGAAGCGCTGGCGCGCCGTAAAGCGGCAGGGCTGCCCGCGTTTAGCGTGATGTCCTGCGACAACATGCCGGAGAACGGTCACGTGATGCGCAACGTCACCTGCGCGTACGCCCGGGCGGTAGACGGCGAGCTGGCGGACTGGATCGAGGCTAACGTCACCTTCCCGTCAACCATGGTGGACCGCATCGTACCGGCGGTCACACCCGATACGCTGGATAAAATCGCGCAGCTGACCGGCGTACGCGATCCGGCGGCGGTGGCCTGCGAGCCGTTCCGCCAGTGGGTTATCGAGGATAACTTTGTGGCCGGGCGTCCGGAATGGGAAAAAGCCGGAGCCGAACTGGTTTCACACGTGATCCCGTTTGAAGAGATGAAGCTACGCATGCTCAACGGCAGCCACTCTTTCCTGGCCTACCTGGGCTATCTGGCCGGTTATCAGCACATCAATGAGTGTATGGAAGACGAACACTATCGCGTCGCCGCGCACGCGCTGATGCTCAACGAGCAGGCGCCGACCCTGAAAGTGAAGGGTGTCGATTTAGAACGCTACGCTGAACTGCTGATCGCCCGTTATAGTAACCCGGCCCTGCGCCACCGTACCTGGCAAATTGCGATGGACGGCAGCCAGAAGCTTCCGCAGCGGATGCTGGATCCCGCGCGCTGGCACCTGGTGCACCAGACGCCTTTCCCACTGCTGGCGCTGGGCGTGGCTGGGTGGATGCGCTATGTCGGGGGCGTGGACGAGCAGGGTAACGCTATTGACGTGAGCGATCCGCAGCTGGCGGTGATTCAGGCGGCGGTGAAGGGAAGTGCCGAAGGGGAAAACCGGGTTAACGCGCTGCTCGGCATTGAGGCCATTTTTGGGAAAGAGTTGCCGCGAGAAAAAGCCTTCACAGATGCCGTGATGAGCGCGTATCAGACGCTGCTGCAGAAGGGGGCTAAGACCACGGTGGCGGAGTACGTGTCGCACCTGTAATTCAACACATGCCGCCGTTCGCGGCGGCATGTCGGCGCACAATTTAGTGCATACCCAGACGAATCAGTTCAATTGGTTCGAACTTACCTTCGCATCCTTCCACTTCCACAGTTTTGCCACGGCGCACCTGCGCGGCATCCAGCCCCTCGCTGTGGATCGCCTTAATCACGCCGGTTTTGCCGGTGCCGCTAATCATGACGCGGCTGCCGGTGGTGATTGCATTGCGGTTACGGTCGTATGTCATCATGGTATTTTCTCCTCTCTAAACTATCCGTTACGGCGCTATTTCAGGTTTTGCCGTTCACGGGGCACTATAAATACGCCTGTCTGCCAGTCATGTTTTTGTTTTTGATCAAACTCACACTTTTTTCTTTATTACATGGGGCGTTGACGCTTCACGACGGCAATTTACAAAGCAGACCGTTATTTTCACTTATTGATAGTTTCTACGGGGAAGCGTTGAGGATTGGTTTATATTCCCGATGCCATTCTGGTTGCAGGAAATAACCCTTCATCGGAATAAGGAGTCAGGCTTATGTATAAGAAGATTTTGATGCCTGTTGACGTGTTTGAAATGGATTTAAGCGACAAAGCGGTTCGCCACGCGGCTAACCTCGCGAAGGCCGAGGGCGCGTCGATTACCTTGGTCAATATTCTGCCTGCCAGCAGTCGGTCTCTGCTGCGCGGATTCAACGCCGATATTAAAAAGTTTGAAGAGTATATGAGCGCAGAATCCGGGAAGAAAATGAACGAGTTAAAACGACTGTTCGATATCTCCCCGGAGAATATTCACACTCTGGTTCGTTTTGGCAGCGTCCGCGATGAAATTATCAAGCTGAGCAAAGAAGGGGAATATGACGTGATTGTCATCGGGTCAAGAAATCCGGGCATCACCACCCATCTGCTGGGGTCAAATGCGGAATCTATTCTGCGCTACGCCACAATTCCGGTGTTAGTCGTTCGCTAATTACGGCGCCGCCCGCCAAAAGGGCGGCAAATATCACTCTTCGCTAAACCACTCGCTATTTTCCTGACGAATAAGCTGCACGGATTCGCCTATCTCCTGCAGATGCAGGGTCATCGCTTTTTCCACGCCGTCCGGGTCGCGTTTTTCCAGCGCGCTGAAAATATCGTGATGCTGGCGGAGCAGCATTTCCGGCGGGGAGACGTGATCGAGGCTCATGTAGCGCACCCGGTCAATGGTGGCCTTGATGTTCTCGATGGTATCCCAGGCCAGCTGGCAGTCTGCAATTTGCGCCAGCTTCTGGTGAAACTCATCATCAAGCTGGAAGAAGTCGTTGAGCTGTTTACGGTCAATCGCAATGCGCTGCTGATGCAGGTTTTGCTCCAGCAGGTAACACTGGTTGTCATTAATGAGCGTCGCGGCACGGCGCACCACCGCGCATTCAATTGCCTGGCGTACGAAACAGCCGTTGCGCACCTGTGAGAGTGAAATTTTGTTCACGTAGCTGCCGCGCTGCGGGCGGATCTGAATCAGGCCGTTCTCCGCAAGCTTAATAAACGCTTCACGCACCGGCTGACGGGACACGTCAAATCGCACGGAGACCTCTTTTTCAGAAAGCGGCGTTCCCGGTGGGATCAGGCAATGGACAATATCACGTCGCAAAATGCGATAGATTTGCTGGTTTACGGGCTGGGTGGGATTGAGTTGCGATTCAGCGGCCATGAGTTGTCATTTCTCAGAGAGTTAGCCCGAACATACTACCATTCTTTTATGACCCGAAACAGACCCGGCCCGCGGGCCGGGAAGGGCTTATTTAGCCACGATGGACGCTAAGTCCGGCAAAACTCTGGCTGACCGGCATCATTTCCACGGTATTGATGTTGACGTGTTTTGGCAGCGTTGCGACCCACCAGACCGTTTCGGTGACGTCTTCCGGCGTCAGGGCGTTGGCGTTTTCGTAGGTTTTATCCGCTTTCGCGTCATCACCTTTGAAGCGCACGTTGGAGAATTCGGTGCCGCCTACCAGCCCCGGCTCGATATCGGTGACGCGAATGGCGGTGCCGTGCAGGTCGGTGCGCAGGTTCAAGCTGAACTGGCGCACAAACGCTTTGGTCGCGCCGTAGACATTACCGCCCGCGTAAGGCCAGCTCCCGGCGGTAGAACCGATGTTGATAATGTGGCCGCGGTTGCGCTCGACCATGCCCGGCAGCACCGCGCGGGTCATGTACACCAGCCCTTTGTTGTTGGTGTCGATCATGTTTTCCCAGTCTTCAACGCTGGCTTTGTGGGCAGGCTCCATGCCCAGCGCCAGACCGGCGTTGTTGACCAGCACGTCGATGGCACGCCACTCTGCCGGCAGGGTGGCAATCATCTCTTCAATGGCCGCACGGTTACGCACGTCCAGCTGCGCGGTCAGGATGCTGTCACCTAAATCGTCCTTCAGCTCCTGCAGGCGCTCCTGACGACGACCCGTTGCAATCACCTTATGCCCGTTGGCGACGAAGCGACGCGTGATGCTTTCACCAAAACCTGCCGTTGCCCCGGTAACTAAAATAATCATCTCACTGTTCCTCAACGCTTTTTGTGTGGTACTAACATAGCACGCCCGCAGAGGGTGCGTTAAGGCAACATTTGTATGACGGCGTTGCAGGCGATGGCGGCCTGGCCTACTCTGGGAAGATATTCGTTCGGAGGAGTGAAAGATGACGGCGACCAACCCCTTTTTTGACATTAGCCTGCTGCCTTACCAGGCCCCCCATTTTGATACCATCAAAGACGAGCATTATCGTCCGGCCTTCGATGAAGCGCTTCGCCAGAAGCGGGCGGACATAGAGGCGATAGTCTCTCACACCGCTGCGCCAGACTTCACTAACACCGTGCTGGCGCTGGAGAAAAGCGGCGTCATGCTCGCGCGCGTCAGCAGCGTTTTCTTCGCCATGACCTCCGCGCACACCAATGCGTACCTGCAGGAACTGGAGGAGCAGCTCTCCACCGAACTTGCCTCGCTGGCGAACGACATCTGGCTGAACGACACCCTTTTCGCCCGCGTCGAGAGCGTCTGGCAGGACCGCGCCGCGCTGGATGCCGAATCCCGTCGGCTGGTCGAGGAGACGTACCAGCGCTTTATTCTGGCCGGCGCGCGCCTGAATGAAGCGGAAAAAGCCGAGCTGAAGGCGTTGAATACCGAGGCCGCGTCCCTGACCAGCCAGTTTAACCAGCGTCTGCTGGCCGCTAACAACGCGGGCGGGCTGGTGGTGGATTACGCGCACCAGCTTGAAGGCCTGAGCGCCGAAGAGATAGCTGCTGCGGCGCAGGCCGCCGCGGAAAAAGGGCTTAACGACCGCTGGCTGATCCCGCTCCTGAATACGACACAGCAGCCTGCGCTAGCCGCGCTGCGCAATCGGCAGACGCGCGAAAACCTGTTCAACGCCGGCTGGACGCGCACCCAGAAAGGGGATGAAAACGACACCCGCACGCTGATCCTGCGCCTTACGGCGCTGCGGGCGCGCCAGGCCCGTCTGCTCGGCTTTGAGGATTACGCCAGCTGGAGCATTGCCGACCAGATGGCGAAAACCCCCGACGCCGCGCTGGAATTTATGCGCGGCATTGTGCCTGCCGCCCGCGCCCGCGCGGAACGCGAGCAGGCCGATATTCAGGAGGTCATCGACGACGAGCAGGGTGGCTTCAGCGTGCAGGCCTGGGACTGGGCCTTTTATGCCGAGCGCGTGCGCCAGGCGAAATACGCCCTCGATGAATCGCAGATTCGACCCTATTTTGCGCTCAATACCGTATTGCAGGATGGCGTATTCTGGGCGGCCAGCCAGCTGTTTGGCATTCGTTTTGTGGAGCGTTTCGACATTCCGGTTTATCACCCTGACGTCCGCGTATGGGAAATTTTTGACCATACCGGTGAGGGCATGGCGCTGTTTTACGGCGACTTCTTCGCCCGCGATTCCAAGCAGGGCGGGGCCTGGATGGGCAATTTCATCGAGCAATCCTTTGAGCTTGCTGCCCGCCCGGTGATCTACAACGTCTGCAACTACCAAAAGCCGGGTAACGGCGGCGTCGCGCTTCTCTCCTGGGATGACGTGATAACCCTGTTCCACGAGTTTGGCCATACCCTGCACGGTCTGTTTGCCAGCCAGCGCTTCGCCACGCTGTCCGGTACCAATACGCCGCGTGATTTCGTTGAATTCCCGTCGCAAATCAATGAGCACTGGGCCAGCCATCCTCAGGTGTTTAGCCACTATGCCCGTCATTACGAAACCGGTGACCCCATGCCGGACGCGCTGCGGGAAAGCATGCTCAACGCGACCCATTTCAACAAGGGCTATGACATGACGGAGCTGCTGAGTGCGGCGCTGCTGGACATGAACTGGCACGGCATCAGCGAGGCCGTGTCGAGCGTTGAAGAATTCGAAGCCGCCGCGTTGAAAAAAGAGGGGCTGGATCTGCCCGCTGTACCGCCGCGCTATCGCAGCAGCTACTTTGCCCATATTTTTGGCGGCGGCTACGCGGCCGGGTACTACGCCTACCTGTGGACGCAGATGCTGGCGGACGATGGCTATCAGTGGTTCGTGGAGCAGGGTGGATTGACGCGTGAAAACGGACAGAAATTCCGTGAGGCGATTTTGTCTCGCGGCAACAGCGCTGATTTAGCCGAACTTTATCGCAACTGGCGCGGACACGATCCGAAGATTGAACCGATGCTGGAGAATCGCGGGTTGAGTGCATAAAGTCACTTTTAGCTAAGAAGATAACCGGGCCCCGCGCCCGGTTTTTTTATAGGTCTGAAAGCCCTAAAGCGGTCAAAAAAAGAACTAAAATTTACATTTAATAATGGTTTGAAATATATTTATATTAAATGTGCTTAAATTTAGGCGCTTTTACCAATCTCAATTTAATAATGCCCGCAAGTTTATTTAATTATTTATGCTGGCTGGTACATGGCCATTTATTGCATATAAGAATCATCGCAAAAAGATGATTATTATATTTTTATCTCAGCCTAAAGTATTAATTTGCTCTGCCGATTAGCATGGGTGTGGTCGTGGTGGAAACCCATTTCCATTAACCACAAAAAATAAGCCGTTATTAAAATTCATCTCCAGAAGATGAACCTATGCTAATTATTAAGGAAGAGTCATGTTTAAAAATCTCAACATCGGCACCCGGCTTACCATAGCATTTGGCGCAATTGTGGTTTTAATGTCAGTCGTCTGCGGGCTGCTCTATTTGAGCTTTGACAGAGTGACGGCCGTCAGCAAGCTCAACGTCCATAGCTATAAAGTGGTCGATAACCTTCGCTCCGTAACCGAAAACCTGATCAACATGGAAACCGGCATTCGCGGTTTTGCGCTCACCGGCAATCAGGACGTTCTTCAACCCTTCACGCAGGGGGATGAGAGGTTTAAAAGCAAAGTTGACGAAATTGCAGGGCTTACGCGTGATAACCCGTCGCAGCAGCAAAAATTAACCACCCTCTCCAGGCTTGAAGAAGAATGGAAAAGATCATTTGCGCTGCCGTTAATCCAGCGAAGAGAGAGCGTATCCCGCGGGGGCGAACATATGGATGCGTTCATCAGTAGCCTGGAGCGTAATACCGGAAAAGAGCAAATGGACGCCATGCGGGATGTTATTCAGCAAGCGCTGAACGAAGAGTACCGCATTATGGCTGAACGTCAAACCCGACTGGCTGAAGAACGCTTCCGTACGCGCATGATGATAATCCTGGGAATGATTGCGGCGATTGTCACCGCGCTGCTGACGGGTATTTTGCTGTCGCGCAGTATTCTCCGACCCCTAAAGCAGGCCGTGAATACGGCGAACACCATTGCCGCAGGCGATCTCACCTCCACCATACGTATTACCCGGATGGATGAAACCGGCACGCTGCTTGCGGCTCTGGACAACATGCAGACCCAGTTGAAAACCCTTGTCACTGAAATCAAAGAGGCCGCGACGTCGGTGGATCTGGCTGCCGGTGAGATCGAGCAGGGCAATATGGAGTTATCGTCTCGTACCGAGGAGCAGGCGGCGGCGTTGCAGCAGACTGCCGCCAGCATGGAACAGCTGACGATGACCGTTCGGAACAATACCGAGGTCGCGGAGCATACGGCAACGTCAGCAAGAAAGACGGAAGCACTGGCACGTGAAGGTGAGTCTGCCGTGGGCGAAATGAGCGAAACGATGCAGAATATCTCGGCTAACGCCCTGAAGATAAAGGAAATCACTAGCGTTATAGAAGGGATTGCTTTCCAGACTAATATTCTTGCGCTGAATGCGGCGGTCGAGGCTGCACGTGCCGGTGAGCATGGTCGTGGCTTCGCCGTGGTGGCGACGGAAGTCAGAAATCTCGCTCAGCGCAGCGCAACGGCGTCCAAAGAAATTGGGGCGCTGATTGAGCATGCCGTTGAGGATGTCGATAACGGTGTGTCGGTGGCATCCAGAACGGCAGAGACGATTTTGCGGGCTGCCAGCAACGTGGCTACGCTGGCAGAAACTATGGACAGTCTTTCAATGGCCTCGGTTGAACAAATGAAGGGCATCATGCAAATCAGCGCTGCTGTCACCCAGATGGATGGCGTGACGCAGGGTAATGCGGCGCTCGTTGAGCAGTCCGCAGCGGCATCGCAGGCGCTGACCGAGCAGTCCAGGGCACTGAAGCAGATGACGGAAAACTTTGCTATTTGAGCAGCAAAAGCATAATCAAAAGGTAAAGCTCCGTCGTTTTAAACGCGAATTTTAATCAAACCAGCAACGGGGGGCGCTAATAAAAAGGGGCGTCCCCGTGAATAATGAAGAAAATAGCCGAGCGTCAGTGACATTTTAAAAATACTGACTACGATTTCGTAAAACGAAAAATTTAAAAGGAGTTTCTGATGGCGATTGCTGTGGTGACAGTTTTACTCTTCCTGTTGACGTTCCCGGCGGCTATTCACATTTTGCTACAGCTCGTTGGAGGCTGGTGTGACGCGTAGCCTCCCCGGTTAATCCGGTCTTTTGGGCCGTCATCTGATTTTCAATAAGCAGCGCTACGCTACATTTTTAATTTTATTGTACGATCGTCTGGACGCGGGTCATCGCGAAACGCGAGCCGGATAATTTACAGGCAGGAAGTATGTCTCTTCGTTCGCTGCGGGCGTTATGCCTGACAAGTTTTTTCATTGCGGATGTCCGTGATGGCCTTGGTCCTTTTCTCGGTATCTTTCTGACAGAACGCCACTGGAGCCCCGATGATATCGGCATCCTGATGACTGCCGGTGGGCTGGCGGGATTGCTGGCTACGCTCCCGGCGGGGGTAATTACTGACACTTCGCGGAACAAACGCGCCGTGCTGGCGCTGCTCTGCACTTTGATCACCCTGAGCACGCTGCTGCTCTGGTTTAGCCAGCAGACCAGCGTTGTTGCCGTCTCACAAATGGTCACCGGCATCTGCGCGGCGTTTGTCGGGCCGCTCATCGCCGGGATTACGCTGGGCCTGACCGGCCAGCGCGGGTTCAGCGCGCAGATGGGCAAAAATGAGGCGTTCAATCACGGCGGTAATTTTGTCACCGCAGTGATAGCAGGCGGTATAGCCTGGTACTGGGGCGTCGGGGGGATTTTCCTGCTGATGACCTGCACGACGCTGCTGACGCTCTGCGCGCTGCTTGCCATCCGCAACGAAGACATTGATAACGATGCGGCGCGAGGGCTTTCATCCTCAGGTAGCGTTCCTGTCCCCGGCTTCGCGGTGCTGATTAAAAACCGGGCGCTGTTTGTGACCGGGCTGACGCTACTGCTGTTCCACCTGGCGAATGCCGCACTGCTGCCGATGCTGAGCATGAGGGTGGCCGCGGCACCCGCCTCGATCAACCCTGGCCTGTATGCGGCAGGCACCGTCATCATCTCGCAGGCGGTGATGATCCCCGTTGCCATCTGGGTTGCAGGCCGAATAGAACGCTACGGCTACTGGCGCTTGATTATGCTGGCGCTGCTGGTTATGCCGGTGCGTGCGGCGCTGGCGGCATCGACCGACGCGCCGTTAATGATGATCCCGGTACAAACTCTCGACGGTCTCGCCGCCGGGATCCTGGGTGTCGTCGTACCGTCGTTTATTGTGGTGCTGCTGCGCGGAAGCGGGCACGTTAATGCCGGGCAGAGTGTGGTGATGCTGATGCAGGGAGTGGGGGCAGCCATGAGCCCGGCGTTAACCGGGACGATCGCCGGTCATTACTCGTTTGCGACGGCATTCAGTGTCCTGAGCGCGATTGCGCTGGCCGCCGTCGTGCTCTGGTGGCGCGTTGCTCATCGAAGCTGGGAAACAAACGCGCCGGATGAAGCTTAGCCCCACCCGGCGTAGCATTTAAGCCAGTTCGTTAGGGCACGGTTCACCCTTTTCTAACTGCTGAAGATTCCCCAGCGTGGTTTCCGAAATGCTGATCAGCGCTTCGGCAGTCAGAAACGCCTGGTGGCCGGTAAACAGGACGTTATGGCAGGCAGACAGACGGCGGAACACGTCGTCCTGGATCACATCGTTGGACTTGTCTTCAAAGAACAGATCGCGCTCGTTCTCATACACGTCCATCCCCAGCGCGCCAATTTTCTGGGTTTTCAGCGCTTCAATAGCAGCCTGAGAGTCAACCAGACCGCCGCGACTGGTGTTGATGATCATCACGCCGTCTTTCATCTGGTCAAACGCCGCCTGGTTAAGCAGGTGGTAGTTTTCCGGCGTCAGCGGGCAGTGCAGGGAGATCACGTCGGACTGCGAGAACAGCGTCGGCAGGTCGACGTACTCCACGCCCAGATCCAGCGCTGCGGCGCTGGGGTACGGATCGAATGCCAGCAGACGCATGCCGAAGCCTTTCAGAATGCGCAGGGCAGCCACGCCAATTTTACCGGTGCCGATCACGCCCGCGGTTTTGCCGTACATGGTAAAGCCGGTCAGCCCTTCCAGCGAGAAGTTGGCGTCACGCGTACGCTGATAAGCGCGGTGAATACGTCGGTTGAGCGACATCATCATGCCAATCGCATGTTCTGCTACCGCTTCCGGGGAGTACGCCGGGACGCGAACCACCTTCAGACCCAGCTCTTTTGCCGCGTCGAGATCCACGTCGTTAAAGCCGGCGCAGCGCAGGGCGATATACTTCACTCCCTGCTTTTTCAACTCTTCCAGCACCGGACGACTGCCGTCATCGTTAACAAAAATGCAGACGCCTTCACAGCCGTGCGCCGTTTTGGCGGTTTTTTCGGACAGCAGAAAGTCGAAAAATTCAAGCTCAAACCCGTAAGCTTCGTTAACATGTTGCAGATACTTTTTGTCGTACTGCTTTGTGCTATATACCGCGAGTTTCATAAGACTTTCTCCAGTGATTTTGCATTCACGTTAGCATGATTAAAATTATCTTACAATTTATAAAATATTATTGAATTCAATAAGTTCTATCAATTATTCTAGAGCATATATACACCCTAACTCCATGATATTCATATCCAACGCTTTCTTAAGTGCGAGTTATACAAAAGACATGCCTGTTAGCTTCAATTTTCAGGAACGCAAGGGTTACCAAAGCCTGAAAACGTGGCTAAGCTTAGTTGTTGATATGACGTAGCTCTTTGAATGTATTAACATCAAAGGTAGTATTAGCATTATCGTTTAAAAATGACAGGGAGACCGAATGTACAACCATAATCGGGATAAAAGTCATTTCGAAGAGAAAGTAGTTGAGATTGAAAATCTCGCGCAACGTATTGCCACAAAGCATTTGCTTTATGGTACTTCAGGCATGTTTTTTGAAACTCAACAACTTGTTGATCATCTGAAACGAGAGATCGAATCGCATTGCCTGACGTGGTCAGGTGGGATTCAAATACTTGATGAACAGATTCATCATCTCAAGGATCAGGATGATTTACTTACCTTCAACAAGGCTAAGCTCTACATCGTTGTTGAAAAAAATCGGACCACAACGACGACCTTAGCCCTCAAACAAATTGGTTTCGTTGCGGGTGGGGCGCAAGTGTATGGTGGCGCTAGTTTATGCGTCGGATCGCTGGGACTGGCCTGCGCCGCATATGGTGCACCTATGATTACTCATGGGTTAAACAATATGTATGAGAATGGATACTATCTTCTTTATCGGGAAGATCGGTCAGGCACGCTAAGAGATGCTTATCGTTTCGCGGCAGCGAAGCTCGGCTATGGGAATAACGAAGCTGATATTGTTTATGGGGTTGTTGATATATCATTATCAGCCTACGGTGCTGGCAGGAGAGTTCTGGCTCCCAGAGAAAAATCATGGAGTTTGTTTCGCAACATTGAATCTGATTATATCAGAGGATGGCAGGAAGCGTCTAAAACAGCGATGGCTCTGGATTTGACCAGTGGGAGCGTCACAGGTTGGCAGATGTACCAGATAGCTAAAGAGAATTAATTATGTCGCAACAGTTTGAGTTGTCATTAACTCCCCCCATTCTACCTGCTTTATGCTATTTCATTGTTTCTATTTTAATTTTTTTCTTGTTGTACGTTGGAAAACTCAAGGTCAATAGGCTCCGTAAATATCCATTGTTCATTGCCTATACGCTGTTTGTGATAGCGATTGCAGCCATCCAGATTAATGTTTTTGCCAACGGCTATGAGTTTGTTCGCGGTTTTTTACATATCGATTTTGATCCATGGCGGTACGATTCAGTGTATTGGGGGTCGTTGATATTCGCCATGCTCTACCTATTGGCAATGCCCAGGAACAAGTATTAGTTACGCAGTGTTTTCCCGTTTTTACGTCTGAGATAATGCGTAACCCACTGAATCTAAAATGTGTTCTGTAGGTTACGCATAGCAAAAAGTTTTCTCATACTCTTTACAGCATCTATCCTTTATCTTGGGGTCAACTTCAACTCAACCGCCAAATATGCGACAATATTCGGCATTGCCGGCTTAATTCTTTCGAAAAATCAGGACATTAACTGCCCATGAAGGGTAAATACAAAGCCGCCATTGCGGTTTTACTGCTGTTGATTTTGGTGCCGCTGACGCTGCTGATGACGCTCGCCCAGTGGGTGCCGACGCTCGCCGGGATCTGGCTCCCCGTCGGGACGCGCATTGCTTTCGAAGAAAGCCCAAAACTGACTCGCCACGCGCTGGTGATCCCCGATCTTCGCTATCTGGTGGAAGACTGCGAAATTGCCCGCATCGATAACGTGACGCTGTCACATCCGAGCCGCTGGAAACTGGACATCGGCGCGCTGGATCTTAACACCGTCTGCCTGAGCAAAATTCCCCAGTCTGCACCCTCAACGGTCGCCCCCAAAACGCTGGCCCAGTGGCAGGCTGTGTTGCCCAATACCTGGCTCACCATTCACCGTCTGACGCTCTCGCCCTGGCAGCAGTGGCAGGGCGAGCTCAATGCGTCACTGACGCCCTCCAGCCAGGAGATCGCTTACCGAGGCGAACAGGTCAGCATCAAAGGCACGCTTCGCGGCCAGACGCTCTCGGTCAGCCAGTTTGATGTTCAGCTCCCTGACCAGCCGCAGCCGATTAAGCTGGTGGGCGAGTTCACTTTGCCGCTGGTGCCGGATGGCGTGCCGGTGAAAGGCCATGCGGTCGCGACCTTTAACGTGCCACAGTTAACGTCTCTGGTCGATGCCGATCTCGACTGGGAAGACAATCAGGGACAGCTGGTGGTGATGGCGCGGGATAACCCCGATCCGCTTCTCGACCTGCCGTGGCAGATCACGGCGAAACAGCTGAACATCAGCGACGGGCGCTGGAACTGGGATCTTTCGGGTATGCCGCTGAGCGGACGTGTGTCCCTTCGCGCCGACAACTGGCAGCAGGGGCTGGAGAAAGCCACCCTGACCGGACGACTGAACGTGTTGACGCAAGGCGATGCGGGTAAAGGTAACGCGGTACTGAACATTGGGCCCGGCAGGCTCAGCATGGAAAACAGCGACATGCCCCTACACCTGAGCGGCGAGGCGAAGCAAAACGATCTCATTCTCTACGCCAAATTGCCCGCCACGCTGACCGGCAGTCTGTATGAACCGCAGCTCACCTTTGAGCCGGGCGCGCTGCTCCGCTCGCGCGGGCGCATCATTGACTCGCTGGATATTGATGAAATCCGCTGGCCGCTGGCGGGCGTAAAGCTGACGCAAAAGGGCGTGGACGGTCGTCTGCAGGCTATTCTGCGTGCCCATGAAAACGAGATGGGCGGTTTTGAACTCCACCTGGACGGTCAGGCCAACGACTTTTTACCTGATAACGGCCTGTGGCAGTGGCGCTACTGGGGAAAAGGCGGCTTTACGCCGATGCATGCCCGCTGGGATGTCGCCGGGAAAGGCGAGTGGCGAGACAACCTTATTGAGCTAACGGCGCTCTCCACCGGTTTTGACAAGCTCCAGTACGGCACCATGGAGGTCAGCAAGCCGCGTCTGGTGCTGGATCGGCCTGTACGCTGGCTGCGCGATGCCGAAAAACCCGCATTCAGCGGCGCGCTGTCGCTGAATGCCGGGCAAACCCGGTTCTCCGGCGGTAGCGTATTGCCGCCCTCGGTCCTGACCTTCAGCGTCGACGGTACCGACCCGACTGTTTTTCAGTTTAAGGGCGACCTCCATGCGGACAACATCGGCCCGGTACAGGTGAACGGACGCTGGGATGGCGTGCGCCTTCGCGGGCAGGCCTGGTGGCCGAAACAGTCGCTCACCGTCTTCCAGCCGCTGGTCCCGCCGGACTGGAAAATGACGCTGCGTGACGGAGAACTCTATGCGCAGGTTGCCTTCTCGGCGGCCCCCGATCAGGGCTTTGAGGCGGGCGGACACGGCGTGCTGAAATCCGGCAGCGCCTGGATGCCGGACAATCAGATCAACGGCGTCGATTTTGTGCTGCCGTTCCGCTTCAGCGAGGGCACCTGGTCCCTGGGCACGCGCGGCCCGGTCACGTTGCGCATTGGCGAAGTGGAAAACCTGGTGACCGCGCGCAACATTACCGCGGACCTGCAGGGGAATTACCCCTGGACGGAGGACAACCCGCTGCTGCTCACCAACGTTAAGGTAGAAACGCTCGGCGGGAAGATCACCATGCAGCAACTGCGGATGCCGCAGCACGATCCGGCCCTGCTGCGCGTGGACAATATCTCCTCAAGCGAGCTGATCAGCGCCGTCAACCCGAAGCAGTTTACCCTGTCGGGCCCGGTGAGCGGGGCGCTGCCGTTCTGGCTGGACAATGAAAAATGGATCATTAAAGATGGCTGGCTGACCAACCCGGGGCCAATGACGCTGCGCATCGACAAAGATACGGCAGACGCCATCGTGAAGGATAATATGGTCGCGGGCGCAGCGATTAACTGGCTCCGCTACATGGAAATTTCGCAGTCGTGGACGAGAATCAATTTAGATAACCTGGGTGAATTAACCATGCAGGCGACCATCAAGGGGACCAGCCGCGTGGACGGCAAAAGCAGCTCCGTCAATCTGAACTACACCCATGACGAGAATGTCTTTACCCTGTGGCGCAGCCTGCGTTTTGGCGACAACCTGCAAACCTGGTTTGAGCAACACGCGGCGATTCCCGGTCTCCGCAGTTCGACTGGCAAGGAAAGTGAGGAACAACAATGAAAAAGATGGCTGGTGCGCTCACCGTTGCCGCGCTACTGACCGGCTGTACGCCGCGCATTGAAGTCGCTGCGCCAAAGGAGCCAATTACCATCAATATGAATGTCAAAATCGAACACGAGATCCACATCAAGGTCGATAAAGACGTTGAAGCCCTGCTGAAATCGCGCAGCGATTTGTTCTGAGGATGCCATGAAACGATTAGCGTTGATTTTACTGGCCCTGAGTATAAATGTGCAGGCGGCTGCGCTGACCTTAAACGATGCCCGCGCGCAGGGGCGCGTGGGGGAAACCCTGAGCGGCTATCTTGCTCCGATCCAACAGGATGCCGAAACGCTGGAGCTGGTGAATCGCATTAACGCAGCGCGCACGGAGAGCTATCAGAAGCTGGCCGACAGCAATAATTTGCCGGTTGATGAAGTGGCGAAAATGGCGGGGCAAAAGCTGGTGGCCCGCGCGCAGCCGGGCGAGTACGTGAAGGGCATTAATGGTAAGTGGCTGAAAAAATAGCTAGCGGTAGCGCTTGCGGTATTCACCCGGCGAGACGCCAAAACGCTGCTTAAAGGCCGTTGAAAAGTGGCTATGGTCGGTGAATCCCCAGCTGTAGCCAATGCCCGCCAGCTTTTCATCGTCGCCGGTTGACTGCAATTCCTGCGCGCAGAGATCCAGACGACGGTTTTTAATGTACTGCGCCACCACCAGCCCCTTCTCGGCAAACATGCGGTAGAGGCTGCGTACGGACATTCCGCTCTCGGCGGCAATCCATTCCGGACGCAGCGATTCAGACTGAATATGGTCATCAATCAGCGCCACAACGTGCTGGAACTGGCGCTCCTTGCGCGGCTGAATCACGTCGCGCTGCTGGAACGCGGGGCGCAGCAGGCAGACCATCGCCTCAAGCGCCGCTTCACTCTCCCGGTCACTCAGGTCGCGGTTGTTCATACTTTCCATCAGCAGGCGATAGCTCAGCTGTACCGTGGGTAAGGTGCGGGAAAGGGCGAGCGCGCAGCTTATCTCCTGAAAGCGGCACTGCTGCTCGATAATCTGACGGGGAACCAGCAGCGAAATCTGGCGGGACTTTTCCTGCCAGTTGATCGAGCAGGGACGAGAGGCGTCAATCAGCGTGATATCCCCGGTTTTGAGTACCGCGCGACGCTCGTCCTGCTCAATTTCCGCACTGCCTTCAAGCTGGAAGACGGTGTAGAACCAGGCATCATTACTCTGTGCGATCTCCCGTCGGGAGCGGAACAGGTTGACGCCGCCGGCGGTGACGGTACTGAGCTTCAGGCTGCGCGCATAGCTGGTCTCCAGTTCGCCGAAGAATTTGCCTTCGGTGGGCTGGGCGTTGAAACGCCCGCAAACCTGGTTAATCTGCGCCAGCCACTGCTGATACTGTTCCTGCTCGCTTGCACACGCCATCGTTTCTCTCGCTGCACCGTCAACGTTTTCGCATTGTTGCATTTGTGTTGCATTTTGTCAGAGCTATGAGGCTGACTATAGGAAAGAACACTCACCGGTAACAGCGATATAAGCGGCGATTATCGCGATTTGCGGCACCTGTCACAGGTGGCAAAGCGAATGTCACAGAGACAAAAGCGAGAATGCAAAACCCCACATAGACTGGATGAACACCCTGCGAAGAATAACGAAGGAGTATCCTATGTCTGAATCACAGGTGGCTGTTCTGCCTGCCGTGCAGCAGTTTTTAGACCGACACCACGGCCTGTGGATTGAAGGGCGTCAGGCCGCGTCGGACAGTGAAAAGCGGCTGAACGTCTACAACCCGGCCACGGGCGAGGTGATTGCCTCGACCGCCGATGCCAGCGTCGATGACGTTGACCGGGCCGTTATGTCCGGCTGGCGCGCCTTTGTGGCCCGCAGCTGGGCCGGAAAATTACCGGCGGAGCGCGAGCGGATCCTACTCCATTTTGCCGATCTGGTCGAACAGCACGGCGAGGAGCTGGCCCAGCTTGAAACGCTAGAGCAGGGCAAATCAATTAACATCTCCCGGGCTTTTGAAGTGGGCTGCACCCTCAACTGGATGCGCTATACCGCCGGGCTGACCACCAAAATTGCGGGCAAAACACTCGATCTTTCCATCCCGCTGCCGCAGGGTGCGCGCTACCAGGCGTGGACGCGTAAGGAGCCGGTTGGTGTGGTGGCCGGGATTGTGCCCTGGAACTTCCCGCTGATGATCGGGATGTGGAAAGTGATGCCAGCGCTGGCTGCGGGCTGCTCTATCGTCATTAAGCCGTCTGAAACCACGCCGCTGACCATGCTGCGCGTGGCGGAGCTGGCCAGTGAAGCGGGCATCCCGGACGGGGTGTTCAACGTAGTAACCGGGAGCGGCGCAGTGTGTGGCGCGGCGCTGACCTCACACCCGCATATTGCAAAGGTGAGCTTTACCGGCTCAACGGCAACGGGTAAGCAGATTGCCCGTGCGGCGGCGGACACGCTAACCGGGGTGACCCTGGAGCTGGGCGGGAAAAACCCGGCAATTGTACTCAAGGATGCGGAGCCCGCATGGGTGATAGAAGGATTAATGACCGGCAGCTTCCTGAACCAGGGGCAGGTGTGCGCGGCGAGCTCGCGCATCTACATTGAAGCCCCGCTGTTTGACACGCTGGTGAGCGGGTTCGAACAGGCGGTGAAATCCCTGAGCGTCGGGCCGGGCATGTCGCCGGAGGCGTTTATCAACCCGCTGGTGTCGCGCGCCCACTGCGATAAGGTGCAGACCTTCCTCGACGAGGCGACGTCGCGCAATGCGGAGCTGATCGTCGGTAATCGCGGCCCGGAGGGCAAAGGCTATTACGTGTCGCCTACGCTGGTGGTGAACCCGGATGCCGCGCTGCGGTTAACCCGAGAAGAGGTGTTTGGTCCGGTGGTCAACCTGGTGCGGGTATCCGACGGAGAAGAGGCGCTCCAGCTGGCAAACGACACCGAATATGGCCTGACGGCCAGCGTCTGGACGCAGAATATCAGCAAGGCGCTGGAGTACACCGATCGGCTGCAGGCGGGCACCGTGTGGGTGAACAGCCATACGCTGATTGACGCCAACCTGCCGTTCGGTGGGATGAAGCAGTCCGGCACCGGACGTGATTTTGGCCCGGACTGGCTGGACGGCTGGTGCGAAACCAAGTCGGTTTGCGTGCGGTATTAAAAAACAAGCCGGGTAAGGCGTAGCCGCCACCCGGCGTTATTCAAAGCGACCACCGATCCCGCCCGGCCTCTTTCGCCCGGTACAGCGCCGCATCGGCGCGGGCAATAATCTCGGTACCCGCAAGCCCCTCGACCATACCCGCAATCCCCATGCTCACGGTGACACGATCGCTGACGGATGACGCGCTGTGCGGTATCGACTCCGCGCGCAGGCCGTCCTGAATGCGTACCGCAACTTTTTCCGCGATATTTTCCGGGCAGTTAAACAGGATCACCACAAACTCCTCGCCGCCGTAACGTGACACCACATCGTCGGGCGTTCGCACTGACTGCTTCAACACCCGCGCCACGCGCGTCAGACAGTCGTCACCTGCCTGGTGACCGTAGGTGTCGTTGTAGCGTTTGAAATAGTCAATATCCAGCATAATCAATGAGAACGGTTTCTTCTGCTCAACCGCGTTCTCCAGCACCACTTCCATCTTCCGGCGGTTGGCGGTTGTGGTTAACGGATCCTGATGCGCCAGCGCATCCAGTCGTGAGATCAGCAGCTGGTTTTGCTGGTTACGTCGCCAGGCCTCGTCAAACCAGCTTAAGAGGATGAATCGCCCGCAGATCAGGATCAGCGAAAAGACGCTCCAGATGATAACGAAGTGAAGATTAAGGCCATCATTCAGTACCCAGCTTGCAATCGGCAAGGTTATCCAGAGCGGGAGCACGAAGGCGAGCAAACCCACAGGGTAAAAGTAGAGGGCCGTTAACCCTGCGAGTAATAAAATAACGCACAGCGGCCAGACGTGGGGGAGCAGTAAATCGGTGATAAACCAGAAGCATGATATCGACCAGATAGCGCTACAGATACACAGCACTACGCTGATACCGGCGATGCGCCGCCAGCCCATAAGGATCAGTGCAGCCGAGAGGATAATAATGCCGAGCATCGAAGCGTCGACCATTTTCATCATATGCGGCAAGTGGGGATAAAGGGGATCGCTGGCGTTAAGCAGAACATGGCGCAGCAGAATCATCACGGCGAAGCTGATGTTGACGAAAGCCAGCCAGGGCAGGTTCATCGCCAGCCCGTGCATAACCATGGCGTGGCGCGTCGACCAGGTTGCTCGCTCAAGTGTCGGTTTTTTTCTTTTTTCCATTGACGCTGTTTACCCCGTCCAGGGAATAAGTTAAGCAGAAAAGGGCGGACAGGCCGCCCTTACGTATGCATCGTTACGGCGTCACAATGTTAAACCAGAAATCAAATTTATCCATATAACCGAGCATGGTGTCGAGTTTTGCACCGTCGCCAGCGATTTTCACATCACCGTTGTCTTGCGCCTGTTTGAGGGTCATCTCTTTGAGGATAATTTTGTTCAGCGTATCGCGGCTAAGAGTGATGGTAGCATCAGCATCTTTTGCCTCGGCGTTCGCCGTATGGTTCAGCACGCCATTTTCCAGTTCCAGCTTATATTTCCCGCCATCATTACCCAGATCAATATTAAACACCGATTTGGCATCGCCCGCTTTTTGTCCGTTGATGTGTACGGCAAGATAATCGAAGAACATCTCCGGGGTCATTGCCCGTACGGTATCCGGGCTGGCGGTATTCGGGGTTGGCCCTTTCACCACGCCATTACGCAACTCCTGCGCTCCGGTCAGATAGAAGTTACGCCACGGGCCGGATTCTGCCTGATAGCCAAGCTGCTCAAGCGCATCCGCTTCCAGGTTGCGTGCAGCCTGGTTGTTCGGATCGGCAAAGACCACTTTGCTCACCACCTGCGCTACCCAGCGGTAGTTTCCTTGATCGAAGTCGGTTTTCGCTTTGCTCAGTATGGCATCCGCGCCACCCATATACTCCACGAATTTCTTCGCGGCTTCTTCCGGCGGCAGTTCGTCAAGCGTCGCCGGGTTGCCGTCAAACCAGCCCAGGTAAAGCACGTAGGTGGCTTTCACGTCGTGGCTCACCGAGCCGTAATAGCCGCGGTTAGCCCAGGTATGCGCCAGCGAATCCGGGAGCTTGAAGTTAGCAGCGATTTCGTCCCGCGTTAGCCCTTCATTCGCCATACGCAGGGTCTGGTCGTTAATGTAACGATAGAGGTCACGCTGACTTTTCAGCAGGTTGACCACGTTTTCGTTGCCCCAGGTCGGCCAGTGGTGCTGTGCCATGATGATTTCGGCTTTATCACCCCAGCGTACAATCGCCTGGTTGATGTATTTCGACCACGGTAGCGGCTCGCGGATTTTGGCCCCGCGCAGCGAGTAGGTGTTATGCAGGGTGTGGGTCACATCCTCAGCGGATTCAATCAGTTTTTTCTCTTCGATATACCAGAGCATTTCTGACGGTGCTTCGGATCCCGGTGCGAGCATAAAGTCATAGGTCAGGCCGTCTATGACCTCTTTCTGGCCGTCTTTTTCAATGATGTTTGTCGGGGCAATCAGCGTCACTGTCCCGGCGGAGGTGGTGGTCCCGAGACCGGCACCCACCTGGCCTTTAGCATCGGGTTTAAGCAGGTTGCCATACATATAGCTGGCGCGGCGGCTCATCACGTTACCCGCCATGATGTTCTCGGCAACGGCCGCTTCCATAAAACCGGCCGGGGCGTAGATTTTTACCTTGCCGGACTTCACGTCAGCTTCTTCCACCACGCCGCGCACACCGCCATAGTGATCAACGTGGCTGTGGGTATAAATTATGGCGACGACAGGTTTTTTGCCGCGATTTTTAAAATAGAGCTCCATCCCGACTTTCGCCGTTTCTGCCGAAACCAGCGGGTCAACCACGGTAACACCTTCTTTCCCTTCGATGATGGTCATATTCGACAGGTCGAGATTTCGAATCTGATAAACGCCGTCGGTTACTTCAAACAGGCCGCTAATATTAATCAGCTGAGATTGACGCCATAAACTGGGGTTAACAGTCTCAGGAGCTTTATCTCCCTCTTTAATAAACGAATATTGTTGTGGATTCCAGATAACATTTCCTTGCTCCCCTTTGATAATGTCCTGAGGAAGAGGCGCAATAAAGCCTTTATGGGCATTCGTAAAATCGGTGTTATCGGAGAAGGGAAGCTGATTAAACAGGGCGTTATTGACTTGCTGTGTCGCTGCAGTGGCGTCCTTCGGGGCTTCTGCGGCAGCGGAACTGACGGAAATAACAAGTCCAGCAAGAGCAAGACTCCTGACGATCAAATTGAATTTCATCCTAAAACCTCTCAATGATGTATTACGTCGCTTGTGGAAAATTCGCGTCCTGGCTGAAAGTGATTCGAAATGAAATAAAAAAATGAAGTAGAAATAACTATAATCGGGGAGAGGTATTCAGCAAGTAAATGGATAAAACCGGGCATTGTGCCCGGTACGTTATTTATTTCTGTTCGTCTTTTTTCTTCCCGAGCGTTGGTGTCTCGTCGAAGAAGTTCCACGGTTTAAGCAGGGTATGCACCCATTCCGTCGGCATAATCGGCCACTCCTCAGCGCGCGCCACGTGGGTGGTACCGGTGGTCATCCACACCACGTCATCCTGATCGTTGAGCGACTCGTTATCCTTGCTGTACTGCCCAAGGCCCGTGTCGTGGATGGAGCGGTTCGGGAATTTCCCTTCCGGATACAGCTCGTCCGGGTGGTAACGCGTCACCCACAGCTGTTTATCCATAAAGCTCAGACGATGGTAGATCCACTCGTCCGGCGCAAATTTCGCGCCTGTCGCCACCGGATGGGTACCGCCCGCGTAAGGGATAATCTGGTACGAGACCGGGTTGCCCATGCGGTTCTCCTTGCTGGTGTTGCTCAGCAGTCGGATGGTGCCCGGGTCAAACTTCTGCGCCGCCTGCTGTTCGGTATCAATGTCATACTGGTTCACCTGCATGGTGCTGGTGCGCGGGCCGCCGGCGGTATTCGGCTTCACCTCCGGATCCATCGCCACCAGCTTGTTGTTGATGCCGTCCACGTCCATATCAAGACGGAAGTTATAGATGTGCTGATGCGTGGTGCCCACGATATTATGATCGATCAGCGTGCCGTACTTTGTGTCGTCTTTGGCGGTGGCATCATGCATGGTTTTTGCCTGCACGCCTTTCACCGCCTCGATACCCGTTGCACCGGCGTCAATGCCGATGGTGCCGTTTTCGTGGAACACCCAGTCGAAGATGTAATCGTAGTTGCCCACGGTACTCACCCAGCGCACCACCAGCTCGCGGCGTTCGGCGCTGACGTTCGGCTTGCCCATCTCCTGATGTTTATATTCTGGCCCCGCGTAGCGTTCGAAAATGGCGATCGCGCGCGGGATCTCCATCGGCGTGCCGGTGTAGTCCGGGATGGTTTCGTTGAGCATCACGGCGTTGGACGGCACGTCTTTACCGCGCACCAGCGGCGAGGTCAGGGTGCCCATGCCGTAGTCGCCGGAATCGAGATAGGCCTTGAAGTACCAGCCCACGTCCGGATCGCCGTAAGGGACAATCATGCCGCCGAGCGATCCCTGATACATCACCTGACGCTTTTTCCCGTTGTCGTTGTAAGTGACGGTCGAAATCATCGGGCCGACGCGGGAGTCCAGGCTCAGGTGGAAATCCCAGTTCTGCCAGTGCACCATGTCGCCGGTAATGGTGTAGTTCTTGCCTTCCGGCTCAATGATGTTGAGCGGTTTTTTCGGCGTCTCGACACGGTCGCGGCCGTCATAGGGGCGCGGAGTCATCGGAACCGGCACAACGGCACCTTCTTCAATCTTCTGGATTTTTTTCTGCTCAAGATCGACCACGGCCACGAGGTTCTCGATCGGGTGCGCCCAGTAGTTGCCGTCGCCGACGTCCAGATAGCTCACCACCTTAAGCAGGCGGTCTTCCTGCTTCAGGCCGTCTTTACCGTCGAAGTAGCCGACGGTAAGCGGCGTGGTGATCACTTTTTTCGGGTCGGTGATGCCGTGTTTTTTAAGCACCTCGGCAAACTCCGAGCTCTCGTTAATGATCTGCTGAACCGCGGTGAAATCATCCAGCAGCACCATGCCGTGCGCGTCCTTCACCGGCTCCCAGCGCAGGATTTTTTTATCCTTCAGGTCCACTACGCTTTCGATAACGTGCTTGCCGTCGAGCATGACGATCTTCGCCTGGCGAGGGGCGTCCACTGCCGTACCGTTGAGCACAAAGTCCCACACTTTGGCTTTCTCTGGTTCCGCAACGGCGATCTGGGTAAAGCGGGTATTGGGTTTAAAATCCGCAGAGGCTTTCACAATCCCGACAGCCTGCTTAATTTCGTCCGCCGTGAGCGCGTTTAGCGGGTGAGGACGTTTTTCAACCTGGAAGGTCTGGTCAAGACCAGACTGGAAAACATCGTTGATGAAGGTCTCTGAGATAAAGGCTTTTTTGTCCTTCATCACTACCGGCACTTCAAGATTGAGGGGGTGACCGTTGACGATGGCCGTCTTTGCGCCCGGTTTGACCTTCACGAAGGCGCCGTCTTTCGCAATGGTGAACATCTGTGCGTAATCATCCCACTGAACGTCCGCGCCAAAATCCTGCAGTGTTTTGTCCATCGGGACCATATGCGCCTCGCTGCCGTGGGCGAAAGCAGGGGATTGCCAGGAGCAACACAGCGCAACGGCCATGGCCAGTGCCGTTCTACGGGCAGAAAAAGAAGAATTGCTTCCCATCGTAGACCTCATCTTGTTGTGTTTTTAGGGTTTATTGTGTTGTGACAGCCTTATCCTGACAGGCGCCTGAGAAAAGCGTTTGCCTGCATCTGCCAGGTTATTTGTTGGTCTTGCCAGGTTAAAAAAGGCGCTGAGATAAATCACAGGTCGTGCAGAGCAATCTCCTCTCCCCGTTGGGGAGAGGGTCAGGATGAGGGAGAACGTTAGCTGAAATCACCCCGCTGGCGCGCCACCAGCGTCAGAATGGAGTAGAGCGCCACGGCCTGCTGGTGCTGGTTGAAAATCTCTACCGCCCATTCCACCACGCCGGTCGGTTTTTCCTCGGCGGTACGCTGTTTCTTCAGCGTTTTGCGCTTGCAGGTCAGACGCACCTGGATGGTGTCGCCCGGCTTGACCGGCTCGATAAAGCGCAGGTTTTCCATGCCGTAGTTGGCAATCACCGGCCCGACGCCTGCATCAACGAACAGTCCCGCCGCGGCGGAGATCAGGAAGTAGCCGTGCACCACGCGCTCGCCAAAGATCGACTCTGCCGCTCCGATCTTATCCATATGGGCATAAAAGTGGTCGCCGCTCAGGCAGGCAAAATTGACGATGTCCGTCTCCGTCAGCGTGCGGCGCGGCGTCAGCAGGCTGTCGCCCGGCTGCAGTTCCTCAAAGTATTTACGGAACGGATGGACGCGATCTTCCTGCACCGCTGCGCCACGCACCCACTGTTTGCCGATGGCGGCCAGCATCGTCGGGCTACCCTGAATCGCGGTGCGCTGCAGGTAGTGCTTCACCGCGCGCAGGCCGCCCAGCTCTTCGCCGCCGCCCGCGCGGCCAGGGCCGCCGTGCATTAGCTGAGGAAGCGGGGAGCCGTGGCCGGTAGACTCTTTTGATGATTCTTCGTTAAGGATCTGAATACGCCCGTGGGCGCGCGCCGCGCCGGCAATAAACTGGCGGGCAATGTTCAGGTCAGCGGTGACAAGCGTCCCCGCCAGGCTGCCGCCGCCCGCGCGGGCAAGCTGCATGGCGTGCTCTGCACTGCGATACGGCATCAGCGTGGCGACCGGGCCGAAGGCTTCGGTATCGTGCACCGCCGGGGTTTCATCCGGCTGCGGGCAGAACAGCAGGGTCGGCGGGAAGAACGCCCCCGCGGCCTGCAAATCCGCTTTGCCGCCCAGACGGATCTGGCAGCCTGCGGCGACCAGCCGATCCACTTTCTCCTGCACGTCCGCGCGCTGTTCAGCGTTGACCAGCGCCCCCATCTTCACCCCTTCCTGCGCCGGGTCGCCCATCACCACCTTTTCCAGACGGGCAATCAGCGCCTGGCTGACGGCATCAACCTGGCTTTGCGGGACGATAATCCGGCGAATGGCGGTACATTTCTGCCCGGCCTTGGCGGTCATTTCGCGGACCACCTCCCGAATGAACAGGGCAAACTCCGGCTGCTCCGGCGTGACGTCTTCACCCAACACGCAGCAGTTCAGGGAGTCGGCTTCCATGGTGAACGGGATCGAATTCGCCACAATATTCGGGTGCACGCGCAGGCTTTGCCCGGTGCTGGCGGAGCCGGTAAAGGTCACCACGTCCTGGCTGTCGAGCTGGTCGAGCAGATCGCCCGCGCCGCCGCAAATCAGGCTGATGGCGCCGTCCGGCACCAGCCCGCTGTCCACGATGGATTTGACCATCGCCTGCGTCACCTGCGCGGTAGCGGTGGCGGGCTTGATGATGGCGGGCATCCCGGCAAGCCAGGTCGGCGCGAGTTTTTCCAGCATTCCCCAGCAGGGGAAGTTGAAGGCGTTGATGTGTACCGCCACGCCGGATTTCGAGGTCAGAACGTGGCGCGCCGCAAAGCCGCCTTCTTTCGACAGGGGGATTAGCTCATCTTCCGGCCACAGCGTGTCGTCCGGCAGCTCGCGGCTGCCCAGGCTGGCGTAAGTGAAGAGGGTGCCGATGCCGCCTTCAATATCGACCCAGCTGTCCGCCCTCGTCGCGCCCGTCTGGGCGGACAGGGCATAAAACGCCTCTTTTTCGCCGAGCAGGTGTTTCGCCACCGCTTTCAGCATGGCGGCACGTTCAATAAAGGTCATGGCGCGCAATGCCTCGCCCCCATGCTCAATGGCATAGCGACGGGCGGCCGCCATGTCCAGCCCTTCGCTGGTCACTTCCCAGAGTGCTTCGCCGCTGATGGCGTGATGAATCGCGCGTTCGCGGCTCCGGCCAGACTGCCAGTTACCGGACAAGAAGCTGGCTAACTGCTGCATCGCTTATCTCTAAATGTTTCGTGATTTCACTATTAATAGTTTGATCGTGAATCATAAAAATCAAGCTGTGTTTTTAATGAATTGTTAACGTTGTGATCTGGCTGGACGAATCGCGTCGCGTAAGGGCGCTTTGCAAAAGGCCTAGCGTAAAAGCCTTGCGAGCAGCATCACAAAACCGGGAAACAATTCTTGGGGTTATATTTAACCTTTGTGTAACTTTTAAAAAACAAAGTGATTCAACATTACGCTTTAATTTGCAAACTAACGAATCATAAAGGTGATGACGTGACGCAAGAACAACGGTTTGAGCAGCGCATAGCGCAGGAGACGGCGATTGAGCCTCAGGACTGGATGCCGGAAGCCTACCGTAAAACGCTGATCCGCCAGATTGGTCAGCATGCGCACTCCGAAATTGTCGGCATGCTCCCGGAAGGGAACTGGATAGCCCGCGCGCCGACGCTGCGCCGAAAAGCGATCCTGCTGGCGAAAGTGCAGGACGAAGCCGGACACGGGCTTTACCTCTACAGCGCGGCGGAAACGCTGGGCTGCGCGCGGGAAGACATCTACCAGAAGATGCTCGACGGCAAGATGAAATATTCCTCCATCTTCAACTATCCGACCCTGAGCTGGGCCGATATCGGCGTGATCGGCTGGCTGGTGGACGGCGCGGCCATCGTCAACCAGGTGGCGCTGTGCCGAACCTCCTACGGCCCGTATGCACGGGCGATGGTGAAAATCTGTAAAGAAGAGAGCTTCCACCAGCGTCAGGGTTTTGAAGCCTGCATGGCGCTGGCGCAGGGCAGTGAGGCTCAGCGTCAGATGCTGCAGGACGCCATCAACCGCTTCTGGTGGCCAGCGCTGATGATGTTCGGGCCGAACGACGACAACTCGCCGAACAGCGCCCGCAGCCTGGCCTGGAAAATCAAACGCTTTGGCAACGACGAGCTGCGCCAGCGCTTTGTCGACAACACGGTTCCTCAGGTGGAGATGCTCGGCATGACGGTGCCGGATCCGGACCTGCGTTTTGATGAAGAGAGCGGTCACTACCGCTTCGGCGAGATCGACTGGCAGGAGTTTGACGAGGTCATTAACGGGCGCGGCATCTGTAACCACGAACGTCTGGCCGCGAAACGCAAAGCCTGGGACGACGGGGCGTGGGTGCGGGAAGCCGCGCTGGCGCACGCCGAAAAACAACGTACCCGTCAGGCCGCATAAGAGGAAATAACCATGAGCAATGTCTACTGGCCGCTGTACGAAGTATTCGTACGCAGCAAACAAGGGTTATCCCACCGTCACGTGGGCAGCCTGCATGCCGCCGACGATCGCATGGCGCTGGAAAATGCCCGTGATGCCTACACCCGCCGCAGCGAAGGGTGTTCTATCTGGGTGGTGAAGGCGAGCGAGATTGTTGCCTCCCAGCCGGAAGAGAGCGGCGAGTTCTTCGACCCGGCGGAAAGCAAGGTTTACCGCCATCCGACGTTCTACACCATCCCCGACGGCATCGAGCATATGTGAGGCAAAGAATGAACTCAGTGACTGCCTATGCCCTGCGTCTGGGCGATAACGGACTGGTGCTCTCCCAGCGTCTCGGCGCCTGGTGCGGCCACGCGCCGGAGCTGGAAATCGACCTCGCGCTCGCCAATATCGGCCTCGACCTGCTGGGGCAGGCGCGCAATTTCCTGACCTATGCCGCGGAATTAGAAGGCCAGGGCGATGAAGACACGCTGGCGTTTGGCCGCGACGAGCGCCAGTTCCGCAACGTCCTGCTGGTGGAGCAGCCGAACGGCAGCTTCGCCGACACGATTGCCCGCCAGTACCTGATGGACGCCTGGAACGTGGCGCTGTACGAACGCCTGTCTCAGAGCAGCGACGGCCAGCTTGCTGCCATCGCCGCCAAAGCCATTAAAGAGGCGCGCTACCACCTGCGCTTCAGCCGCGGTTGGCTGGTGCGGCTGGGTGACGGGACCGAAACCTCCGCGCAAAAAATGCAGCAGGCCATCGACAGCCTGTGGCGGTTTACGGCGGAGCTGTTTGACGCCGATGAGGTCGAGCTTGAGCTGATTGACGCCGGCGTGGCGGTGGATCCGCGAACCCTGCGCCAGCCGTGGGAAAGCGAAGTGTTTGCTGGTCTGAAAGAAGCCTGTCTGCAGGTTCCCGCAGAGGTGGCGTACCGCACCGGGGGCAAGAAGGGGCTTCATACCGAACATCTGGGTCCGATGCTGGCGGAAATGCAGTATCTCCAGCGCGCGTATCCCGGTCAGCAGTGGTAAAGGAGAACGCTATGCAACGCCTCGTCGACATCGCGCCTGCGCAAATTCCGCAGATCTGGTCGCTGTTAAGCCATATCCCCGATCCGGAAGTGCCGGTGTTAACCATCACCGATTTAGGCATGGTGCGCAGCGTGAAGGCGCAGGGGGAAGGCTGGGTGATTGGCTTCACGCCAACCTACTCGGGCTGCCCGGCAACGGAACACCTGCTGGGGGCGATCCGCGAGGCGATGACCGCGCACGGCTTCACTCCCGTGCACATCGTGCTCCAGCTTGAACCTGCCTGGACCACCGACTGGATGACCGCCGACGCGCGCGAGCGCCTGCGGGCGTATGGCATCAGCCCACCGGTGGGGCATAGCTGCCACGCGCACGCCCCGGCAGAGGTGAGCTGCCCGCGCTGTGCCAGCACCGACACCTCCCTTATCAGTGAATTTGGTTCGACGGCCTGCAAAGCGCTTTACCGCTGCAATACCTGCCGCGAGCCCTTCGACTATTTCAAATGTATTTGAGGCTGCCATGACAACGTTTCATTCATTAACAGTGGCAAAAGTGGAACCCGAAACCCGCGACGCGGTAACCATCACCTTCGCGGTGCCGCAGGCGTTGCAGGAGGCTTACCGCTTCCGCCCCGGCCAGCACCTGACCCTGAAAACGACGCTGGGCGAAGACGAGCTGCGCCGCTGCTACTCCATCTGCCGCAGCACCGCGCCGGGTGAGATCAGCGTGGCGGTCAAAGCCATCGACGGTGGGCGCTTTTCCCGCTATGCCCGGGATGAGATCAAAGCGGGCATGGCGCTGGAGGTGATGGTTCCTCAAGGGCAGTTTGGCTACCAGCCGCAGCCTGAACGTGAAGGCCACTACCTGGCAATTGCCGCAGGCTCCGGGATCACCCCGATGCTGGCGATTATCTCCGCCACGCTTTCGATCGAATCCAACAGCCATTTCACCCTGATCTACGGCAACCGCAGCAGCCAGAGCATGATGTTCCGCCAGGCGCTGGCGGACCTGAAGGACAAATACCCGCAGCGGCTGCAGCTGGTCTCCATCTTCAGCCAGGAGCGGCTGGACAGCGACCTGCTCTTTGGCCGCATCGACGGGGAAAAGCTGCAGGCGCTGGCGAAAAACCTGATCAACTTCTGCCAGTACGACGAGGCCTTCATCTGCGGTCCGTCGGCGATGATGGACGACGCCGAAGCGACGCTGAAAGCGCTGGGGATGCCGGAAAAATCCATTCACCTTGAGCGCTTTAACACCTCCGGAATCCCCGTTAAGCGCGCGGTGCACGTGCAGGCGGAGGGTCAAAAAGTGACCGTGCGCCAGGACGGGCGCGACCGTGAAATCACCCTGACGGCGGACGACGAAAGCATTCTTGATGCTGCCCTGCGTCAGGGAGCGGATCTTCCGTATGCCTGCAAGGGCGGCGTCTGCGCCACCTGCAAATGCAAAGTGCTGCGCGGCAAGGTGGACATGGCAACCAACTACAGCCTGGAGCCGGACGAGCTGGCCGCCGGGTACGTACTGAGCTGTCAGTCGCTGCCGTTAACCGCCGACGTGATTGTCGACTTTGACGCGAAGGGGATGGCATGAGCGAACTGATTGTTACCCGTCATGGCCGCGTGCTGCAGCTGACGCTGAACCGTCCGGAGGCGCGCAATGCCCTTAACAATGCGCTGCTGGCGCAGCTTGCGGAACAGCTTGAGGCTGCCGCCGTGGATGCCGACATCGCCGTCTGCGTGATTTACGGCAGCGAGCGCTGCTTTGCCGCCGGGGCCGATCTCAACGAAATGGCGGAGAAGGACCTGCCCGCCACCCTGAACGATATCCGCCCGCAGCTATGGGCGCGCATTAACGCGTTTAACAAACCGCTGATTGCTGCCGTGAACGGCTTCGCGCTGGGCGCAGGCTGCGAGCTGGCGCTGCTGTGCGACGTGATCATTGCTGGCGATAACGCCCGTTTCGGCCTGCCGGAAATCACGCTGGGCATCATGCCCGGCGCGGGCGGCACCCAGCGTCTTATCCGCAGCGTCGGTAAATCCCTGGCCAGCAAAATGGTGCTGACCGGCGAGAGCATTACCGCAGAGCAGGCGCTGGGCGCCGGGCTGGTGAGCGATCTCTTCCCGGCGTCTCTGACACTGGAGTACGCCCTGAAGCAGGCGGCGCTGATGGCGCGACACTCTCCGCTGGCGCTGCAGGCGGCGAAGCAGGCGCTGCGGCAGTCGCAGGAGGTGCCGCTACAGGCCGGTCTGGCCCAGGAGCGCCAGCTGTTTACGCTGCTTTCCGCCACCGAAGACCGCCGGGAAGGTATCGACGCCTTCTTACAAAAACGCACCCCCGACTTTAAAGGACGCTAATTGTGGAATTTATTCTCAGTCACGTAGAACAGGGCGTAATGACCATTACGCTGAACCGTCCGGAGCGTCTGAACAGCTTTAACGACGTGATGCACCAGCACCTTGCCGAGTGCCTGAAGCAGGCCGAGCGCGATGACGCCATCCGCTGCCTGCTGATCACCGGGGCAGGACGCGGGTTCTGCGCCGGTCAGGATCTGAATGACCGTAACGTCGACCCCAACGGCCCGGCGCCGGATCTGGGGATGTCTGTCGAAACCTTCTACAACCCGCTGGTGCGCCGCCTGGCAAAGCTGCCGAAGCCGGTCATCTGCGCGGTTAACGGGGTGGCGGCTGGCGCGGGAGCTACGCTGGCGCTCGGCTGTGACATGGTGATTGCCGCCCGGTCGGCCAACTTCGTGATGGCCTTCAGCAAGCTCGGCCTGGTGCCGGACTGCGGCGGCACGTGGCTGCTGCCGCGCGTGGCCGGACGCGCCCGCGCCATGGGGTTGGCGCTGCTCGGGGACAAACTCAGCGCCGAGCAGGCGCAGGCGTGGGGGATGATCTGGCAGGTGGTGGACGACGACCAGCTCTCCGCCACGGCGCAGCAGATGGCGCTGCACTTTGCCTCGCAGCCGACCTTCGGCCTGGGCCTGATCAAGCAGGCGATCAATGCTGCGGAAACCAACACCCTCGACGCGCAGCTTGACCTGGAGCGCGACTATCAGCGTCTGGCCGGTCGCAGCGACGACTACCGCGAGGGCGTCAGCGCTTTCCTCGCGAAGCGCGCGCCTAACTTTACGGGGAAATAAGATGCTCAACATACGGACTGTCGCCGTGATTGGCAGCGGCACGATGGGCGCGGGGATTGCAGAAGTGGCGGCCAGCCACGGGCATCAGGTGCTGCTCTACGACATCTCCAGCGATGAGATATCCCGCGCTATCGAGGGGATCCGCCAGCGTCTGGCCTCCCGGGTGACGCGCGGAAAACTTTCCGCCGATGCCGGGAGCCAGATCCTCGCCCGGCTGCTTCCCGTCACGGATATCGACGCGCTCTCCGCGGCCGAACTGGTGATTGAAGCGGCCTCGGAACGGCTGGAGGTTAAAAAGGCGCTGTTTTCGCAGCTGGCGGAAATCTGCCCGCCGCAGACGGTGCTGACAAGCAATACCTCTTCGATCTCCGTCACGGCGATTGCTGCGGATATCCACCATCCGGAGCGCGTCGCCGGGCTGCACTTCTTCAACCCGGCGCCGGTCATGAAGCTGGTGGAGGTGGTCAGCGGGCTGGCGACCTCCCCGGAAGTGGCCGACGCGCTGTGCGAACTGGCGCTGAACTGGGGCAAGCAGCCCGTGCGCTGCCAGTCAACGCCGGGGTTCATCGTCAACCGCGTCGCGCGTCCGTTCTATTCCGAGGCCTGGCGCGCGCTGGAAGAGCAGGTGGCCGCGCCGGAGGTGATTGACGCCGCCCTGCGCGAAGGCGGCGGCTTCCCGATGGGCCCGCTGGAGCTGACCGACATGATTGGTCAGGACGTGAACTTCGCGGTGACCTGCTCGGTATTTAACGCCTTCTGGCAGGAGCGTCGTTTTCTGCCCTCGCTGGTGCAGCAGGAGCTGGTGCTGGCAGGCAGGCTGGGCAAAAAAAGCGGGAAGGGCGTTTATGACTGGCAGGGCGACAGGCCCGGGGTGCGCTGGGCTGATACCGTGAACGACAGCTACAGCCCGATGCGCGTGGAAAAAAGACGTGACGGCATCACGGAAATTGATGATGTGTACCTGATTGAAACGCAGGGCGAAACCGCGCAGGCCCTGGCGCTGCGGCTTAACGGCCCGGTGGTGGTGGTGGACCGCATCGAGCGCGATGTCGCGGTCATCGCCGCAGCCGCCAGCAACCCGCATACGGCGACGCAAAAGGCCATCCGCTACCTGCAGCAGCAGGGGCTTCGGGTGGTACAGATTGCCGATTATCCCGGCCTGCTGGTCTGGCGCACGGTGGCGATGATTGCCAACGAAGCGCTGGATGCTCTGCAAAAAGGGGTCGCCAGCGAGAAGGACATCGATACCGCCATGCGCCTGGGCGTCAACTACCCGAGCGGGCCGATCGCCTGGGGCGAGCGTCTGGGCTGGCAGCGCCTGCTGACGCTGCTGGAGAACCTGCAGCGTCATTATGGCGAAGAACGCTATCGCCCCTGTTCCCTGCTGCGCCAGCGCGCGCTTCTGGAGAGTAGCTATGAGTCATAACGCCTGGCACAACGCCCGCGCCATGTATGAACGGGACGCCTGCGCGCAGGCGATGGGGATGGACATTGTCGATATGGACGACGGCTACGCGGTGGTGTCCATGACCATCACCCCGCAGATGCTCAACGGCCACCAAACCTGCCACGGCGGACAGCTGTTTTCGCTGGCAGACACCGCCTTTGCCTACGCCTGCAACAGTCAGGGGCTGGCGGCGGTGGCCTCCGGCTGTTCGATTGACTTTCTGCGTCCGGGCTTTGCCGGGGACACGCTTACCGCCACCGCGCGGGTGAAGCATCAGGGCAGGCTGACCGGCGTGTACGACATTGAAATTCAGAACCAGCAACAGAAAACCGTCGCCCTTTTTCGCGGAAAATCTCACCGCATCGGCGGCAATGTGACAGGAGAGGCCTGATGCGTGACGCATTTATTTGTGATGGCGTTCGAACCCCGGTGGGGCGCTACGGCGGGGCGCTTTCCGCCGTTCGGACTGACGATCTCGGCGCCGTGCCGCTGCGCGCGCTGCTGGCACGCTATCCGCAGCTCGATCTGGAGCGGATTGACGACGTGATCTTCGGCTGCGCGAACCAGGCGGGTGAAGATAACCGCAACGTGGCGCGTATGTCGTCGCTGCTGGCCGGGCTGCCGCAGATGGTGTCCGGAACCACCATTAACCGCCTGTGCGGATCGGGGCTGGACGCGATTGGTTTTGCCGCACGCGCCATTAAGGCGGGCGACGGCGACCTGCTGATTGCGGGCGGCGTGGAGTCCATGTCCCGCGCGCCGTTTGTGATGGGCAAAGCCACCGCCGCGTTCCAGCGACAGGCGGAGATCTTTGATACCACCATCGGCTGGCGATTTGTGAATCCGCTCATGCATCAGCAATTCGGAACTGACAGCATGCCGGAAACGGCAGAGAATGTAGCGGAATTGTTAAATATCAGCCGTGCCGATCAGGACGCGTTCGCGCTGCGCAGCCAGCAGCGTACCGCTCAGGCGCAGCAGAACGGCATTCTGGCGCAGGAGATTGTGTCGGTGCAGGTGCCGGGGAAAAAAGGGGCGGTCAACGAGTTCAGCGAGGATGAACATCCCCGCGCGGACACCACGCTTGAGCAGCTTGCCGGGCTAAAAACGCCGTTCCGCAGGAACGGGGTGGTCACGGCGGGAAATGCCTCCGGCGTCAACGACGGCGCAGCGGCGCTGATCGTCGCCAGCGAGCAGATGGCGCTGGCGCAGGGGCTGGTCCCGCGCACGCGGATCGTGGCGATGGCGACGGCAGGCGTGGAGCCACGTCTGATGGGACTCGGCCCGGTACCGGCCACGCGCAAGGTGCTGGAGCGCGCCGGACTCAGCATTAACGAGATGGATGTGATCGAGCTTAACGAAGCTTTCGCCGCGCAGGCGCTGGGCGTGCTGCGTCAGCTGGGATTGCCGGATGATGCCGCGCACGTCAACCCGAACGGTGGCGCGATAGCGATTGGTCACCCGCTGGGGATGAGCGGCGCCAGACTGGCGCTGGCCGCGAGTAACGAACTGCACCGACGCGGCGGGCGCTACGCGCTGTGTACGATGTGCATCGGTGTGGGTCAGGGCATTGCCATGATCCTTGAGCGTGTTTGAGCATAAAAACAATGTGAGTACCCTACAATGACAAATACAACAAAGCTTGATCCGATTGAAACGGCCTCCCTTGACGAACTGCAGGCGCTGCAGACCGCGCGTCTGAAATGGACGCTGCACCACGCCTATAACAACGTGCCGATGTACAAACGCAAGTTTGACGCTGCGGGCGTTCACCCTGACGATTTCAACGAGCTGGCGGATATTCGCAAATTCCCGTGCACCACCAAGCAGGACCTGCGGGATAACTACCCGTTTGATACCTTTGCCGTGCCGATGGAGCAGGTGGTGCGCATTCACGCATCATCCGGCACCACCGGCAAACCGACCGTTGTCGGCTACACGCAGGGTGACATCGACAACTGGGCCAACCTGGTGGCCCGCTCCCTGCGCGCGGCGGGCGGCAGCGCGAAGGACAAAATTCACGTGGCCTATGGCTATGGCCTGTTTACCGGCGGCCTGGGCGCGCACTACGGCGCCGAGCGTTTGGGGGCGACGGTGATCCCAATGTCCGGCGGCCAGACGGAGAAACAGGCGCAGCTGATCCGTGATTTCCAGCCGGACATGATTATGGTGACGCCGTCCTACTGCCTCAACCTGATCGAGGAGCTGGAGCGCCAGATGGGCGGCGACGCCAGCACCTGCTCACTGCGCGTGGGCGTTTTCGGCGCGGAGCCGTGGACGCAGGCCATGCGTCGCGAAATCGAAAAACGCTTAGGCATTACGGCGCTGGATATTTATGGCCTCTCCGAGGTGATGGGGCCGGGCGTGGCGATGGAGTGTATCGAAACCGCCGACGGCCCAACCATCTGGGAAGATCATTTCTACCCGGAGATCGTCAACCCGAACGACGGCACGCCGCTGGATGACGGTCAGCAGGGCGAACTGCTGTTCACCACGCTGACCAAAGAGGCGCTGCCGGTGATCCGCTACCGCACCCGCGACCTGACGCGTCTGCTGCCGGCAACCGCTCGCAGCATGCGCCGTATGGACCGGATCAGCGGCCGCAGCGACGATATGCTGATCATCCGCGGCGTCAACGTTTTCCCGTCGCAGCTGGAAGAGGAGATCGTGAAGTTCGAACACCTTTCTCCGCACTATCAGCTGGAGGTGAATCGTCGTGGGCATCTTGATTCACTTTCCGTGAAGGTGGAGCTGAAAGAGAGCAGCTTAACGCTGACGCACGAACAGCGTTGCCAGGTGTGCCACCAGCTGCGCCACCGCATAAAGTCGATGGTCGGGATTTCCACCGACGTGATGATTGTGAACTGCGGCAGCATCCCGCGCTCGGAGGGGAAAGCCTGCCGGGTGTTTGATCTGCGTAAAGCGGCGGCGAACGGTTAAAACACCTGGCCCTCTCCCCTTTAGGGAGAGGGCCAGGGTGAGGGGCTTATGCTATGATTCATCCAGGACAAAAATAACAAAAGAATGAATCACATGAATAAACTCGACGCCTTTATCCAGCACGCGGTCAGCTCGGTTCCCGTCAGCGGAACGTCGCTTATCTCCTCGTTATACGGTGACGCGCTTTCCCACCGCGGCGGCGAGATTTGGCTCGGCAGCCTGGCCGCTTTACTGGAAGGCATGGGATTTGGCGAGCGCTTCGTGCGCACCGCGCTGTTTCGCCTCAACAAAGAGGGCTGGCTGGACGTCTCCCGCATCGGGCGGCGCAGCTTTTACCGCCTGAGCGATAAGGGGCTGCGGCTGACGCGTCGCGCGGAGAATAAGATTTATCGCGCAGAGCTGCCCGCCTGGGACGGCAAATGGCTGCTTCTGCTCTCCGAAGGGCTGGATAAAACTACGCTCGCGGATGTGAAAAAACAGCTCATCTGGCAAGGATTTGGCACGCTGGCACCGAGCCTGATGGCCTCGCCGTCCCAGCATCTGGCGGACGTGCAGTCCCTGCTTCACGATGCCGGCGTGGCGGAAAACGTGATTTTCTTCGAAGCCCACTCGCCGCTGGCGCTCTCCCGCGCCGCGCTGCGTTCGCGGGTGGAAGAGTGCTGGCAGTTAACCGAGCAAAACGCGATGTACGAGTCGTTTATCAACTCGTTCCGCCCGCTACTGCCGCTGCTGAAGGAGGCCGCGCCGGAGGAGCTGACGCCGGAGCGCTGCTTCCAGATCCAGCTGCTGCTGATTCACTTTTATCGCCGCGTGGTGCTGAAAGATCCACTGTTGCCGGAGGAGCTACTGCCCGCGCACTGGGCGGGGCAAAGCGCCCGACAGCTCTGCATTAATATCTATCAGCGTGTCGCGCCGGGGGCGCTGGCGTTTGTCAGCGAGAAGGGCGAAACCTCCGTGGGCGAACTACCCGTGCCCGGCACGCTCTACTATCAACGCTTTGGTGGTCTTACAAGCGCATAAGGAGTGAAGATGCCAGTTTATCAAATTGACGGTCTGACGCCGGTGGTACCTGACGAGAGCTATGTTCACCCAACGGCGGTGCTGATTGGCGACGTAATTCTGGGTAAAGGCGTTTATGTTGGCCCTAATGCCAGCCTGCGCGGTGATTTTGGCCGTATCGTGGTGAAAGATGGCGCGAACATTCAGGATAATTGCGTGATGCACGGTTTCCCGGAGCAGGACACGGTGGTGGAGGAGGAGGGGCATATCGGCCACAGCGCCATCCTGCACGGCTGCATCATCCGCCGCAACGCGCTGGTGGGTATGAACGCGGTGGTGATGGACGGGGCAGTGATCGGTGAAAACAGCATCGTCGGCGCGGCGGCGTTCGTGAAGGCGAAAGCGGAGATGCCTGCCAACCACTTGATTATCGGCAGCCCGGCCAAAGCGATTCGCGAGCTGAGCGAGCAGGAGATGGCGTGGAAGCGGCAGGGCACGCGGGAGTATCAAGTGCTGGTGGAGCGCTGCAAGCTAACTATGCACCAGGTTGAGCCGCTGCGCGAGGCTGAGCCTGACCGGAAACGGCTGGCGTTTGACGAGAACTTAAGGCCGAAGTCGGCGATGTAGGGGTAAGGCCGTCTTTTTTCGCCATATCCATCAGTAGCGCGATGCCAATATAGTTGCTCCAGTTAAAGATATTTTGCAGCACCACCACCGCTTTGCCTTTCTCTTTGTCATAGCCGATGAAGCTGGAGTAGCCGCCGATATAGCCGACCTGATAGGTGATTTTTTCCAGACCGATAAAGTCGGTGGTCCAGGCAATGCCCTGCACCCCGTCGGGGCGTTGAATATCGGTATTTCTGACTTCGTCAAAGACGCTGTCCAGCAAGGGATTGTGGGTCGTAGAGACGTGATAGCGGGCATAGGCCGCCAGATCTTCGGCGTTACTGTACAGGCTTGCCGCCGCCACCATGTTGTTGGAAAAATGCCAGTCTGGCGTCAGCTGCCCGCGCGGGATGAATTTTGGCTGATCGCCCGCGTGGCCGAGCGCCCGCTGTGGGTATCCTTTGAGCTTCTTGGGCGTAAAGCTGCTGTTAACCATGTGCAGCGGACGGAAAATATAGCGCGAGGCTAAACTTTGTATATCTTCGCCGGTTTTGTGCTTCAGGATATAGCCAATCAGGGCGTAGCCGGTATTGGAGTATTGCGGCGTTTTATTTCTCGGCGCGCGCCAGTTCGCCAGATAACGCAGCACATTATCGCTGTCTAGTTCAGCGTAGAAATTATCACCCGTGCCTAAGTAGCGGATGAATTTTCCGAGCATCGGAACGTCCATATTCTGGCGCGGAAGGCCGGAGGTGTGGGTTACCAGCTCCAGCAGGGTGATTTTTTGTGCATCCTTACTTAGCGGCGTTCCCGGCGGTAGCAATGTCGCCAGGCTGTCGTTCCAGTTCAGTTGCCCCTCACTCACCAGACAGGCCACCACTTCCGCCGTGATCCCTTTGCTGAGCGAGCCGAGCGCAAACAGGGTATCGGGCCTGACCGGGTAGCGGTTGACCGCATCGGTAACGCCCCAGGTGTAAAACTGAGGCGAGCCGTGATTATGGATTACCGCGACCGTCATTCCTGGAACGGACTTTTGCGCCATGTAGTGACGCACCACGCTGTCAACGTCGCCATCCAGCGATTCATGGGTGAGGAGTTCCTGGGTACCTTCCGGGGAGGACATTTGCGAGAGCGTGCCACAACCGCTGAGGAATGGGATAGCAAGCAGAAGCCAGCGAATTTTTTTTGTGATGTTCTGCATACCTGATAGCGAGTGTGGTGGTCATTGGCGCGGCGGGAATGTATCACACTTAGCCTGTTTGAATGTAAACTTTCTGTACGGAGGCCGCCGCGTGGGTGGTCATAGCAGCTTTTCGGCCTGCTTTGAGGATTTCAGCATGACACGCTTCCATCAGCTTACCGCCACCCGCCTGGATGGCAGTCTTATCTCAATGGCCGACTATGCGGGGAAGGTGGTTTTGGTCGTCAATACCGCCAGCCAGTGCGGCTTTACGCCCCAGTATGCGGGTCTCGAAGCGCTATACAAGAAATACGCCGGACAAGGGTTAGTGGTGCTGGGCTTCCCCTGCAACCAGTTCGGTAAACAGGAACCCGGCGACGCCGATGAAATCTCAAAGACCTGTTACATTAACTACGGCGTCAGTTTTCCCATGTTCGGGAAAGTTGAGGTCAATGGCGCCGCAGCACATCCGATTTTTCGTTATCTGAAAAACGAATTGCCTGGCGTGCTGGGTGGGCGGATCAAGTGGAACTTTACTAAGTTTCTGATCGGACGCGACGGTAAGCCGCTCAAGCGTTTTGCACCGATGACGACGCCAGAGAAAATGGAGGGGGCAATTGTTGCGGCACTGGGAAGATGAGTGTTTTTGTCGCCAGAGCCATCCATTTGCCGGGTATAGCCGAAATTCATAATGTCCGCTCTGTGCCAGGAGCGGACGTTGGTACAGGTAGCCCAGTAGTCGCCGCGATGGATGGGTTTACTGGAGCAGCATCGCCAGTAGCACCAGGCACAGCAGTATTACATAGATTCGTGCGTGCCATATGTCAGGTAAAGCAGGTATAACCCGACGGCTAAAAACTATTCCAGCCCAGCCCGTCAGTACCAACAGGCCTAAAATTTTCAGGCTGATGAAACCGAGAAATCCGCTCACCGGAATATTTTGCCAACCAATGACTGCATACGTCACGGCACCACACAGCGCGACAGGCAGAGAAAGCGGGTTAGAAGCGCTAATACATTCACCCATCGCATAGCCGTGTCGCCGTAATAATGGCACTGTCATCACGCTGCCACCCACGCCCAGCAATGCGGCTATCATGCCGATGATCACTCCGCCGCCCGTTACCACAGAAAGTGACAAGCGACGCGGGGAACTGCAGCTAAAAAAACCTTTGCGCAACAAACAATCGCCAATGGTTACCAGCATATAAAGAATGAACAGTGCGCGAACAATATTCTCGCTGAAGACTCCCGCCAGACAGGAACCCACGACAGCCCCGATGGCGATAAACCATAATAATGGGAACAATGTCTGCGCTGAAAGTTTGCCGGCGCGCCAGTTTCGATAGCTGACCCAGCCCGCGTTAAATATCATCACCGCCGTTGAGGTAGCAACCGCGATATGCATGGCGTTTCCTGCCAGCTCAGACTGCCGCAGCATCAGTTGATAAACAAATGGCACCACGACAAAACCGCCCCCAAAACCAAAGAGCACCGTGGTGATACCGGTAGTAAAGCCTGCCAGTGCAATAATTGCGATATCGTTCAAGAGATTATCCCCGACCTGAAAATGAGCGAGCAGCTTATACCGGTAGCATCCTGCTTCCCATTTGCGCAGCGCTCAATTACCTTTGTAAATCGTTCAGACGGAGACCGGTGTGCGCAACGTAAAAATTGAAGATGTCGATAAGCTCGATCGTGAAGTGGTGGCGTTAGGCAATGACTATGCGCAGGGATTTATACTGCCACAACACCAACATCGCCGCGCGCAGCTGCTTTATGGCGCAACGGGTCTCATGTACGTCTCAACCTGTAACGGAGAGTGGGTTGTTCCCCCACAACATGCAGTATGGATCCCACCCGAAACCCCTCACGCTGTCCGGTTTGTAGGTGTGACCACGCGTAGCTTATATATTGAACCAACATGCGTGACGGGATCGATTAAGTATCGACACTGTAAGGTGATCAGCGTATCGCCATTGTTACGTCAGTTGTTGCTTGATGCCGTGGATTTGCCGCTGATGTATGACAGCGCACGCGATCGTGCGCTGGTAAATCTGCTGTTACTGGAACTGGCGGAAATGCCGGTTCGCGAATTCGATATTCCGCTGCCACAACATCCGGCTCTGCTGGCTCTTTGTCAGGCGTTTTTACTCAACCCCTCAATCCATGATCCTGCTGAGCGCTGGGCCAGTACGCTGTTTATGAGCGCCAGTACCTTTCGTCGACTTTTCTTACGGCAAACCGGCATGTCATTTTCTGCATGGCGACAGCGAGCCTGTGTCGTCAGTGCGCTGACGTTGCTGATAACAGGTAAACCGGTGAATGAAGTGGCACTCACTCTCGGATACGACAATGCATCATCTTTCGCCACGATGTTCCGCCGTGTCACGGGACAGCCGCCTTCGTATTATCGGTTTGATTTCAAAAGCTTCACAGGGCACCGTTCATAACGTCAGTTATGTGACCACAGCGGACGTTCTGAGCTGTGTTAGCGTTAATCAGATTATCTTGTGCTGAGTGCAAGTTTAGCCGCAAAGCACAAAAACAATCCTCCTGTTGCTCTGTCCATTCCCCTGACAACACTGCTTTTCTTCAGTATGGCTGATGCAAAGTGCGTGGATAAAATGAGCGTGACTGACCACATTGTCCCTATTGCGACATGAATGCTGACAAGTATAAAAGTCCATACAAAAGGGGAATGCCCGGCAGGTATGAATTGAGGTAAAAAAGAGACATAGAAAATACCCATTTTAGGATTGAGTACATTTCCCAGCATTCCTTTTATAAACCAGTTCCCCGCTGAAGGATTAACGCCATCGCCGTGATTGAAAGATGAACGTGGCCGCCTCAGCAGTTGTAAACCCAGCCAGCAAAGGTAAGTCGCACCACAAATTTTCAGCATGGTATAAGCGAGCTCTGACACCGCCAGCAGCGCTCCCAGTCCCAGCGCAACAAGTGCGCCCCAGATAAAACAGCCAGTATCAATTCCAAGAGCTGCCTGAAAAGCCTTCTTTCCACCTTCAGCACATGCCGTTCGTAGAATGAGTGCCGTATCCAGGCCCGGAGTGAGGGTGAGCAGTAGTGCAGCGAGAGAGAAGGCAAGGAGAGAATCAGTAACAGACATTTTCTTTATCCGAAAGAGTGGATGTTACCCCCTTACTTTGCGCCAATCAATTAGACAAAGGCAGTTATGTGAATAAATTGTAAATTGCTTTAATGAGACAAGCCCTGCTGGCATACCGGGCTACAACTCAGGACGCTTTCTCATGCACTGTCATGATGAATACCAATGGGTTCTTCTCCCGGTTTTCATAGAAATGAGGAACGTCCGTTCTGGCAGTTGCCGAACAACCAGTTTTTATCTGATACACGTGATCCTGTACGCCGAGTGTGAGCGTGCCCGACTGAACATAAAACAGTTCAAGCGTTCCTTCCGCGTGGCCGGGTGACGCAAACTTTTCCCCGGGCTGCATTTCCCACATCCAGAGCTCGGTCATATCAGGGCCACCCGAACCTGCGAGCAATCTTGCTCTCCCGCCTGTTTCACCTTGCCACAATTCTGGGATCTCATCTTCAGCAATGAGATGCACGGTCGGTTTGGCACTGACATCCACAAAATCAGCCACCGAAACCCCCATCGCGGCAGCCAGGCGACATAACAGGGCAATGCTGGGATTCGCCCGGCATCCCTCTATCTCAACCAACGCTCCCTTACTTACACCCGCCTGACGCGAGAGTTCATCAAGGGAGATTTTCTTTTGCTTACGATACAGTTTAATTCGCTGCGATACGGCTTCATTCACGGAGCTGGCGATCGAATTTGCATCGGTCATTAAATTGACTTTTTTGGTCATTGGTCATTATCATGGAATAAATTGGTCATTACAGGATTATCACGTGTTAACAGTATCTCCGTCAATTTCTCCTGAAATTTATCGTATTGCTCCCGGTTTTCGGGCGCTCAGTATCTGCGTAAAAGCTGCGCCAGTGCTTAATCCCGGCACTGGAGAAACGGCGCTGCGAGAAGCCTGTGAGGCGGTTCTGGCCGGTGAGCCTGCCTGGGCGGAATCTCATCTGGCGGCATGGGCCGACGTTTTTCAAAAATTTGGGGCTAAACCCAAACGCACCCCTTGCTCAGCGGATGCGTTACGCAAGCGCGTCTTACGTGACGGAACGATGCCAGCGCTCGATCCTGTCGTTGATCTTTATAATGCCGTCAGTCTCCGCTATGCCGTTCCGGTTGGTGGAGAGGATCTCTCTGCCTATCAGGGGGCGCCGCGTCTGACTGTGGCCAAAGGAACAGAGCCTTTTGATACGGTCAAAGAGGGAGAGAGCGCCGTTGAGTATCCTTCACAAGGGGAGGTTATCTGGTGTGATGATATCGGCGTGACCTGCCGTCGCTGGAACTGGCGACAGGGGATCAGAACCCGCTTAGGCGTGGAAGCGCAGCAAATGTGGTTCATTCTGGAGAGTCTCCCGCAGATGCCGCTGGAGACGCTTCACGAAGCCGGAAAAATGCTGACCGACGGCCTGGAAAAAATGATGCCCGGCCTGTGGTTTGACGTTGCTCTCATCGAAGAACAACAGCAGTAATATCCTTCAGGAGAAACATGTATGTTTACCGGCTTGTCGGCATTTCCATTAACCCCAGTCACCGTCAGTGGCGTAGATGAAAAGGGTTTCAGCCATATCCTTTCCCGTCTTACAGACGCTCGGGTTGATTCTATGGGCATCCTGGGGTCAACCGGAAGCTACACCTATCTGACCCGGGAGCAGCGCAAGCGCGTAGCAACGCTGGCCAAACAGCATGCAGGGAACATCCCCGTGATGGTGTGTGTGGGAGCGGTCAGTACCGATGCCATTCTGCATCTGGCAGATGATGCACAGGCCGCTGGTGCGAATGCGCTGTTACTCCCGGCGGTCAGCTACCAGCCACTCCGTGACGAAGAAGTCTTTTCACTCTTTGAGACCGTTACCCGGCACGTGTCTGTACCGGTGTGTATCTATGATAATCCGGGCACGACGCATTTTACCTTTACGGATGAACTCCACGGTCGTCTCTCATCACTTGAGGGTGTTCGCTCGGTCAAGATCCCTGGCGTCCCGAATAGCCCCGCTGCAGCAACTGAGCGGGTGAAGGCGTTACGTCAACATCTGCATCCTGGCGTAACAATCGGTATCAGTGGCGACGCTTATGCGGGACTGGGATTAAACGCCGGTTGTGAAGTGTGGTATTCCGTGTGTGGCGGTCTGTTCCCTGAGATGGCGAAACAAATCACTGAAGCCGCGGCGGCAAACGATCGTCAACGCGTTACAGCCCTGACAACCCGCTTTGAGCCATTGTGGTCGCTGTTCCGTAAACATGGCGGAAGTATTCGCGTTATTGCCGCTGCGGCTGGCGTGCTTGGTCTTACCGACATGGATTGCCTGCCTCGACCTCTGCAACCATTGTCAGCTGGCGACATCGCGGATATTTCCCATGTAATAAGCACGCTGGAGCTGAAGTGATCTCCGCAGGACTGGGTGTCTACCGGTCCTTACAGCAAAATTTTATTATTGAAGTGACTCTTCTTCGCCTGATAGCTTATCTGCATCAGGAGAATAATGCTGGCAAACGCACGCCAGTTTATGCCCGTCAGGATCGCGCAGATAGGCAACATAAAAGTCGGGGCCGTAGGCGGTTCGTGTACCGGGCACGCCTTCATTTTTCCCACCCGCACGGAGGCCCGCTGCATGGAAGCGTCTGACAATGTCCGCGTTATCTGCTCTGAAAGCGAACATTGTCCCATTTCCCGCCGTCGCGGGTTGCTGGTCAAAAGGAGGACAAATGCAGAAGCTAAATTCGTCATCCAGATGATTTTCGTTTCCCCACATTGCCCAGCTATCAGTCCAGGCGGGCAGACGTGTATAGCCCAGCACGTTAAAAATAGCGTCATAAAAGTTCACGGCGCGCTGAAAGTCATTTGTCCCAATCGTGATATAAGCCAGCACTTTAAACATCCTCTTTTCCGTCAGTCTGAACAGAGATTATCGCAAAGTAGCTATCTTCATCACCACCCAGGCCAGGATCATCGGCATACCTCAGCTGGAAGCCCCGGTGATAAAAAATGTTGGCTGACGTCATCGTGTGCCGATAATACAAAAACTGTATGATTACACCTTCCAAAAAGGGAATGTATGTCTTTACCGCCACTGTATGCGCTGCGCGCGTTCGAAGTTGCCGCACGGCTGAACTCGTTCAGCAAAGCGGCTGAAGTCTTGAATATCACGCCGGGGGCGGTCAGCAGGCATGTCCGCACGCTTGAGATGTGGTTCGACTGCGAGCTGTTTAAACGGCAGGGACCGAGAGTGGAGGTCAGCGACGCCGGGCGTATTCTGGCCGGGCAGCTTAGCGAAAGTTTCTCGAATATTGAGTGGGCCTGTCGCGCATTCAAAAGTGAAAACCATCTTCTGCGCCTCAAAGCCCCCAGCACCCTGACGATGCGATGGCTTCTCAATGTGCTTAAATCCTTTCGGGAGAATCATGCGAAGCCGAAAATCGAAATCGCCAGCGTCTGGATGGACTTCGACACGGTTGACTTCAGCCGCGAGCCCTACGATTGTGCGATCCTCCTCGGTAACGGCTATTTCGGCGAATCAACGGAGAGCAGGCTGCTGTTCAGCGAATGGCTTATTCCGGTTTGTACGCCGTCTTTGCTGGAGCCTGCCCGGCATCAGCTTCCTGAGTGCGATCTTATTCATCCGTCACCGGACCGACGGGACTGGAAGCGCTGGCTGAAAAGGACGGGCTTATTTCCCGGCCTCGACATGAGCGGCGGGATCGTGTTCGACACCCTGGAGCAGGGAAGCCTTGCGGCCATGCACGGACACGGCGTGGCGATGGCCGATCTCCGGCTCACGCTCGACGCGCTGAAAAGCGGCCTGCTCGCGCTGCCCTTCAGGGAGGCGATAGCAACAGGGGACGGTTACTATCTTGTCTGGCCGAAAAATTCGCTCAGAGGACAGAGTATTGAACGGTTGCTGGCCTGGCTTAACCTTAATTCGCCGGTCGTTCCTTCGCTGGATATCGTCTGTCTTGAGTATAATGAAAAGCGGCTGTCTTAAATTAAACAGGATATTCCTTACGGACTATCCTGTTTAATAAGTTTACGCGTAGGGTATATTCGCCATCTTTTTATATCTTTCCGGCAGTGCGCTATTCAGGTTAAGTAATTTATCCAGAATATAAAGCGCTGGCGTCCCCTTTGCGCGCTCTTCGTCGATCAGCGAAGAACGTAGCACATTGGCAGCCGAGGTCATTCTACGAAAATACTCTTCTGATTCCGGCGTCTGTACTTCACCGGACTCGGCGTAACGCACCCGTGGCCAGTCCGCGAAGTCAGGCTGGGGGAAGAGTCCGACGTCTTTTGTAATATGTGCTGAGAGTAGCTCCTCGGCATTGCCAGGAGCGTTCTGGGCAAATGAGAGCAGGTGCAGTCGATGTATAAATGGCGAAAGCGCTTCTGAACGATGACTTTCTGAGGAAAGTAAGGTGATTAGCGCAGGTATTTTTTCATCAGCGGTACTTTTTTCTGGTGAGAGGGTTTTCAATAAATGGAATAAAACATCGAGTGTCATAGGTGCTCCATATCCGCACATTATTATTTATTGTTTTTACGTCGCTATCTGTTTTTGACAGCGGTATACCAGGGGTAAATGGATGGTATTTCAGTGCGGTTATGTTTGAAAAACGATAAATAGTTGGCATTAATGTGAGTTTTACTCAATGTGGCGCTCTGGGCTCCAACATTGCAGATCCTCTCACGGCAGCGTTTTGTTTCACAAATGCCTTAGCTTATCGGCTTTTCAGGATGGTATAACGTCGTGCAGCAATCGGCTTGCCGTTAATCGCCACATTCTCAAAGGCTTATATGAAACAAATTACTTTTAGTGACCTGCAGCAGCAAAGCGAGCAGGCCGCACATTCTCCTCGCTTACGCGCACACCGTAATTTACACCCTGACCTGAGCGACCCGGTGCAGCGCCTGGCCATTGCAATGGAACCCGGTACCTATGTCCGCCCCCATCGCCATCCGCACACGTTTGAACTGCTGACGGCGCTGAGCGGCCGCTTTCTGGTGCTGAATTTTGACGACAGCGGAAACGTGACCCGGCGCGTGGTGTTAGGCGAAGAGTGTAAAGTCCTGGAGATGGATGCCGGAACCTGGCATGCCGTGCTGTCGCTGGATAAAGGCGGCGTCATTTTTGAGGTAAAACACGGGGCGTATCAGCCCGTGCCTGAGCACGATACCGCCCCGTGGTCGCCTGCTGAGAACGCGCCAGGTACTGTAGAGTTGATGAAATGGTACGCCCAGGCGCAGGTGGGTGATAGGCGTTTTACCCTGTAATTTTCCTGTAGTGTTCCCGGCGCGCAGAAAAGCGCGCCAGCACCGTATGGTTTACTGGATGCCGCCGAGTCTTTGCAGGAATTCCTCAACCTGCTCAGGCGTAGCCGTGTCTGCCTGGTAAAGGATTTCGAGCTTAACGTTCTTCAACCCGCAGAAGCCAAATACCCCTTCGATTATCTGCGTCTGAATCGCCGTCGAATAGCCGTGTTTGTCGAACCCGGTAAGATCGCTACCGCCGGTGGCAATCAGGCGGACGGGAACATCACGTAAGTTGCCCACAATCCGGCCGTCGTCGGCCACCTTATACGCCCAGTTCAGGGTTAACACGCGATCGAACCAGCCTTTCAACAGCGCGGGAACCGACCACCAGTACACCGGGAAGACGAATACCAGCATATCCGCGCGCTCGACGCGCTTTTGCTCGCGCAGAATATCGTCGGTGAGGGCGCTCGGATCGCCGTGATACAAATCGAGATCGGCGCGGGTCATCGCCGGATTAAACCCTTCAGAATGCAGATCGGCGATCTCAACCTGCGTACCTTCCTCGCGTAATTTCCCGGCAATACGAGCTGCCAGCGTATGGGATAACGAATTGTCGATCGGGTGTGCCGTCACGATCAGCGCGTTTTTAATGGCATGGGTTGCAGACATAGCGACCTCCAGATGGGGAGAAGTGATGCCTATATTACTATTGGTAACTTAGGTGTCAATCCGCCCCCGGCAATCATTTTGTGCTATTCGCGTAGGTCTCCAGCACCCCGGTCATGACGCCGCAGAGCATATCTTCTGCCACATTCCGGGCGAGCACGCCGTTGCCCGCCGAGGTGCTGAGCGCCTCCGCTGCGCCAATGATGGCCGTCAGTACCGCTTCTCCCTGAACACCTTTTAAGACGATAAAAGGAGAAAGCGCGGTGCGCAGGCAGTCGGCGCATTCGGCCACGCATGCTTCCCGAAACGTCTGCAGCGCGCGAGAACCGGACAGCGCCGCGGCGATTGGCCCGGTTTCAGGTCCGGCGGCAATGGCACAGTCGATATAGGCCGCGCTGAAAAAGCGGATCGTCTTCTCCAGCGTTTTGCTGTCTACCGCCAGCGTCTCGCGGAATTTCGCCAGCTGCCGATCGCTATAGTCCTGATACAGTGCCATCAGCAGCCCCTCACGATCGCCAAAGTGGTCGTAGGGGATAGGCTTGGTCACGTTGGCCCGTTCTGCCAGATAGCCAAGGGTCAACGCCTCCGTGCCTTGCTGACGCACGATCCCTCGCGCAACCTCCAGCAGCTGCACGCGGCGTTCCTCTTTTCTTAAGCGCTTAACAACCATGCTTTCCTCGGTTTTGTTATCTACTCATGGTAGTTTACACGTTTTCGGCAGGCTGCTGCACCCGTTGTTCCACAGAGCGGAGCCGACACTTTATAGCCCCAGATCGCTCAGAGAAGGGTAATCGTCCGGGCGTCTGCCCAGCGGCCAGTGGAACAGGCGTTCAGATTCTTTTATCGGCATGTCGTTTACGCAGGCAAAACGACGCTTCATCAGTCCGTCCGCTTCGAATTCCCAGTTTTCATTGCCGTACGAGCGGAACCAGTTGCCGGAATCATCATGCCATTCATAGGCATAGCGCACCGCGATCCGGTTGTCCGTAAATGCCCAGAGCTCTTTAATCAGGCGGTAATCCAGCTCTTTTTTCCATTTTCGCGCCAGAAACGCCTGGGCTTCCTCGCGGTTGGTGGCGAACTCAGCGCGGTTGCGCCACTGGGTGTCCAGCGTGTAGGCCAGCGCGACTTTTGCCGGGTCGCGGCTGTTCCAGCCGTCTTCGGCCAGTCTGACTTTTTCGATCGCGCTTTCGCGAGTGAAGGGCGGTAATGGAGGACGAGTGTTCATAGCGATAACCTCTGTGTGATGATGTAGACAGGTCTGTCTACTTGCGCTAATCTATGCCTGAAAAATAACGCTGTCAACATCCGTTTTGAGGCTACCGAAAAGTGAAAACCGAGCACGCAGGCAACGAAGCAAAAATCAGCGTCAGGGATAAAATATTACTGACGGCGCACGATCTGTTTTATTCTAATGGCTTCAGGGCGACAGGGGTGGATACGCTGATTAAAGAGGCGAAGGTGACCAAGGTGACGTTTTATCGCCATTTTCCGAGTAAAAGTTTACTGATTCTCGCCTACCTGCACTATCGACATGAAATATGGATTAACTGGTTTGAGACCACGCTGCGTCGACATCTTGATGAAGGCAAAATACCTTCTGATGCGATATCTGCAACCCTTTATGAATGGTTTATTTCGCCCGAGTTCCACGGCTGCGCGTTTATTAATGCCAGCGCAGAAGCCAAATCCGAGGATATAGAAAGCGAAATAAAAGCGATATGCCGCGGTCATAAAATCGAAACTAAGAATATGATTGCGTTGCTGACGAAGATCGCTGATGAGCGCGTCGTCAATGAAATCATGCTGCTTATTGACGGCGCCATTATTCATGCACAGATGGGCATGGATTCAGAGACGGTAATAAATGTGCTAAAAAGGGGATTAGAGGCGTTGACCGGTCAGAAATAAGTCCTGAATCTGCCGCAAGTATTACGGTAGCTGGAATATCGACTCACCGAATCGGTAAGCTATTTATCCAAAGGAAACGAAAAATATGAGAACGCAGAAACGATGCCTGGGATGCGTGGCTATCGTGGTTGATGACTACGATCGCGCCATTGAATACTACACCGACAGGCTGGGTTTTACCCTCGTAGAGGATACGCCCCAACCGGGGAAACGCTGGGTCGTCGTCTCACCCAACCCGGAAAGCGACTGCAATATCCTGCTGGCTCGTGCCTCCAACGAAAGGCAGGAAGGTTTTATCGGTAATCAAAGCGGTGGAAGAGTTTTCCTGTTCCTTCAGACGGATGACTTTTGGCGCGATTACCATGCCATGAAAGCAAAAGGCGTTCATTTCTGCGAAGAACCGCGTGAGGAAGAGTACGGTACGGTGGTGGTGTTTGAAGATATTTACGGCAACCGCTGGGATCTTTATCAGAATGCGCAACCGTGAATATCACCATAAATGATGTGTCATTCGCCTTTCGTCGTGCACGCTTCCCAGCAGAGCGTACTCAACATTATGGGGACGTCTGGCTCTCGTCCCGCTGTGCCAGCGACAGCGCGCTGGCGCTGGCAGGATCGAACAGCGAGATGCTCTCAATCTGATTGAGTAAAATCACCTTGCGGAATGACATGGCGCTGCGGGGTTCAGAGTCGAGCGTAATGTCATGCTCCGCATACCACCTGCTGTAATTATTCTCGATACGCAGATTCATCGTCTTCGCATCCCGGTACCCGCTCAACATTGGGATCAGCACGATATTGGCCGTTTTTTCATATTCCAGCGTCGCGGTGTGGATCATGCCGACGTAAATCCGCCGCGACCGGAGTGTGACCTGCGCCAGCTCGCCTTGCTCCATACACTGATAGAGCAGTTGTTCAATCCCGCTCGCCTGCGCAAGCCGTTTGTAGAGCTTTTTCCGGCTCTCGCCGTCCAGCCTGGCGCTTCCTGCCCAGTTAGAGCGGTAGAGGCAAAACAGGATAGCAAACGCCAGCATCACCACCACCGGCGCCTGAATGCCTAAAAAACTCCAGTTCATAAAGTCGATTTGCCAGTCGGTGTATTTCGGTGAGGCAAAGTGAAAAGCGTTGTTGGCGGCGGAAAGGGCGAACAGCAGCAGCCAGAGCAATCCCGTGGCGATCACGCCCTGCAAAACGAAAATACAGCCGTAAAGCGCGACGAGAAAATAGACGTCCCAGCCGAAGGAACGCTTGATTTTAAAGCGGGTCGACAGGTCGCGGCTGGTGTACCAGTAACCGCAGACCATCAGCACCATAAATATCGCCGTTCCCATATCAGGCCCTCTTCAGCGTGTTGACGTGACGCAGAAAGTCCTGCCGCACCTCGTTGCTCTTGTAGTTCACCGAGGCGTTCCCGTCCTGGTCGATAATGATGCGATCGCCATCTTCCACGGCTTCAATAATTTCCTGCTGACTCATCACCTGCAGTAAGGATTCCGGGCTTGAGAATAGGGAGAGAAAGAAACGTTTCATGTCAGGCATCCTTATGAATAAAAAGGATAAGCCTGGAAGATGACGGCTGAATTTGCCTTAAGGATAACCTGAAAGTGAAAGCCGGGTGGCGGCTACACCTTACCCGGCCTACAAAACCGTCAAGTGATTGTGTTTTCAAATTGTTGATATTTATGGGTAATAAAAAATAAATTTGCACAAACTTGGACAAATAACGTTAATTGTGTAAGTTTTAAGTATGCGATTACGCCACGTTGTTTACAGCCAGGATGTGACCCATGAGCACTTTGCCCTCTGTCGTGAGTCGGTTTATTGAGTACTACGCCGCACTGGATAGCCAGCCGCCGACCGCGCTGGTCGGGCTTTACCATTCGAATGCCACCCTTATCGATCCGTTCGGCGAGCACAACGGTATTTTCGCGCTTCAGCGCTATTTCACCCATCTGCTGGCAAACGTCGAGAAGTGCCGTTTTGTCATCGATCCGCCGCTCTGCAGCGGGAACCGGTTTGTTGTCACCTGGGTAATGCATTGGTCGCATCCGCGCATTGCCGGAGGCGAGCCGCTTGAACTGCCTGGATGTTCGGTGGTGGACACCGAAAACAATCTCATCACGCGTCAGCGGGACTTCTACGATGCGGGAGAGATGATCTACGAACACCTCCCTCTGCTGGGCTGGGCGGTACGCGGCGTGAAGCGGAGGGTCAAATCATGAAGACGGTGCTGATTACCGGCGCGAGCTCGGGCATCGGCGCGGGGCTGGCGAAGTCCTTTGCCGCTGACGGCTACCACGTGATTGCCTGCGGGCGCGATCCGGCGCGTCTGGAAGTTTTGCATCAGACCTGCCCCAGTCTCACCGTTCGCCTGTTCGATATGACAGACAGGGACGCCTGTCGCCAGGCGCTCAGCAGCGTTTACGCCGATCTGGTTATTCTCTGCGCCGGTACCTGCGAATATCTTGACGGCGGCGTGGTGGATGCGGCGCTGGTGGAGCGGGTCATGACCACCAATTTTCTCGGGCCGGTGAACTGCCTGGCCGCGCTGCAGCCGCAGCTGGTTGCCGGTAACCGCGTGGTGCTGGTGAGCTCGATGGCCCACTGGCTTCCCTTCCCGCGGGCAGAGGCCTACGGCGCGTCCAAAGCGGCGCTGAGCTGGTTTGCCGACAGTTTGCGTCTGGATTGGGAGCCAAAGGGGATTGCCGTGACGGTCGTCTCTCCGGGCTTTGTCGATACCCCGCTGACGCGCAAAAACGATTTTGCCATGCCGGGCAGGGTGAGCGTTGACGAAGCGGTCAAGGCGATCCGTACCGGGCTGGCAAAGGGCAAAATGCATATCGCGTTTCCGGCCGGGTTTGGCCTTATTTTGCGGCTGCTCTCCGGGCTGCCCGCGTTTTTGCAGCGCACGCTGCTGCGCAGGATGGTGCGCTCATGAACATTGCAATTATCGGCAGCGGTATCGCCGGGCTGACCTGCGCCTGGCGGCTGGCAGGGCATCATCAGGTAACCCTGTTTGAAGCGGGCACCACGCCCGGCGGCCATACCGCGACGGTTGACGTCTCAACGCCCCAGGGCACATACGCGATCGATACCGGGTTTATTGTCTACAACGACCGCACCTACCCGCGCTTTATGGGCCTGCTCAGCGAGCTCGGCATCAGCGGGCAAAAAACACAGATGAGCTTTTCAGTACACAACCCCGAGACGGGGCTTGAGTACAACGGCCACACCCTGACGTCGCTGTTTGCCCAGCGCCGAAACCTGGTGAATCCGGCATTCTGGCGGCTGCTCGGTGACATCGTCCGCTTTAACCGCCTGGCGAAACAGGCCCTTGAAGGGGAAGTCAATCCGAACGCCACGCTGCAGACGTTTCTGGACCAGCACGGCTTCACGCCGTTTTTTGCGCGCCACTACATTCTGCCGATGGGGGCCGCGATCTGGTCGTCGTCACTGCAGGAGATGAAGCGTTTCCCGCTGCCGCTCTTCCTGCGCTTCTTTCATCACCACGGCCTGCTGGATATCACCCAGCGTCCGCAGTGGTACGTGGTGCCGGGCGGCTCGCGGGAGTATATCCGCGCCATGCTGCAAAAACTGGGCGACCGCCTGACGCTGCACCTGAACACGCCTGTTCTGCGGGTGAGCCGCCACGCGCACGGGGTCACGCTCCAGCTTGAAAACGGCAGCCACACCTTCGACCAGGTGATATTTGCCTGCCACTCCGCCCAGGCGCTGGCCATGCTTAAGGATCCTACGCCCGCGGAGCGCGAAGTGCTGGGCGATATCGGCTGGCAGCGCAACGAGGTTGTTTTGCACAGCGATCCGCGCTGGCTGCCGGTGCGGCAGCGCGCCTGGGCCAGTTGGAACTACCGCCTGAGTGCGCAGGAGCAGGCCAGCGCCTGCGTCACCTACAACATGAACATTCTGCAGGGTCTGCCTGCGGGCAGCCCACTGTTCTGCGTCACCCTGAACCCGGACGAGCCGGTGGATGAACGCTTCGTCCTGCAACGCTTTGTCTATGAGCATCCGCTGTTTAACCCGCAAAGCTGGCGTGCGCAGGCGCGCCGTGGGGAGATCAACGGTCATCACCGGAGCTGGTTCTGCGGCGCTTATTGGTACAACGGTTTTCATGAAGACGGCGTGCGCAGCGCGCTGGACGTTGTCAATGAAATAGCCGCCGGGGAGGGGAACTGACATGAACAGCTGCCTCTATCACGGCGTATTGCGCCACCGCCGCCTTCAGCCGAAAACGCATGAATTCAGCTACGGCGTTTTTATGGCCTGGCTGGATCTTGATGAACTGCCGCTGCTGGCGTCCGTCGGTGTGCGGCGCAACCGTTTTGCCGCCGCCGCGTTCCATGACGCGGACTATCCGCTCGGCACGCCGCTTAAAGAGAACGTGCTGAACAGGCTGGAGAGCCTGACCGGGGAACGTCCCGCAGGGCGGGTCATGCTTCTGACGCAGCTGCGCTACTTCGGGTTTCATTTCAATCCGGTCAATTTTTACTATTGCTATGACCAGGAAAACACGCTTCGCTGGGTGTTGGCGGAGGTGCGCAACACGCCGTGGAACGAGCGCCATTATTACGCGGTCGACGGGCAAAATGCCCGGCCCACGGAAAAAGCGTTTCACGTTTCCCCCTTCAACCCGATGGACATGGTCTACCACTGGCGCTTCAACAACCCGGACAACACGTTGCATATGCACATTGAAAATCATCAGGAAGCGAAGGTCTTTGACGCCACGCTGTCCCTGCGCCGGGAGCCTCTGACCCGCCCGGCGCTGCGCGCGCTGCTGCTGCGCATCCCGCTGATGACTCTGAAAACCGTTTTCGCCATTTACTGGCAGGCGCTGAGGCTGTGGCTCAAGCGCGTGCCGCTGTATAACCATCCCGTCAGCAGGAGTGAACGCTCATGACCGATCCCGTCTTTGCGCTAGAACCCGATATCCCGCGCAACGTCCGCATCGCGCGATGGCTGCTGTTTCGTCTGTTAAGCGGCATTCGCGGCGGCTCACTCACCCTGCGTGAAGGGGCGCAGACCTTCCATTTTGGCGAGACATCCTCCGCGCTGCACGCCGACGTGCAGATCCTCACGCCCGTCGTCTACTGGCGCGTCTTAACGGGCGGTAGCCTTGCCGCCGCAGAAGCCTGGATGGACGGCGAATGGGAGACCGCGCAGCTTACGCCGCTTCTGCAAATCCTGGCCCTCAACGGCGAGGTGCTTGGTCGTCTGGAGAACGGGTTCCGGCTGCTTGGCCGACCGCTGGAGCGGCTGCGCCACTGGACGCGGCGCAACTCTCGTGCCCAGGCCCGCGAAAATATTGCCGCCCATTACGATCTGGGCAACGCTTTCTATGCCCATTTTCTGGATAAGGAACTGCTTTACTCCAGCGCGCTGTTTACCGCGGACGAGCAGGATCTGACGGCGGCTCAGCAGGCCAAAATGGCTCGCCTGTGCGAGCAGCTGGCGCTAAACCCGGGTGATCACCTGCTGGAAATTGGCACCGGCTGGGGGGCGATGGCGGAATACGCCGCCCGTCACTACGGCTGTCGGGTGACCACTACCACGCTGTCGCAGGAGCAATATATCTGGGCGACCGAGCGCATTGCCCGCGCCGGGCTGCAGGATCGGGTTGAGGTACTGCTCTGCGACTATCGTGACCTCACCGGGCAGTACGACAAGCTGGTCTCGATAGAGATGATTGAAGCCGTCGGGCAACGCTATCTGCCCACGTTCTTCCGTACCTGTCAGGCGCGGCTGCGCCCCGGTGGACGGATGGCGATTCAGGCCATCACCATTCAGGACCAGCGCTACCGCGACTACAGCAAAAGCGTCGATTTTATCCAGCGCTACATTTTCCCCGGCGGCTTCCTGCCGAGCATCACCGCGATGAACGAGCTGATGACGCGCCACACCGATTTCGTGGTGCGCAATCTCTTCGACATGGGGCCGGACTACGCCCGCACGCTGGCCCATTGGCGGCAGCGCTTTGTCCACGCCTGGCAGGAGATTGAAAAGCTTGGCTTTGATGAACGGTTCCGCCGCATGTGGCTGTACTACTTCGGCTACTGTGAAGCCGGGTTTAACGCCCGCACCATCAGCGTGGTGCAGCTGACCGCTGAGCGCGTATGAGACGCTACCTTCAGGTATTTCTGCTGGCCGTCGCGTTCGATCTCTACTGGGCGCTGGTAGTGCTGTTTCGCGAACAGGGCCTGATTATCTGGCTCGGGCTGGCGATCCTGGCGTGCCTGCTCTTGCCGTCAGCATACCGTCTTTACGCCATTGGGCTGGCCGCGGCGGGCAGCCTGCTGGATGCGCTCTGGGCGTTGACGGGGCTGATTGCCTTCACGGGCGACTCCCTGATGCCGCTATGGATGGTGGCATTGTGGCTGATGTTCGCCGTGGTCTGGACGCAGCTTGCGCGTACCACCACGTTACCCGGCTGGCTGCTGACCCTGCTGGCGGCCGTGGGAGGCCCGGTGGCCTACCTGATTGGCGAGCGGTTGGGCGCCATCACGTTTCTGGAGCCGACCTTTATCGTCGTCAGCTGGATGGCGCCGGGCTGGCTGGTGTTGATGCTGTTTTTCCACCTGCTAATGGGGAGACAAAAATGAGGGCTGCGGTTCTGCTGTTTTGCCTCATGCTGGTTGTTCCTGGTGCTCAGGCCGCCGACTGGCTGGCCTGGCGCAAGGTGGGCGACGCCACGCTGACCTGGGGGCCGTTCACGGTCTATACCTCTCAGCTCCGCACGCCGGATGGCCGTTACAGCCGGGACGATCAGGATCAGGCGCTGATTATTACCTACGCGCGCGACATAGATCGCGATGAACTGGTTGAGGCGACCCGCGACCAGTGGCAGGCGCAGGGGATCCTGACGCAGGAACCGCAAAGTGAAGCCTGGCTAAGGATGCTCCAGTCCCTGTGGCCGGATGTCCGACCGGGTTCACAGCTGGCGTTTGTTCTCAACGATAAGCAGGGGCAGTTCTGGTACCGCGCGTCGTCGGCGCAAAAATCCTTTATTCCGCTCGGTCCGCGCCAGTCAGAAGCGTTCAGCACCCGCTTTCTGGCCATCTGGCTCGATCCCCGCACGCAATATCCTGAGCTGCGTCAGCAGCTAATCGGAGGCAAAAAATGAAACGAATCCTGACGCTGGCGCTGGCATTCACGATGCTGCTGGCCGGCTGCAGTACGGAGGTGTCCGAGTATCGTCAGCAGCAGCCGCGGCTTGATATCTTCCACTACTTCCAGGGCAAAACCGAAGCGTGGGGCATGGTGCAGGATCGCAGCGGCAAGCAGATCCGCCGCTTTCACGTTGAGATTGCCGGGGACGTCATCGGCGATACGCTGACGCTGAACGAGCGCTTCGTTTACGACGACGGCGAGAAGCAGCAGCGGGTATGGCACATTCGCCGCGTGGGGAACGACCGCTACGAGGGAACGGCAGGTGATATTGAAGGGGTTGCCACCGGGCAGGCCGCAGGCAACGCCTTTAACTGGCATTACAGCATGAACGTGAAGGCCAACGGCAAAACGTGGCTGCTGAACTTTGATGACTGGATGTACCTGCAGGATGAGACGCATCTGTTCAATAAAACCGAGATGAAGAAATTTGGCGTCACCGTCGCCACGGTGACGCTGTTCTTTACCCGGAATACGGAAGCTTAGTCGCGAACATCGCCGGTTTTGCTGCTGGAGTAAATGAAGTACAGGGCAATCCCCAGGCACACCACCGCGCCCAGACGGCTCGGTGAAAACGGAATAGCGGGATTGTTCAACCAGCCAAAGTTATCTATCAGCATGCTCATGGCGAGCTGGCCGAATATCACCGCCACCGTGGCGACGGCGGTGCCGATGCGCTGCACGGCGAGCACCATGATCACAATGTAGGGCACGCCGAACATCGCCCCGAGAAGCTGCCATTTCGGCACGTCCAGCAGCGTGACCGTCTGCTTAGGCTCAAAGAAGAAAATGAGCAGGGCGGTCACCAGCGCGCCGACGGAAAACGTCAGAAACGCGCTCTTGAAAACGCCCACGCTGCTGCCGAGCTGTCCGTTAATTGCGGCCTGTATGCTCAGCGTCGCGCCGCCGCAGATGGCCAGAATTATCATCATCAGTGTCATGTGCTTACCCCTTTGCGACCAGTACCAGTGCGGCAATAATAAAAACCAGCGCCACGATGCGTCTTGCGTTTATCTTCCTGTGCGGCGTACCCAGCAGGCCAAAGTGGTCAATGATCAGGCTTTTAAAAACCTGACCTGCCAGAATGCCGATCATCGTCAGAGCGATGCCGATAGCGGGGGTGGCGATAGTCAGAATGACAACGTAAACAGGACCCAGCACGCCGCCGAGCAGCTGCCAGCCGGGCTGTGCGAAAAACGACGGACCGTTGCGCGGGCTGAAAAACAGCATCAGCAGAAAGGTCAGCGCAGCGCCGACCCCGAAAATGCTGAACGTGGCCCATAAATCGCCTACCTCTCCCCCTAACGGCCCCAGCAAACCCGCCTCGACGGAGAGGCCCATCCCGCCGGCAATCACCAGTAAAATCAATACAAACTGCATTATGCTTCCTCCATTATCAGGCGAAGAAGATTACGTCGGTAGACATGTGAGAAAAATGCCATAATGCAGGAAACACCTTTGCAGGAAATGCATTAATGTCAGATGCCGGAAGCATGAACCTTCGCTCACTGCTGCTGTTTATTGCCGTCTATGAAACGCAGAACTTTTCCGTCGTTGCGCGACGGGAGGGCATTTCTGCCTCGCAGGTGTCGCGAATTATTCATCAGCTTGAAGACGCGCTCGGCCAGCAGCTGTTCTATCGCAATACCCGGGCGATGGTGGATAACTTCGAAGAGGCGCGTCGGGAGCTGGATGAACGTTCGACCGAACCCTCCGGCACGGTACGCATTAACGGGCCGGTATTTTTTGGACAGAGGCACGTTGCACCCGGTCTGGCAGGCCTGGCCGAGCGTTATCCACGGTTAACCATAGAGCTGACGCTGACCGATGACTTTATCGACCCGCACCGGGATGCCGCCGACCTCATTTTTCGCATCGGCACGCTGACGGACTCGACGTTCCACGCCCGCATCTTCGGGCAGCAGCGCTACCATCTTGCCGCGTCGCCCGCGTATCTGCGTCAACACGGCGTACCGGCCGACCCGGCCGAGCTGAGCCAGCATAAATGCCTGGTGTATCGCGGTTCGTCTGGCCCTAATCGCTGGCTTGTGCGACGCAAGGGGGAGAATTGGGTGCACTATCCCGTCGCGCCGCTGATGACGTCCAATAATGCGGAGTCGCTGCTCATTGCCGCGCTGGGTGGAATGGGGATCGTCCTGTTTCCGGACTGGCTGATTGGCGACAGGCTGCAGCGGGGGGAGCTGGTCGCTCTTATGCCGGAAATGGCGTGCGCTATCAATACGGAGCCGCTGAATATTGCGGCGATCTATCCTCACGCACGTCATCCGCCCCTGAACGTCAGGGCGGTGATTGATTATTACGTGGCGTTTTTCGGCTCGCCGCCGTACTGGCAAACGTAAGGCAATTACGCGCCGAGCTCCTTGCGGATAATTTCTGCGCCGGCGCTGAGCGCTTTCAGCTTACCGTTAGCCACCTGACGGGAGAGGGGAGCCATGCCGCAGTTGGTTGAGGGGTAAAGCTTGTCGGCGTCGACGAACTGCAGCGCTTTACGCAGGGTGTCGGCGACTTCTTCTGGCGTTTCGACGGTGTTGGTTGCCACGTCAATCGCCCCAACCATCACCTTTTTACCGCGAATCAGCTCCAGCAGATCCATCGGTACGCGGGAGTTGTGGCACTCCAGGGAGATGATGTCGATATTAGAGGTTTGCAGCTTAGGGAAGGCCTCTTCATACTGGCGCCACTCGGAGCCGAGCGTCTTTTTCCAGTCGGTATTGGCCTTGATGCCGTAGCCATAGCAGATGTGTACCGCGGTTTCGCATTTCAGACCCTCAATGGCGCGCTCGAGCGCGGCGATACCCCAGTCGTTGACCTCATCAAAAAAGACGTTAAACGCCGGCTCGTCGAACTGGATAATATCCACGCCCGCGGCTTCTAATTCACGCGCTTCCTGGTTGAGGATTTTGGCGAATTCCCAGGCCAGCTTTTCGCGGCTTTTATAATGCGCGTCGTAAAGGGTGTCGATCATGGTCATTGGCCCAGGCAGGGCCCATTTGATCGGCTTGTCCGTGAGCTGGCGCAGGTACTTTGCATCGTCCACGAATACCGGCTTCTGACGCGCAACGGCAGAAACCACGGTCGGCACGCTGGCGTCGTAGCGGTTACGAATGCGCACCGTCTGGCGATTTTCAAAATCGACGCCGCTCAGGTGTTCAATAAAGGTGGTGACGAAGTGCTGACGGGTCTGTTCCCCGTCGCTGACAATATCGATTCCCGCACGGATCTGCTCGTCAAGAGACAGGCGCAGTGCATCCTGTTTACCCGCCAGTAATTCCTGATCCTGCAGTTTCCACGGAGACCAGAGCGTTTCAGGTTGCGCAAGCCAGGTCGGCTTAGGCAGGCTGCCAGCCGTTGAAGTCGGGAGCAATGTTTTCATAATAAAAGACCTTTTTTGATGAATTAAAGCGTGTAGTTATCAGACCACTGCTCGAGAATGTGTTTATAAGGCTTAATGAAATATTCTTCGGTAAATCGACCCTGTTCAATCGCCAGCCGGCTTCGCTCTTCGCGGTCATAAATAATTTTGGTTAATGAATGATCCTGCTGGTTCAGGTCCGGGCGATAAAACAGTCCCGCCGCCGAGTTCGCGTTATAAATTTCCGGGCGATAGATTTTCTGGAATGTCTCCATCGTGCTGATGGTGCCGATCAGTTCCAGATCGGTGTAATCGCTCAGCAAGTCTCCGGTAAAGAAGAACGCGAAAGGCGCCACGCTGTTCTCAGGCATGAAGTAGCGGACCTTCAGGCCCATTTTGGCGAAGTACAGTTCCGTTAACGACTCGCCATCCGGCGCGTACTCAATACCCAGAACAGGGTGCTGGTTACCGGTGCGGCGATAGGTGTCTTTGCTCGAGACGCTCAGGCAGATCACCGGGCCCTTTCTGAAGTTCTCTTTGTATTCCGGCGAGTTCACAAAATGGCGGAAAATATTGCCGTGCAGTTCGCCAAACCTTTCCGGAATACTGAAGTGCTGCTGGTTCTTGTTGTGCTCCAGCAGCAGGACGCTGAAATCATAATCCCGCACGTAAGAGGAGAAGTTATTCCCGACAATGCCTGCGATACGCTGGTTATTTTTTTTGTCGACAATATACGTCTGCAAAATCTCGATGGCCGGGAACGGCTTTTCCGCGCCAATGTTCAAATCGACAGAGATGATTTCAAGCTCAACCGCGTAGCGATCGGCGGTCGGGTTATCCCAGCGCGCCAGGGCGTTAAAGCGGTTGTTGATCATCACCAGCGTATTGCGCAGGTTTTCCTGACGTTTTTCCCCACGCGCCAGGTTGGCAAAGTTGGTGGTTGTACGCGTATTTTCTGACGGGTTGTAATTCTCATCGAAGCAACTGCGCTTAAGGGTATATGTGAAAGCTTTGCTCATTGTGGTTATGCATCCTAAGTTCATGTTGCTAAGAAGTAACTAATGCATAATTTATGCCTGAGCCCGCAGCGCAGGGGAAGTGACTTAATTTCAATGCAACATGAGGGAAGTTCATGAAGTGTAATGCTCGCGGTGTTGCTGTCTTTCTTGCCGGGTGGCGCTGCGCTTACACGGCCTACGATTCTCCTAATGTCGCACTCTTTCCTCAATTCCCGCTATAATCCCCAAAATTTCCAACCGGTTTAGAAACGATCATGACAAAACTCACCTTACAAGAGCAGATGCTGAAAGCGGGCCTGGTCAGCAGCAAGAAAGCGGCGAAAGTGCAGCGCACGGCAAAGAAATCACGCGTTCAGGCACGTGAGGCTCGGGAAGCGGTAGAAGAGAATAAGAAGGCGCAGATCGAACGTGACAAGCTGCTGAGCGAGCAGCAGAAGCAGGCCGTACTCGCGAAAGAGTTTAAAGCGCAGGTGAAGCAGCTGATCGAGATGAACCGCATTACCGTGGCGAAGGGCAACATCACCTTTAACTTCACCGACGGTAATCTGATCAAAAAAATTGAGGTCGACAAGCAGACGCAAACCCAGCTGATCAACGGCCGTCTGGCCATTGCGCGCCTGGTGCTCAATGCAAACGGCGACTGTGAATACGCGATCATTCCGGCGGTGGTGGCTGATAAAATTGCCCAGCGCGATGCCGACAGCATCGTGTTAAACAGCGCGCTCAGCCAGGAAGAGCAGGACGAAGACGATCCGTACGCCGACTTCAAAATTCCTGACGATTTGATGTGGTAAACCGCGTTCAAAACGGGGCGGCGTGGCGGGCGTTAACCGGCTCTCCGCTCACGGGATGAATAAAATTCAGCTCGCTGGCATGCAGCATCAGCCGGGGCGTTTCCTCAGCCCCCGGCGCGTCAAGACCGCCATACAGATCGCAGCCCAGAATAGGGTGCCCGAGCTGTTGGCAGTGGATGCGCAGCTGGTGGGTTCGCCCGGTTTCCGGCGTCAGTTCCACCCGCGTTAACGGTACTCCTGTCCCCTGATAAAAACGTTCCACCACCCGATAGCGGGAACGGGCGGGTTTACCGTTGATGGCGCAGATCGACATCAGCGGGAACAGCGCCGGGTCTTTGGCAATGGGCGCGTCTATTATTCCCTCGTCGTTTTCCAGATGCCCATAAAGCAGGGCGCTGTAGACTTTCTCCACGCTGCGCTGGCTGAACTGCTGGCAAAGCGCCGCGTTGATGGCCTTATTGCGCGCAACCACCATCAGCCCGGACGTGCCGAAATCCAGACGATGTACCAGCGTGCAGCCGGGGAACGTCTGGACCAGACGATAATGGACAGAATCGAGGTTTTGCGGGTTTTTGCCCGAGAGGCTGAGCAGGCCAGAGGGTTTATTAATCAGCAGCAGATGTTCATCCTGCCAGAGGATCTCAATGTCGTCGTGACACGGTGGGGCAATAAAAGAATCGATAATCGCAGACATCAGGCCGACCGGCTGGAGAGTGGATGCGGATGATAGCGAAATGCGGGGAAAAGAAAAACCCTCCCACCGGGCGGTGAGAGGGGGAAATCTTACGCGGCTACCAGGCTGTCGATGGCGGCTTTCGCGTCGGTCTGCGCTTTGGTCGCCACTTCAGGACCGTAAGCGATGCCTTCCGCGAACACAAAGTTCACGTCGGTAATGCCGATGAAGCCCAGGAACAGGCTCAGGTACGGCGCAACCAGGTCAGTTGGGGTATCTTTATGGATACCGCCACGGCTGGTCAGGACGATCACACGCTTGCCTTTTACCAGACCTTCCGGGCCGTTCTCGGTGTAGCGGAAGGTTACGCCAGCGCGCGCCACCAGGTCGAAGTAATTCTTCAGCTGGGTAGGAATGTTGAAGTTGTACATTGGGGCGTTGATGACGATAACGTCGTGCGCCTGCAGCTCAGCAATCAGCTCGTCGGACAGGGCCAGGGCTTCCTGCTGACGCGGGGACAGTGGCGCATCGCTTGGGCGCAGCGCGCCAACCAGCTCGCCGTCCAGGACAGGAATAGGGTTTGCTGCCAGGTCACGCACGGTGATTTCGTCCGCAGAATGCTGTTCACGCCACTGTTCAACGAAGTAATCAGACAGCTGACCAGACTGAGAGTACCCTGCCAGAATACTGGATTTCAAAACTAATACTTTGCTCATGGGTGATTCCTGTTGTTGCATTTGATTGAAGGGGGGTGCCCCGTTGCTTGTTGACACTTTATTCACAATCCTGCCACAGAGATAGCGCAATATATCGAAGCCTATGTTCGAATTTTTTGAATAAGGCGCTAAAAGCGTCAATGTGGTACTCTATAGCAATCATTAAAAAGAGATTTTATCCGGCAGAGCACTGCCCGTTAACGCTATGACAGAACAACCCAAAATCACCTTTCCGATGCTCCTGCAACAGCTTGATTCCCTGATGCTGCGCGATAAACAGCGGTTTTCCCGCCGGCTGCACGGCGTGAAGAAGGTTAAAAATCCTGATGCACAACAGGCCATTTACCAGGAGATGGCCAAAGAGATTGAACAGGCGGCAGGGAAGGTTGTGCTGCGCGAAGCCGCGCGTCCGGCGATCACCTACCCGGAAAACCTGCCCGTCAGCCAGAAGAAACAGGACATCCTTGAGGCCGTCCGCGATCACCAGGTGGTGATTGTCGCGGGGGAAACCGGTTCAGGTAAAACCACCCAGCTGCCGAAAATCTGCATGGAGCTGGGCCGCGGGGTGAAGGGGCTGATTGGCCACACCCAGCCGCGTCGTCTGGCGGCGCGCACCGTGGCGAACCGTATTGCCGAAGAGCTGCAGACGGAGCCGGGCGGCTGCATCGGCTACAAGGTGCGATTCAGCGACCACGTCAGCGACAACACCATGGTCAAGCTGATGACGGACGGTATCCTGCTGGCGGAAATACAGCAGGACCGCCTGCTGATGCAGTACGACACCATCATCATCGATGAAGCGCACGAGCGCAGCCTGAACATCGACTTCCTGCTTGGCTATCTTAAAGAGCTGCTGCCGCGTCGCCCTGATCTGAAAATCATCATTACCTCCGCGACCATCGACCCGGAGCGCTTCTCAAAACACTTCAACAATGCGCCGATTATTGAAGTGTCGGGCCGCACCTATCCCGTGGAAGTGCGCTATCGCCCGATTGTGGAAGAGGCGGATGATACCGAGCGCGATCAGCTGCAGGCCATCTTCGACGCTGTTGACGAACTGGGCAACGAGAGCGCGGGCGACATCCTGATCTTCATGAGCGGCGAGCGCGAAATTCGCGATACCGCCGATGCGCTCAGCAAGCGCGACCTGCGCCACACCGAGATCCTGCCGCTGTACGCGCGCCTGTCGAACAGCGAGCAAAACCGCGTCTTCCAGCCACACAGCGGACGCCGCATCGTGCTGGCGACCAACGTGGCGGAGACCTCGCTGACCGTACCGGGGATTAAATACGTGATCGACCCGGGCACGGCGCGCATCAGCCGCTACAGCTACCGCACCAAGGTTCAGCGCCTGCCGATTGAGCCGGTCTCCCAGGCTTCCGCTAACCAGCGTAAGGGCCGCTGCGGCCGCGTGTCGGAAGGGATCTGTATTCGTCTCTATTCCGAAGACGATTTCCTGTCGCGCCCGGAGTTTACCGACCCGGAAATTCTGCGCACCAACCTGGCGTCCGTTATCCTGCAGATGACCGCGCTGGGGCTGGGCGACATCGCGGCATTCCCGTTTGTGGAAGCGCCGGACAAGCGCAACATTCAGGACGGCGTGCGTCTGCTGGAAGAACTCGGGGCGATTACCACCGACGAACAGGCGAGCATCTATAAGCTGACACCGCTGGGCCGCCAGCTCAGCCAGCTGCCGGTCGACCCGCGCCTGGCGCGCATGGTGCTGGAAGCGCAAAAGCACGGTTGCGTGCGCGAGGCGATGATCATCACCTCGGCGCTCTCCATTCAGGACCCGCGCGAGCGTCCGATGGACAAACAGCAGGCGTCGGACGAAAAGCACCGTCGCTTCCACGACAAAGAGTCCGATTTCCTCGCCTTTGTGAACCTGTGGAACTACCTCGGCGAGCAGCAGAAAGCGCTCTCCTCGAACCAGTTCCGCCGCCAGTGCCGCGTGGATTTCCTTAACTACCTGCGCGTGCGTGAATGGCAGGATATCTACACCCAGCTGCGCCAGGTGGTGAAAGAGCTGGGCATTCCGGTGAACAGTGAACCGGCGGAGTACCGCGAAATTCATATCGCGCTGCTGACTGGCCTGCTGTCCCATATCGGGATGAAGGATGCGGATAAGCAGGAATATACCGGCGCGCGTAACGCGCGTTTCTCCATCTTCCCGGGTTCCGGCTTGTTCAAGAAGCCGCCGAAGTGGACCATGGTCGCGGAGCTGGTGGAAACCAGCCGCCTGTGGGGGCGCATTGCCGCGCGCATCGACCCGGAATGGGTTGAGCCGGTGGCGCAGCACCTGCTGAAACGCTCGTACAGCGAGCCTCACTGGGAGCGCGCGCAGGGCGCGGTGATGGCGACCGAAAAAGTGACTGTTTACGGCCTGCCGGTGGTCGCCGCGCGTAAGGTCAACTACAGCCAGATCGATCCGGCGCTCAGCCGCGAGCTGTTTATCCGCCACGCGCTGGTGGAGGGGGACTGGCAGACGCGCCACGCGTTCTTCCGTGAAAATCTGAAGCTGCGCGCCGAGGTGGAAGAGCTTGAGCACAAGTCCCGACGCCGCGACATTCTTGTGGACGATGAGGCGCTGTTTGAGTTTTACGACCAGCGCATCAGCCATGATGTTATCTCCGCCCGCCACTTTGACAGCTGGTGGAAGAAGGCCAGCAAAGCGACGCCGGACCTGCTCAACTTCGAAAAGAGCATGCTGATTAAAGAGGGGGCGGAGTCGGTCAGCAAGCTCGACTACCCGAACTTCTGGCATCAGGGCAACCTCAAGCTGCGTCTGACCTACCAGTTTGAACCGGGCACCGACGCGGACGGCGTAACCGTCCACATTCCGCTGCCGCTGTTGAACCAGGTCGACGAGAGCGGGTTTGAGTGGCAAATTCCCGGCCTGCGCCGCGAGCTGGTGATTGCGCTGATCAAATCCCTGCCCAAACCGGTGCGGCGCAATTTTGTGCCAGCGCCAAATTATGCGGAAGCGTTTCTGGGCCGCGTCACGCCGCTGGAACTGCCGCTGCTGGACGCGCTGGAGCGTGAGTTCCGCCGCATGACCGGCACCACCATCGACCGCGAAGACTGGAACTGGGATCAGGTGCCCGATCACCTGAAAATCAGCTTCCGCGTGGTGGATGATAAAAACAAAAAGCTGCTGGAAGGGCGTTCCCTCAGCGAGCTGAAAGAGGCGCTGAAAGGCAAAGTTCAGGAGACGCTTTCTGCGGTGGCGGACGACGGCATCGAGCAGAGCGGGCTGCATATCTGGAGCTTTGGCCAGCTTCCGGAAAGCTACGAGCAGAAGCGCGGCAACTATAAGGTCAAAGCCTGGCCGGCGCTGGTGGACGAACGTGACAGCGTGGCGATCAAACTGTTTGATAACCCGCAGGAACAGCAGCAGATGATGTGGCGCGGGCTGCGCCGCCTGCTGCTGCTCAACATCCCGTCGCCGATCAAGTATCTGCACGAGAAGCTGCCGAACAAAGCCAAGCTGGGGCTCTACTTTAACCCGTACGGCAAAGTGCTGGATCTGATTGACGACTGCATCTCCTGCGGCGTGGACAAACTCATTCACGAAGCGGGCGGCCCGGTCTGGACGGAAGAGGGCTTTGCTCAGCTTCATGAAAAGGTGCGCGCGGAGCTGAACGACACCGTGGTGGAGATAGCCAAACAGGTCGAGCAGATCCTCACCGCCGTGTTCAACATCAACAAGCGCCTGAAGGGGCGCGTGGATATGACCATGGCGCTGGGGCTGTCGGACGTGAAGGCGCAGATGGCGGGACTGGTGTACCGCGGCTTTGTCACAGGCAACGGCTTTAAGCGTCTGGGCGATACGCTGCGCTATCTGCAGGCGATTGAAAAACGTCTGGAGAAAATGGCGATCGATCCGCACCGCGATCGCGCGCAGATGCTGAAGGTCGAAAGCGTGCAGCAGGCGTGGCAGCAGTGGTTAAACAAGCTGCCGCCGGCGCGCCGCGACGATGAAGATGTGCAGGAGATCCGCTGGATGATCGAGGAGCTGCGCGTCAGCTTCTTTGCTCAACAGCTCGGTACGCCGTATCCGATTTCGGATAAACGTATATTGCAGGCGATGGAGCAGATTTCCGCTTAACGTCCTTGCCCGGTTTTCTCCCTCTCCCACAGGGAGAGGGTCGGGCTGATGCCTTCACCCATTCACAATCGCCAGCGTAAACCCATCCCATCCCTTAACCCCCACCGTTTGCAGTGCGGTGGCGGTTAAGCGCGGGTTATCCCCCGTCATCTCGATAAAACGCCGCACGCCCAGCACGCGCGCGTCGTCGCTTTGCCCGTTAATGACCTCGCCGTCGCGGACCACGTTATCGCCGATAATCACCGTGCCGGGACGGGAATAGTGCAGTGCCCACTCCAGATAGCCGGGATTGTTTGGCTTATCGGCATCAATAAAGATCAGGTCGAACGGCGGAACGTCACCGAAATTCTCCAGCGAGTTCAGCGCCGGGCCTTCAATTAATTCAATACGATCGTTCAGCCCCGCGAGGCGAATATTCTGGCGGGCAACATCGGCATGCGTCGGGTCAGCCTCGAGCGTAACCAGCTTTCCGTCCGGCGGCAGGGCGCGCGCCATCCAGATTGAGCTATAGGCGCCCAGCGTCCCGATCTCAAGAATGCGTCTTGCCTGCGTCATTCGCACGAACAGCGCCAGCAGCTGCCCCTGATTGGCCGCAACATCGTGTTCGGGTAGCCCGGCGCGTTTGTTGTTTTCAAGAACCTTCTGAAGAACCTCATCCTCAGGGATAAGCGAAGAAATCATGTAATTATCTACTGCAGACCATTGTTGTTGCATAGACTGACTCCTTAAGAGGGATTGCCGGGTGCGAAATGCAGGTCCGGTAAGCAAAGCACCACCGGGCAGGTTATCAGGCACTGACCCATCCTCCGCCCAGCGCTTTATACAAATCAATCTGCGCCAGCAGCAGGTTATTTTTGACCTGCACCACGCTGGTCTGGACCGAGTACAGCGTGCGCTGCGCGTCCAGCACGTCAAGATAGGATGAATAACCGTTGCGATAGCGGTTCTGCGCAATGCGCAGAGTCTCCCGGGCCACATCCTGCTGGGCAAGCAGCTCCGTCAGCTGTTCCTGATAGCGCGTAATGGCATCAAGGCTGTTGTTCACTTCGGCAAACGCGTTACGCACGGTTTTTTCATACGCATACAGCGCCTGGTTACGCTGGGACTGGGAAATATCCACCTGCGCGTTCAGCGCCTGGCGGTTCAGCAGCGGGGCGAGAATGCTGCCGCCTGCGCTCCAGAGCTGGAGCGGGTTATCCAGCAGGCCGGAAAGGGTGCGATCCTGGATCGATCCGGTTGCGGTCAGGTTGATCGACGGCAGCAGGCTGGCGCGTGACGCGGCAAGCGAGGCATCAGCCGCGACCAGCTGTCGCTCGGCCTGCACGATATCCGGCCGACGATTCAGGAGCGTGGAGGGCAGCTGTGACGGCAGCGTGAGCGGCGTCAGCGCCGCAAAGCTTTCGCTACGCGCCACCGCACCGGGATTGCTTCCCAGCAGCAGGCTCAGGGCATTCTCCTGCTGCGCAATCTGATGCCGCAGCACGGGCACCTGCGCTCGCGTTGAGCGAAGCTCGGAATCCGACTGCATCAGCTCCAGGCGCGAACTGTAGCCCGTCTCAAGCTGGCGTTTGGCAAGATTAAACGCCTCTTCGCGCGATTTCAGCGTGGATTCGGTCACGCGCAGCTGTTCATCAAGCGAGAGCAGGGTGATGTACCCGGAGGCAACGGACGAGGCGACGGTGAGATCCGCAGCCGCGGCGGCGGCTTTTTGCGCCTCCAGCGAGGCTTCGGCGGCATTGGCCGTGCTGCGGTTGACGCCCCAGATATCAACATCATAGCTCGCCGTCAGGCTGCCTCTGTACAGTGTGCTGTAAACCGGAAGCCCGGTGGCGGCGGATTGAGAACGGGCGCGCGTCCCGGTTACGCCCGCGTCGAGCGAAGGAAACAGGCTGCCGTCGGCGGCAAAGACCCGCGCCTGATACTCGTTAATTCGTTCCCGCGCGATCAGCACATCGCTGTTATTTTTTAGCGCCTGGTCCACATAGCGGTTGAGGTTGTTGTCATGAAAATTGCGCCACCAGAGCTGTTCCGTCGGGCTGGTTGGCCCTGAGACGGCGCGCCATTGAGCCGGAATTTGCAGGGTCGGCTGCGCCGGCTTGACGTCAACGGACTGGCATCCGGCCAGCATGAGCGCCCCCACCAGCGCGGCTATCGGGCGAAGGATCATCACTTCGCCTCCCGCGTATCAATCGTCACCTGTACCGACATACCCGGACGCAGCAGCGCGGAATCTTCAGGCTTACCGAGCACCTCAATGCGCACCGGAATGCGCTGGGCGATTTTGACAAAGTTGCCGGTGGCGTTGTCCGGTGTAATCGCGCTGAATTCAACCCCGGTCGCCGGCGAGATGCTCTCTACGCGGCCCTGATACGCTTTGTTGTTTAAGGCATCGACGGTAAACTTCACCGGCTGACCGACGCGCAGCTCCGCCAGCTGGGTCTCTTTGATGTTGGCAATCACCCAGTGCTGCGGCGGTACCAGCGTAGTGAGGTGCGTTCCGGCGGTCACGTACGCGCCGAGACGCACGGCAATCTGGCCGAGCTGGCCGTCGCGCGGGGCGATAATGCGGGTGTTTTGCAGGTCAATCTGCGCCAGCTCCAGCGCCGCTTTGGCGTTTTCAACATCTGCCTCCAGCGCGCCGCGGTTCACAATCACCGTCTGCAGATCCTGACGCGACATCTCAAGCGAGGCTTTCGCCTGGTCGATATCTGCGCTGCCCTGAGCCGCACTGGCCAGCGCGGCATCGCGCTCACGAATGGAAAGCGACCCATCCGCCGTCAGATCCTTCACGCGCTTTAAATCCGCCTGGGTTTTCAGGCTCTGGGCGCGGGCATTTTTCAGCGCGGCTTCATTTTTGGCAATGGTCGCTTCGGCGCTTTTCCGCTGCTGCAGGTTGTTATTCAGCGCGGCAATTTTCATCGCCAGCTGCGCCTCGGCCTGATGGACGCGCTGACGATAGATGCGGTCATCGATCTGCAACAGCAGATCGCCTTTTTTGACCTGCACAAAGTCCTGAACCTTCACCTCGGTGATATAGCCGTTTACCTGGGGGCTGATGAACGTCGTCTGGCCGCGCACGTAGGCGTTGTCAGTAAACTGCGCGTGGCGGGTAAACGGCGGCAGCTGCCAGGCGTAAAGAATGACCAGCACGCCGACAATACCGATGGCAGCGGCGGTGAAAACGGAAACAATGCGCACATTTTTGCGGGTGTTGGCCTGCTCTTTGGCGGCATCCTGCTGACTCATAAACTCTCCAGAAATATTACAATTATTTGTTGCCGGTGGCGTTCTTCAGCGCCATACGGGCAGTAATGCGCAGGCGCAGCAAGCGCCATAAAATCCAGACCAGCGTGGCGGCAGCGATGCTTGCCGTCAGCAGATAAGTATCGTTATAGGCCAGAATATTTGCCTCAAGGGTGGTCACCGTCTGTAGCTGGGTAATGGCCTGCGTTCCCAGCAGCGTACTGTCGCCAATCAGGCTTTTATACATCTGGGTATAAAGCTGAATCCGCTCGTTGACCAGCGGGTTAAGCGTGGTGAGCTGATCCGCCAGCAGGCTGGAGTGGTATTTCTCGCGCCAGGTCTGGAAGGTGCCGAGAATCGCCGATCCCAGCAGGCCGCCGAGGTTCTGGCTCATGCCAAACATGACCGAAAAGCTGACCAGGTTACGCGGGTCGGCAATTACCCCGCCAATGGCGGCCAGCATGGCGGGCGCCAGGAAGAAGGCGCTGCCGAAGCCCAGCAGGAACTGGCTGACCATCAGCTGATCCGGGCGGGTCAGGTTATTGGACTGGCTGTCCAGCAGCGAGGCAACAATCATCAGCGCCAGAGAGGTGATAATCGGCCACGCCAGCTTTGTGGGCTTGATGGTGAGGCAACTGGTGACGATCCCGCAGACGATCCCGGCGAAAATGGACCACGCCAGATGGGTCATCTGCTCATTCTGTAACCCCACGTACTGCAGCCAGCCGATGACGCCGGTATTTTGCTCCGCCAGCACGATGCGGATCAGCAGCATGATCAGCCCCAGGCGAACGATGCTGCCGCTCGACAGCCAGCGGGTGTTCAGCAGCGGGTTGGCGCGGTTATGTTCAAACACGATGGCGGAAACAATCAGCACCAGCGATAGCGCCAGCGACCAGCCGATCCACGGCGCCTCGAACCACCAGTCAAGACGGCCTAAAGAGAGCACGGCGCAGAGCAGGGCCATTCCGGGAGCCAGTAAAAAGAAGGTGACAAAGTCTTTCTTCTCGAAGACCTTGCGTCGGTCACCCGGCGGCAGTTTTAAGCCGATTACGCAGGCCAGGGAGATCAGCGCCAGCCCCAGTTCAAAGAAATAGAGCCCGCGCCACTCGTCCAGCTGGAGAAGCTCAGTGGAAAACAGACGCGCCAGCGGAATAGCGAGCGACGATCCGGTGATCCCGATGGTAAGCGCCTTCAGGCGATGCTTCGCAGGCCAGGCCTGGATTTGGTAGTAAATCCCCAGCGAGCTGAGCGCGGCGGCCACCATCCCGTGCGCGGCGCGTACCATCAGCGCGGAGCTGAGGTCGTTAACGAACAGGTGGAAAAAGGTGACCAGCACGTAAAGCACCAGAAAACCTTCCGTAAAGGCGCGCAGGCCGTACTGTTGACGAAATTTGACCAGCAGCAGGTTAATGGAGATGTTGGTCATCACATAGACTGCGGGCAGCCAGGCGATTTCGGTCGACCAGGCCCCGAAGGTTCCCTGCAGGTTTTGCAGGTTGGCGGTAACCACCGCATTGCCCAGTGCCCCCGTCAGGCAAACCAGCAGCCCAACGACGCCATAGGCGAGGCGTTTTGGCGTACTGTGCTCGGGAGTGGAAGGCGAACCCAGCAGGGCGGGTTTCTCATGGGGCTGCCACTCGCGAGGAGCATAAGGGTCGCGTTCGGGCAGGCGCATAACGTCATTACCTTAGAAATGATTGAATAATTAGCGGGCTAGCGATTCTACGTCTGCCGCAAATGATAATTCAAGTGAATATGATTTGCGCATGTTAATCAAATGTACGAGAGAAATTTAAGGAAAAAGAGCGGCCCGATGTCGCCGTTGTGTTGAGAACCTGAAGTCGCTACCCTGCAGGGATAGCGAGAAGGAGTTCATCATGGAACAGACCCATTTTCCCATCCTGCCGGATGCCACACTGGCGGCCATTAATACTGTCGGTGAATGGCTGGCGCAGGATGACCTGAGCGGCAGCCGCCAGCCCCCGGACGTCGATGCGGTAATTCTGGCAGGGAACGCGGTGATCCCGACCATTGAGGCAGCCTGCCGTATTGCCGCGCAGCGAGAAATCCCGCTCCTGATTAGCGGCGGTATTGGTCATTCAACAGCGTTTTTATATTCAGCTATCGGCAATCATCCGCGTTATCACACCTTACAAGTCGAAGGGCGGGCCGAAGCGAGCATTCTTGCCGACGTTGCGCGGGCGTTCTGGCAGATCCCCGAGGCGCGCCTGTGGGTTGAAGATCGCTCCACCAACTGCGGTGAAAACGCGCGTTTTAGCTGGAACATGCTGAAAGAGCGTCAGCGGACAAGCGGGCGCGTGCTGGTGGTGCAGGACCCAACGATGCAGCGCCGCACGATGGCGACGTTTGCCCGCGTGTGCCGCGATGAACCCGCATCACCGCAGTGGATCAGCCATCCCGGGTTTACGCCAGTGCTGCAAAACGGCACAGAGGGCGTGGAGTTTAGTGGGGGCAACGCCGGACTGTGGCCCGTTGACCGTTATCTTTCACTGGTTATGGGGGAACAGCCGCGCCTGTATGATGACGTTAACGGCTATGGCCCGGCCGGGCGGGATTTTATCGCCCACGTTGAATTCCCTGAAACCGTCACCGCCGCATGGAGACAGCTTCAACAGGACCCAGTCCTGAAGGTGGCGCGTAAAATCATCTGAGCACGGAACAACCCCCTCGCCCCATTGGTGTACGGTCCGGGGACATAGTGAACACTTGTTCGGGGACATGGTAGACACTTACAACTGAGGCATAAGAACCCGTTTATGGAGTCACTTATGCCCTGGGATGCGAGAGATACCATGTCATTACGTACCGAGTTTGTGCTGTTCGCCTCGCAGGACGGGGCGAACATCCGTTTCCTCTGCCGTCAGTTCGGCATTTCTCCTGCCACCG